>NZ_JNIQ01000001.1:132500-482500 GCF_000702585.1 Exiguobacterium aurantiacum DSM 6208 | reverse complement strand
GCCGATAACAGACGAAGCACGAAGTCTTCATCGTTCGTCCCCATTCCTTGTTTCCCACGACCACCACGTCGTTGCGTCCGATACGAGTCGGTCGGAATTGATTTGATATAGCCTTCGCTCGTGAGCGTGATCATCATGTCACGAACCGGAATCAAGTCCTCATCCTCGAGCTCGACGATATCTGTGCGAATCACGGTACGACGAGCATCACCGTAACGTTCTTTGATTTCAGTCAGTTCGTTGCGGATGATATCGAGAAGAAGCTCTTCATCGCCGAGAATGGCACGGAGTTCTTCGATCAGCGCTTGAACTTCACGATACTCACCTTCGATTTTCTCCCGTTCCAACCCTGTCAATCGTTGAAGTCGCATATCAAGAATCGCTTGCGTTTGATCCGTCGAAAGTCCAAAACGGGCAATCAACTTCTCACGTGCCTCATCTCCAGTGCGTGTGCTCCGGATGAGTGCGATGACTTCATCGAGGTGATCGAGAGCGACGCGTAATCCTTCGAGAATATGCGCACGCGCCTCTGCTTTATCAAGGTCGAACTGTGTCCGTCGACGTACGACTTCTTTTTGGTGTTCGATGTAGTAGTAAATCGCTTGTTTGATGTTAAGTGTCTTCGGGCGTCCACCGACGAGGGCGAGCATGTTGACACCGAACGTCGTCTGCATTGGCGTCTGCTTGTACAAGTTGTTCAAAATGACACTCGCATTCGCATCGCGTCGAACTTCGATGACGACACGCATGCCGTTCCGGTCGGATTCATCGCGTAAGTCAGTGATGCCTTCAATTTTCTTATCCCGAACTAAGTCTGCAATCTTCTCAACAAGACGCGCTTTGTTCACTTGGTAAGGAATTTCATGGACGAGAATACGTTCGCGACCATTTTTCAACACTTCAATCTCTGCTTTGGCACGCATCGTGATCGAACCACGGCCTGTTTCATAGGCGCGACGGATGCCGCTCCGACCTAAGATTTCTCCTGATGTCGGGAAATCCGGACCAGGAATGTGTTGCATCAACTCAGCGATGGTGATGTCAGGATTGTGCGTAAGTGCGAGCACACCGTCGATTACTTCGTTCAAGTTATGTGGTGGTACGTTCGTCGCCATCCCGACGGCGATCCCACTCGTCCCGTTGACGAGAAAGTTTGGAAAACGTGCCGGTAAAACGACAGGCTCTTTCTCTTCCCCATCAAAGTTCGCTTGGTAATCAATCGTATTTTTACCGATGTCGCGCACGAGTTCCATCGCAATTTTAGACATCCGGGCTTCCGTGTAACGCATCGCGGCCGCAGAGTCCCCATCGACAGATCCGAAGTTGCCGTGTCCGTCGACGAGTTCATAACGATAGCTGAAGTCTTGAGCCATGCGCACCATCGTCTCGTACACGGCTGAATCACCGTGCGGGTGATACTTACCGATCACGTCACCGACGACACGTGCCGATTTCTTATGCGGCTTATCAGCCCGAATACCGAGTTCGTTCATTGCATAGAGAATACGGCGGTGGACCGGCTTTAAACCGTCTCGTACGTCCGGAAGGGCACGTGACACGATAACGCTCATCGCATAGTCCATGAACGACGTCCGCATCTCTTGGCTAATATTTATATCCTTGATATTTTCTTGTTCTGCCATTCGTTATTGCCTACCCTTCTGTTTAAATATCGAGGTTTTTCACGTAGTGCGCATGTGACTGGATAAAGTCGCGACGCGGCTCGACATTGTCTCCCATGAGCGTCTCAAAGATTTCATCCGCCTCGATGGCATCTTGAAGGTCAACCCGCAGCATCGAGCGCGATTCTGGGTTCATCGTCGTACTCCACAATTGCTCCGGGTCCATCTCACCAAGACCTTTGTAACGCTGGACGCTATATCGTGCATTTTCAGGAAGGCGCTTAATCGCTTCCTGCAATTCGCGATCGTTTTGAACGTATACGATTTCTTTTCCGTGCTTCACACCGTAAAGCGGCGGTTGGGCGATATATACGTAGCCGCTCTCGATGAGCGGACGCATGTACCGATAGAAGAACGTCAAGAGGAGTGTCCGGATGTGGGCACCATCGACGTCGGCATCGGTCATGATGATCAGTTTATGGTAACGTGCTTTCGATAAGTCGAATTCTTCTGCAATCCCGGTACCGAGTGCCGTGATAATCGTCCGAACTTCCTGGTTCCCCAAGATTTTATCGAGACGTGCCTTTTCGACGTTGATGATCTTACCGCGGATCGGCAGGATTGCTTGGAAGTGACGGTCACGACCAGACTTCGCCGAACCACCGGCCGAGTCACCCTCAACGATATACAGTTCAGACTTCGATGCATCTTTCGACGAACAGTCCGCCAATTTCCCTGGCAATGAACTGACTTCGAGGATGCCTTTGCGTCGCGTCATCTCACGGGCGCGTTTCGCCGCGAGACGGGCGCGAGCTGCCATCAATCCTTTGTCGACGATCAATCGACCGACCGACGGGTTTTCAAGCAAGAACTGCTCGAACGTATCCGTGAAAAGTGAGTCTGTGGCTGTACGCGCGTCGGCGTTACCGAGCTTCGTCTTCGTCTGTCCTTCGAACTGCGGCGATGGGTGTTTGACCGATACGATTGCCGTCAATCCTTCACGGACGTCATCACCTGACAAGCTGCCGTCGGCTTCTTTCATCAATCCGAAGCGCTTCGCGTAGTCATTGATTGACCGCGTAAGAGCCGTCTTAAAGCCGGTCTCGTGCGTCCCACCTTCATGGGTCGGGATGTTGTTCGTGAACGAGTAAATGTTGCTCGCGAACCCTTCGTTGTACTGAAGGGCAATCTCGACTTCAATTCCGTCTTTCGTCCCGTGAACGTAAACCGGTTCTTCATGAATCGATGACTTCGAGCGGTTCAAGTGCTCGACGTACGACTTGATTCCACCCTCGTAATGATAGTTTCGCTCGATCGTCTCGTCGCCACGTTCATCTTTGGCAATGATGCGCAACCCTTTGTTCAAGAACGCAAGTTCACGAAGACGTGTCGCTAGCAAATCGAAATCATACTCGAGCGTCTCTTCGAAGATGTCGCCATCCGGGAAGAAACGGACCGTCGTCCCTGTCTTGTCGGTCGTTCCGACAATTTCTAATTCGCCTTGCGGAACACCGCGTTTGAACGATTGGTAATAGACGTTTCCGTTTCGACGGACGAACACTTCTAACTTCGTCGACAAGGCGTTGACGACGGATGCACCAACACCGTGTAAACCGCCGGACACTTTGTATCCGCCGCCGCCGAACTTACCGCCCGCGTGGAGGACGGTAAAAATGACCTCAACGGCTGGACGTCCCGTCTTCTTCTGGATATCGACCGGGATCCCTCGACCGTCGTCCTCGACAACAATCGAATTCCCTGGTTCTACCGTCACAGTGATTGTTTCACAATGACCAGCGAGCGCTTCATCGATCGAGTTATCGACGATTTCCCACACCAAGTGGTGGAGACCTCGCGAACTCGTTGAACCGATATACATCCCAGGGCGCTTACGGACTGCTTCTAAACCTTCAAGTACTTGAATCTGATCGGCACCGTAGTCTTGCATTTGTTTTTCGTTTTCGTTACTCATCGGTTTTGTTCACCTACTATACATGAATTGGTGTTCGTCTTGATTGGTTCTACGTTTATACAGATTCGGATTCAACTTCTCCTTGTTTCACGTGAAACACTTTGGCTTGCTGAATCGTTTCATGGGCAATTCCATCGATATTCGTCGTCGTAAGGATGGTTTGAACTTTTTTCCCCATCGTGTCGAGCAGATGGGTTTGGCGATGGTCATCGAGTTCTGACAAAACGTCGTCTAACAATAAGAGCGGGTACTCCCCGACTTCTTCATGAATCAGTTCAATCTCCGCTAGTTTTAAAGACAAGGCCGCCGTGCGTTGCTGACCTTGTGAACCGAACGTTTGGACGTTTCGATCGTTCACGTACAATTCGAAGTCGTCGCGATGAGGACCGAACAAAGTCACCCCTCGTCTTCGTTCGTTCTCTCTTATTTTATCAAACTTTTGTCGATACGTTTCAAACATCTGTTCTTTCGTGTGACGTTCTTTTTGGAACGTGTCCGATACGTACTGAATCGTCAGCGTCTCTAGGTTTCGCGTGATGCCCGCATGAATCGGTCCCGCCCATTTTTCGAGTTGATCGATAAAGTGGTGCCGTCTTGAAACGATTTTCACAGCGACTTCAATCAACTGATCGGTTAGGACTTCGAGTAATGTCTCATCCCCGCCTTTAATCGATAACTGCTTTAACAGGGCGTTCCGCTGCTTCAACGTTTTTAAGTATTGATTCAAGTCATGCAGATACACCGGGCTGACTTGACCGATTTCCATATCTAAAAATCGTCTTCGGCCTTGCGGGCTACCTTTAACGATGGCAAGGTCTTCCGGAGCAAACAAAACGACATTAAATGCACCGACGTAATCGCTAAGTCGTCGTTGCTCTAGATGATTCAGCTTCGCTTTTTTGCCTTTTGAGGAGAACGTGAGCGACTGTACCGTCTCACCTGTCCGTTTATGGATCCGACCCTCGATGAATGCGGAATCGGACTCCCATCCGATCAACTCACGATCTTGTGTCGTCCGATGCGATTTGGCCAGTGCAAGTACGTAAATCGATTCGAGCAGATTCGTTTTCCCTTGGGCGTTCTCACCGATGAGAACGTTCGTCTGATCTGAAAAATCCAGCTCGAGGGTTTCGTAGTTGCGGTAGTTTTGCAATCGGATCGACATTAAACGCACGTTAGTTGCCCTCGATTTGGAAATCTCCGAAGCCTTCGACTTCGATCTTATCTCCGTCACGGAGCTTACGCCCGCGACGTTGATCCACTTCGCCGTTCACTTTAATTTGCACGTCTTCCAAGAAAAACTTTGCTTGGCCTCCGCTCGAGATGATATCCGCTAACTTCAAAAATTGTCCGAGTGTTACATACTCGGTTGTAATCGACACTTTGTTCATGTCGTCACTCCCTTTCTTTCATACTAATTACAAAAAATCGCCATACTTATTAGTTTATCGAAAAACGTCGAATAAGGCAAAAACGGGGATGATAAGGCAAAGTACCTTATCATCCCCAATCCGGTTCGTCACGGTCACGATGTGCGAACTGGCAAAATCAACTGGAGGACACTATCTTGTTCGACCGGGCGTAAAATAAACGGACGCATTGAACCGGTGAATTGAATCTCGATCTCAGAAGCATCAAGGGCGCGGAGTGCGTCCATGACGAATTTCGAGTTGAACGAGATTTTAAGTTCTTCCCCTTCAAGCGATAAAATGCTGACACGCTCGGACACTTTTCCGACTTCCGGGGAATGCGAGCTCACTTCAACCGTCGTCGCTTCTTCGGCAACAAACTTGATAACGTTATTGCGATCAGCCCGTGCGAGCAGTGACGCGCGATCAATCGCCTGTAAGAAGTCTTTCGCGTTCAGACGGACTGCAGTTCGATATTCTTCCGGGATCAAGCGTGACGTGTCTGGATATGCACCGTCCAACAGACGCGAGAAGAATGAGATGTTTTTCATGCGGAATAAGATTTGTTGATCCGTCAAGACGATCTCGATCGGCAACTCTTCACGATCGAGCAACTTGGCTAGTTCGTTAAGCGAGCGTCCTGGGACGACAACGTTTTGGAACGTCAAATCATTATCCGTCTCGAAACGGGCACGGCGAAGTGCCAAGCGGTGACTATCCGTCGCGACACATGTGAGGAACCCTTTTTCAGCGGAGAAATTCACACCCGTCAAAACTGGTCGTGTTTCTTGTGATGAAACGGCGAAGCTCGTTTGGCGAATGATCGTCTTCAACAAATCAGCCGGCAAATAGAAGCGGCGGTCACTTGCGAGCTCCGGGAGGCGCGGGTATTCGTCAGGATCAAGGCCGTTCAAGTGAAACTCGGCTTGTCCTGATTCGATACGCGTCATAAAGTTCGGTGACACTTCGAGCGTCACTTCATTCGTTGGAAGCTTCTTGACGATTTCCCCAAGGAAACGAGCGTTTAAGACGACACTGCCGGCCCGTTGGATTTGGATGAGCTCGATGCCACCTTCTTCAATTGGAATCAAACGCTCAATCGAAATCTCAGTATCGCTACCTGTGAGGGTTAACCCATCCGCATGTGCTTCAAGCTTCAATCCTGTAAGAATCGGAATCGTTGTCCGTGAAGCGACAGCTTTTGATACGTCTTGTACGGCTTGCATGAATACATCTCGCTGAATCGTTAAGTGCATGTGGATAATTCCTCCTAAGTGAAATGAGTCGTAGTAGTTAATAATAATAGTATTATTTAAGTCATAATAGTAATAAGGGCTGTGGATAGTGGGGATAAGTGGCTTTAACCACTCGTGTTGAGCCATTTCGCCTGTGAATAACCTGTGGATAACTGAGGTTGTTTATCCACAGGTTATCCACATCGTTTTAAGTCGATTTTAAGACAACGCCTTTTTCAACGTTTGAATCGTCTCTTGCATCTCCGGATCATGTTTTAACAACGTGCTAATCTTCTCGTGGGCGTGAATCACGGTCGTATGATCCCTTCCTCCGAACTCTTCCCCAATTTTCGGTAATGAACTCTCTGTCATCTCACGTGATAAGTACATTGCGATTTGACGAGGGAAAGCGAGCGTTTTCGTTCGTTTTTTCGCTTTTAGTTCATCGACTTCTATATTAAAGTGGCGTCCGACAATCTCTTGGATGTCCCGAATGACGATTTTTCTCGCTTCTTGGACCGGCATGATGTTGTGCAGCGCTTCTGCGGCAACATCAGGGTCGATCGGACGGCCGACGAGTTTCGCGTAGGCAACGACGCGGGTCAACGCTCCTTCTAGCTCACGAATGTTCGTATCGATTTGATTGGCGATATACAGCATGACCTCGTTGGAAATGTCGAGTCCTTCGGCTGTCGCTTTTTTCCGTAAAATCGCGATTCGTGTCTCTAGGTCAGGCGGCGTGATATCTGTGATCAGACCCCATTCGAAGCGTGAACGGAGACGGTCTTCTAATGTCGGTATTTCTTTCGGTGGTCGATCGCTCGAGATGACGATTTGTTTCTGGTCATTGTGGAGCGCATTGAACGTGTGGAAGAACTCTTCTTGCGTCTGTTCTTTCCCAGCTAAGAACTGAATGTCATCGATTAATAAGACATCAATATTTCGATAGCGGTTACGGAACTCTTCTGTCTTGTTATCCCGAATTGAATTGATGAACTCATTCGTAAACTTCTCAGATGAAACGTAAGCGATTCGGGCTCCTGGCTTCTGCCCTTTCACATAGTGACCGATGGCATGCATGAGATGGGTTTTTCCTAATCCAACGCCTCCATAAATAAAGAGCGGGTTGTAGGCTCTTGCCGGTGCTTCAGCGACAGCGAGCGAAGCCGCATGGGCAAACCGGTTGCCGGAACCGATCACAAACGTCTCAAAGATGTACTTATCGTTCAATTGTCCGAGACTTGCTTCCTCTTTTGATAGAACTGGTACGGGCTGTTCTTTCGTTTCCGTGACAGCAATCGTCTCTTTCAATGGCAATCCGTCAGCAGGTGCATACTTATGTGCTTGTGACTCCTCAATAAAATGAATTTCAAGCTTATTGTTCGTCACTTCTTCGACCGTGTCTTGCAACAAGGATAAGTATTGACGTTCGAGCCAAGTCACGATAAAACTGGCTGGCGCAGATACGACGAGTGTCGTCCCCATCAATGAAATCCCTTCTGTCGACTTCAACCACATGTCAAAACTTGCTTTTGGTGTGCGTTCTTCTTCTTCGATCAAAGACAGAACGTTTCTCCAAATCTCTTGAGCATTTTTCAATGAAAGACCTCCTTTACCGTTTATATTGGCGAAACTTATTCACACGATATACACAATCACTATTCTATAGTACATACTAGGATTATCCACAGAGAACAAAAACTGTGGATAAAGTTATCCACACGGTGTTGATGGTGGGGATAACAGTTATCCACAGCCTGTGTATATCTTGTTATGACTGAAAGTTCATCCACAAGTTTGTGCACATTCAGTTTATCAAAATAAAATAGACGTGGCAACGCTTTTTGATATTTATCCACAGACTAAGAAAATAATCCACAGGCACTTATCCACATGCTGTGTATATTGTGGATAAACTGTGGATATGTTGTGGATAAACGACTTAACAGGAATTCGCGATGTAAAAAGTTATACACAAAAGAGGGAGAAGGAAATGTGAATAACATTTTTGTAAGAGAGGAAAATGATAAATTTAAAAAACGGAGGATAAGTTTGTTGAAAAAAGAGGAGTTATTCACATATAAGTGTGGATAACTAGCAAATCATGTGGATAAAATGGCTTAGCCATGCTATTTGTAAAGAAAGCGCGAGCGTTACTGTAAACATTGTGTCAATTTTCGGCTACCAACTAAAGCAAATGGTGGTAATCGTTCCCCTCGCCTACTCAAATGGATCGATCGAGCTGGTGCTTGTGGTGGATCATGAAAACCTGCCGAAAATGGATTGACATTCTAAGTCACAGTTTATATAATCTTAAAGACTGCCTTAAATGAAACCATAACTTGCTAATAGAGCGTTAACCTTGAGGAGGTGCTTAACCATGAAACCAACGTTTAACCCAAACAACCGTAAGCGTAAAAAAGTTCACGGATTCCGTGCGCGTATGGCGACTAAAAACGGCCGCAACATTCTTGCAGCTCGCCGTCGTAAAGGCCGCAAAGCCTTGACTGTCTAATAACGATCACAAGATTGCCTAGGGATTTATCCTTGGGCAATCTTTTTTTTGTCACACAATCAAGTTGAAAAAGCTGATTCGCCCTCGTTGAAACGAATGGGATATGGTATGATGTTAGTTGACGATTTTTGAACCGAAGGATGGAGTGAGAATTTTGAAAAAAGAATACCGTTTGCAAAAGAATGAAGAGTTCCAAGCGGTGTTTCGCGAAGGACGCTCCGTGGCCAATCGTCAGTTTGTCGTCTACACGCTCAAAGCGGATCAAGCGCATTTTCGGGTCGGGCTTTCTGTCAGTAAGAAGTTAGGAAACGCCGTAGAACGAAACCGGATGAAACGGTTGATGCGTGAGTCGCTTCGCCTACTTGAACCGAACGTGGCGCCGCACAATTACGTCATCATTGCGCGTAAACCGGCAACGGCTTTGTCGCAAGATGAAGTGACGGAAAGCTTGAAGCATGCCTTTAAGCGGGCTAAAGTTTGGAAGTCAAGATAAGTCGAACGTCCACTGCAATCCGGACTCGTTCTTTCATATATAACGTAAACTAACCAAGATTGACCGATAGACGTGAGATGAAACAAAAAAGAATCGATACAGAAAGTGTAGGAGGAACTATGAGCAAACAGCTGAAATTAGGATTGTTAGCCGTTATGACTGGTGCCATTTTGTTAATGGCCGGTTGTGTCGACCCTTCGACGATCCAGGGAGAGCCGATCACGGCTGAGACAGAAGGCTTTTGGGCGAAATACTTTGTTTGGCCCCTTGCATGGTTATTGAAAGAAGCTGCGTACTTGATTGGTGGTACATGGCAGTATGGGTATTCGATTATCGTCGCGACGATCATTGTACGTCTATTAATTTTGCCGCTCATGATCAAGCAGACGAAGAGTATGGGTGCGATGCAAGTATTGCAACCGGAAATGCTGAAGCTTCGTGAGAAGTACAGCTCGAAAGACCAAGAGACACAGCGTAAGCTACAAGAAGAAATGATGAAAATGTATCAAGAGTATCAAATCAACCCGCTTGCAGGTTGTTTGCCAATCTTGATTCAAATGCCGATCCTTTTCGCGTTCTACGATGCGATCCGTCGGACGCCGGAAATCTTTGAAGCTCGTTTCCTCTGGTTCGACCTCGGGGCACCAGATCCGACGTTCATCTTGCCGATCCTTGCTGCGATTTTGACGTATGCGCAGCAGAAGATCTCGATGGCAGGTCAAGAACAAAACCCGCAATTGAAAATGATGCTCTACATCTTCCCGGTCATGATCTTTGTCATGTCGATCACGCTTCCGGCTGCCCTCTCGATGTACTGGGTCGTCGGCTACATCATCTCGATCATCGTGACGATGGCGATCATGCTCCCGATGCGCGAGAAGATGAAAGTGCAAGCTGAAGCGAAAATCGCGGCGAAAGAAGCAGAACGTGCCGCCCTCGTGGAAGAAGAAAAGAAGAACAAAAAGAAAAAACGTAAGTAATGCCAAAAGGCTGTGAATCCGAGATTCACAGCCTTTTTTTGTGTAGATATAAGATCCCCAAAGGCGGGAATAGGAGAAGGACGGGCTAAACGCATACGTGGAAAGGAGTCTTTACGATGGAGACGCTCATCAAACGGTTGGAACGCTCGACACTTCTGCAAGCAGGTATCTATCTTTTAATCGGGCTGTTTATTTTATTGAATCCTCGTTTTTTCTTTGACGTCATCGTCTACGTCGCCGCCGGTTATTTGGCGGTCCTAGGGTTGTGGGCCGTCTTTCAAGGGTTGCGTCATAAACGTGCCGGCCTCCCCCCGTCTTTCTTTATGGGCATCGTCTACTTGTTACTGGCGCTCATCGTCTATTTCTTTGCTGAGACGCTCGCAAGCTTGTTGCCGATATTCATCGGGTTGCTATTCGTATTCGGGGGCATCATTCGCCTCATCCAAGCTGTCGGTTACCGGCGGACGATGGCAGACCACTGGATTTACTTCTTCGTGACGAGTCTGCTCTGGATTGGCATCGGACTCCTCATGTTGACGAATCCGTTCAGCAGTTTGCTCGTCTTGTTCCAATTGTTCGGTGGATTTTTGATCGCCGTCGGAATCATCGAGTTAGTCCTCTACTTCACGCTACGTCGCACGAGACGCGAAGCCATGTGAAACGAGCCGCCTCAATGAGGGCGGCTTTTTTCACGCAGGATCAATTGACTACAGAATAAACGGATGTGACTGAATCCGGGAATCGTCTCGAAGAACTCCTGCTCTTCCTCGAGCCGAGCGATATAGTGCTTGGCAACGATCGGGTGGCGTGAAGGTGTCAACGCTTCATACCATTTGCGGAGCGGGATCACTTCCCGAGCGGCCACGTCTTTTAGTCCGAGCGAGGCACGGGAAGGGTCATGATGCGCGGCCAGTACGTACGCGAAGTGAGTCATACCTTGACGAAGCATCTCGACCGCCCAGACGTCGTTTCCTCGGTCGCGTGCTTTCGTATATTGAAAGAAGAACCAAATCGAATCGAACGTGTGGTTGAATAGTGCATCGTCCGCCAACGTCAAAGTCGAGCGATGTTCTTTCAGTCGTTGTTTTGGGTCATAGAGGATGGTCACGTCGTCTTGGTCGTTCAACGTCTCCATCGTCACTGTGAACAAGTCGACGTGTAAAAAGTCGTCATACACGACGATCAGTTGCGGGGCGACGATGTGAATCTCATCCGTTAATAAAATCGGGCGATACGCGGCGAGATGTTCGCGCCGTCGCGTTAAAAACGAATCGAGGTGACGGTCGGCGACAAGGACGTACAAGTCAACGTCGGAATGTTCATCCCCTTCACCACGTCCGAACGATCCCTTCAAAAAAATCGCTTCGACCGCGTCATCTTCACGCAACGTCGCCGTCAACAGTTGGATCGCTAGCTGTTGTCGCATCAAACTTCACTCCTTCGTTGGAAATATATTACTTTATTGTACGAAAATGAGTCGATGGAAAGCAACGGAATCGTGAGAAGTCCGACCCTTTCGTTCAAGTCAAATATCGTGTATAGTAGGTTCGTTATGCATATGATAGAAGAAGCTTGGAAGTTTGGAGGGAAAGAATGATGCTAGAGTTTGACACGATTACAGCCATCTCGACACCGATGGGAGAAGGGGCAATCGGAATCGTCCGCTTGTCCGGTGACCAGTCCGTTGAGACGGTGGCGCGCGTATTTTCTGGGAAAAACTTGACGGAAGTCGAGTCACATACGATTCATTACGGCAAATTGAAACGCCCTGACACAGATGAAGTCGTGGATGAAGTGATGGTCAGTATCATGCGGGCGCCGAAGACGTTCACGCGAGAAGACGTCGTCGAAATCAACTGCCACGGTGGGATTGTCGCCGTCAATCGTGTCCTCGAGTTGATCCTTGAACAACCGAACATTCGATTAGCAGAACCGGGCGAGTTCACGAAACGCGCCTTTTTAAACGGACGCATCGATTTATCACAGGCCGAGGCGGTCATGGATTTGATTCGGGCAAAGACCGATCGGGCCATGAACGTGGCCATGTCGCAAATGGAAGGCCGTTTATCTCGCCTCGTGCGCGATTTGCGTCAACAGTTGCTTGAAACGATCGCAGCCGTCGAAGTAAATATCGACTATCCAGAGTATGATGCCGAAGAGATGACGCAGGCGATCGTCGAAGAGAAGGCGGGCGACGTGAAGCGAGTGCTCGAGCAACTGCTCGAGACGGCACGCCAAGGTAAAATCTTACGGGAAGGTCTCGCGACAGCGATTATCGGACGCCCGAACGTTGGGAAATCGTCACTCATGAACACGCTCGTCCAAGAGACGAAAGCGATTGTCACCGAAATTGCTGGAACGACGCGTGACACGATTGAAGAGTATGTGAACGTGAAAGGTGTGCCACTTAAGCTGATTGATACGGCCGGTATTCGTGAGACGGAAGATATCGTGGAACGGATTGGCGTGGAGAAATCACGGAAAGCACTCGCGGGAGCCGATTTGATTCTGCTCGTCTTGAACGGCCACGAAGGATTGACGGTCGAGGACGAGGCACTGTTTGAGGCGATTGCCGGAATGAATGCGATCATCATCATCAACAAGACGGACTTGCCACAAAACATGGATTCTTCTAAGCTAGAGAAACTAGCGGCCGGACGTCCGATTGTTGCGACTTCACTCTTGCTCGAAGAAGGAATTGACGCGCTAGAGAAGGCAATTTCGAACTTGTTCTTCGCTAAAGGTGTCGAATCGCAAGATATGACATACATTTCGAATGCGCGACACATTCAACTCATTAAACGAACGATCGAACAAATTGATGAGGCGCTCGGAAGCGCCTTGATGAATATGCCGATTGATATGGTCCAAATCGATTTACGCCGGGCGTGGGATACACTCGGTGAAATCAATGGGGATACGGTTCAAGAGAGTTTGATCGATCAACTCTTTTCACAGTTTTGTCTTGGTAAATAAGAAGGAGGAAATAATATGGCTTATACGGCAGGCGAGTTTGACGTTATCGTCATCGGAGCCGGTCACGCCGGAATCGAGGCGGCACTCGCATCGGCGCGCATGGGCGCGAAAACGGCGATGTTGACGATGAACCCGGATATGGTCGGATTCATGTACTGCAATCCATCGATTGGCGGCCCGGCGAAAGGGATCGTCGTGCGCGAAATCGATGCCCTCGGCGGCGAGATGGCAAAAGCGATTGACGCGACGTACATTCAAATGAAGATGCTCAACACATCAAAAGGGCCGGCGGTACGGGCGTTACGGGCCCAGGCGGACAAGTTCCAATATCAGAATCATATGAAGAAAGTGCTCGAGGACGAACCGAACTTGCTCCTTCGTCAAGCGCTCGTCGAACGCTTTATTATCGAAGACGGGAAAGTGGCCGGCGTCGTGACGAACACAGGATCGGAATATCGTTCAAAGGCGGTCATCGTCACGACAGGTACGTTCATGCGCGGTCAAATCATCATCGGTGAGCTGTCGTATGAGAGCGGACCGAACAACCAGATGCCGTCGGTCGAGCTATCGAAGCATTTAGAAGAACTCGGTATCGAGCTCGTCCGTTTTAAAACTGGTACACCGCCCCGCATCGACGGGAAAACGATCGATTATTCGAAGACAGAGATTCAACCGGGCGATGATAACCCGTCCCTGTTCTCGTACACGTCGAAAGATCTCGATCCGATTGAACAGATTCCGTGCTGGCTCACGTACACGAGCGAACGGACACATCAATTGATCGACGAGAACTTGCATCGTTCTCCGATGTACTCGGGCGCCATCAAAGGAACGGGTCCACGCTACTGTCCATCGATTGAAGATAAAGTCGTGCGTTTCAACGACAAACCGCGCCACCAAATCTTCCTGGAGCCGGAAGGTCGAGATACGGAAGAGATTTACGTCCAAGGCTTCTCGACGAGTATGCCAGAAGACGTTCAACATCAGATGCTACGGACGATTCCTGGACTTGAGAACTCAGAGATGATGCGTCCGGGTTATGCGATCGAGTACGATGCGGTCGTCCCGACACAACTGTGGCCGACGCTCGAGACGAAAGCGATCGAAGGCCTGTTCACAGCGGGCCAAATCAACGGCACGAGCGGATATGAAGAGGCGGCCGGACAAGGCGTCATGGCCGGCATCAACGCCGCGTGCAAAGTGCTCGGAAAAGATTCGGTCATCTTGGACCGGTCTCAAGCGTATATCGGTGTCTTGATCGACGATCTCGTGACGAAAGGGACGAACGAACCGTATCGTCTGCTCACGTCACGTGCCGAGTACCGGTTGCTGTTACGTCACGACAACGCTGACCTCCGACTCAGCGACATCGGTTATGACATCGGTCTTCTGTCGGAAGAACGTCATGCGCAACTGAGCGAAAAGCGGGAAGCGATCGCCAAAGAAGTGAAACGGTTAGAGACGCTCGTCGTCAAACCGACGCCGGAAGTGAACGCGATGCTCGAGGCGCTTGGGGCGAACCCGTTGAAAGAGGCGACGCATGCCAACATCTTGTTGAAGCGTCCTGAAGTCACGTATGAGGCGCTCATGACGGTCGTTCCGGCCCCGGTCGAGTTGCCGCTAGACGTGGCCGAACAAGTCGAGATTCAAGTGAAGTATGAGGGCTATATCTCAAAACAACTTGAACAAGTTGAGAAAATGCGTCGGATGGAAGAAAAACGCATTCCAGAAAACCTTGATTACGATGCGATCGGCGGGTTGGCAACAGAAGCGAAACAGAAATTGAAACAAGTTCGTCCGCTCTCGATTGGACAAGCGTCACGTATTTCTGGGGTAAACCCGGCCGACGTGTCGATCCTTCTTGTCTACATCGAGCAAGGACAATACGCGACGGTGGAGTGAGACGATGAACGAATCCCAATTTATTGAGGCGTTACAGGCAGAAGGGTTCGAATTGAGCGAGAAGCAACTTGCTCAGTTCGAACGTTATTTCGAGATGCTCGTCGAATGGAACGAGAAGATGAATTTGACAGCGATCACGGACAAAGAAGAAGTTTACTTGAAGCATTTTTATGACTCGCTCAGCGCGGCGTTTCATTTTGACTTTAACGACGTCGAGACGGTGTGCGACGTCGGCGCTGGGGCGGGGTTCCCGAGCTTACCGCTCAAGATTTTGTTCCCCCACCTCCATGTGACGATTATCGACTCGCTCAACAAACGCATCACGTTTTTGAACGAGCTCGCGCTCGCCCTTGAGCTCGAAGGGGTCGCTTTCCATCATGGACGCGCCGAAGAGTTCGGAAAAAATAAAAAGTTTCGTGAGCAATTTGATGTCGTGACGGCTCGTGCCGTCGCCCGGATGACGGTGCTCGCCGAGTACTGTTTACCGCTCGCGAAAGTCGGTGGAACGTTCGTAGCGCTCAAAGCGGCGAAAGTTTCAGACGAGCTCGTAGACGCGAAAAACGCCTTGGGCGTGCTTGGTGGAGAAGTAAAAGCGACACACCAGTTCCTATTGCCAGGAGAGATGAGTGAGCGTAATATCGTAATTGTAGATAAATTACGAAAAACGCCCGGGAAATATCCGCGTAAGGCGGGGACACCGGCGAAAGAGCCACTAATCTGAGCAATAGTGTTTCACGTGAAACTAAAAGCAGATTCCGGTGGGAGTCTGCTTATTTTTTTACATAAGGGGTGCCGACGTTGAAGAAAACATTTGCCAAGTGGTTTGGGAATCGAGAAGAAGTGGCCGTTACGGAAATGGCACAAGTCAAACCGCACGACCAAGTCGAAGAGATCCAATTGTCACTTTTGCTTCCGAACCGCTATCAACCGCGTAAAGTGTTCGAGCCGGCCAAGATTGAAGAACTGGCCGTGACGATTCAAGAGCACGGTCTGCTCCAACCGATCGTCGTCAGACGGGTCGAACTCGACCGTTATGAAATCATCGCCGGGGAGCGGCGTTTTCGTGCGGCCAAATCGCTCGGATGGTCGTCGATTCCCGCCATCGTGCGTGATATGGATGACGATACGACCGCCGCGCTCGCGCTGATCGAGAACTTGCAACGAGAACAGCTCAGTCCGATTGAAGAAGCGGAAGCGTACGAACGTCTCTTGGCAATGAACGGCTTGACACAAGCCGCACTCGCCAAAAGTCTAGGCAAGAGTCAATCAACGATCGCAAACAAGCTGCGTCTGTTGAAACTTCCTGAAGATGTGAAGCAATGTCTGCGCGATCGTCAAATCAACGAACGCCATGCGCGCGCTTTGTTGCCGTTGAAAGATCCGCATCTGCAGCTTGACGTGCTCGTCGAAATCATCGAACAGGAATACAACGTTAAAGAGACAGAAGCGCGTGTCGAACTTTTGTTGTCACCGATCGAAGAAGAAAAGCGGAAGCCAAAGAAACGGCATCGCCGGACGAAAAGTTTCGCGCGAGACACGCGTATCGCCATTAACACGATTCGCGACTCGGTCGAACTGATCGGTAAGACAGGTATCGAAGTCGAAACTGAAGAAGTCGAAGAAGACGGGTTCGTCGAGATTCGAATTCGAATCCCTAAAGCACGGCCACAAAAGTGAGCCCGTGCTTTTTTCAATCGTTGTACGAATAAGGAGGAACGCATATGGAACGGCTACCGATCAAGTTCATTCGTCCGAACCCGAATCAGCCCCGAAAACAATTCGAACCAGAGAAACTCGATGAACTGCGTCAGTCAATTGAACGATACGGAGTGCTGCAACCGATCGTCGTTCGAAAGGCGAGCGGTTTTTATGAGATCATTGCCGGTGAACGTCGTTATCAAGCGGCGCAATTGGCCGGAAAGTCAGACATCCCGGCACTGATCGTGACGGCGGATTCAGACCGGGTCATGGAGCTTGCCCTCATCGAGAACATTCAGCGCGCGGACTTGAACGCGATTGAAGAGGCACTCGCCTATGAACAGCTCATGCAGACACTCGGTTTGACGCAACAACAGTTGGCGGAACGTGTCGGGAAAAGCCGAAGCCACGTGACGAACAGCTTGCGCCTCCTTCGGTTGCCGAGTGCCGTTCAGCACGCCGTCATGGTCGGGGAGTTGACGATGGGACATGCCCGCGCCATTACGGGGATGAAGTCTGTTCAAGCGATGGAGCAAATTGCCAGACGGGTCATCGCCGAGCAGTGGACGGTTCGACGTCTCGAGCGTTTCTTACAAAAAGAGCGCACAGCAAAAAAGACGCTCAAACGCTCGAACGCCGACGTCGAAGCCGTCGAGGCGGTACTAGCAGAACGTCTTCAGATGGATGTCTCGATCCGGCCGCGACGTAAAGGCGGCGTCCTCGAGTTGAAATATTTCTCGCAAGATGACCTTGAGCATCTGCTGACACTGTTGTCACCTCAAGATTTTGACTCATCCCGTGACTGACGGAGCCTCGTAATGGCGGCTTCCTCATGGTGCAAACGATTGACGCGGGCGTCAAATTCGGCGAACCCTTCCGTGATGAAACGGGCGAGCTCATAGACGAGGTGGAGGCGGGTGTTCTGCAGAATCATCATCTCCATAAAGCCGCTCACGTTGACGACGGCCTTAATGTTGTACTCGCCGACCGAAGGCAACTCTTTTTGCACACCGGCACCGGGTGCGAGCGGGCCTTCTGAGAAAAAGACGTAACCGACGCTCGACAAGCGGCCGAGACAAGCATCGATGGCGATAATCAAAGGACGGTGGAACCGTGTTTGAACTTCATGAAGCGTTTCGACCAAGTTCAACGCGTGAACCGGTTTGGTCAACGTCCCGTACACGTATAAGTTGCGGACTGCCCGCTCTTCAAGAAACGTACCGACGAGCGGACCGAGCGAGTCTCCGGTCGAGCGGTCGGATCCGATACAGACGAGGACGATAGGGCGGTGCGCTTCGCTCGCCAACTGGTCGTGGAGTTGATCGGCAAACAGGCTGGATCCATTCCGTTCAGTATGTTCGATGAAGAAGGAATATGGTTTATGAGGTTTTAGGCGAAACGGCATGAATCTCATCCTCTCTTCTGAGCTGCAGGGCGTCTAGTTGTCTTGGCTGAAAAATACCGTATTAATCCATTCCCAAAACAATGAAACTTATAACGTCTAGATGTAGTGTTTGAGAAAAGTCGTGAACTATGGTTTGATGGGTTAGAATCTACGACTTTACGAGGTGAAAACATGGCTTCACAAAATACAGAACCAACTGATTTGACGACGGTGGCGGATCAGACGATTGAGAACGTCAACCGGTTCGTCGCTTATTTCCAAGACACCGAGATGTGGATCGGGTTCGGCTTTAAATTGGTCGGGGTCGCCCTCATTATCTTGGCGCTCTACGTCGCGTCGCGCATCTTAACATCGATGGTGCAGCGCGTCTTCACGTTGCGCAAAATCCATGAAGATAATATCGTCGCCCAACGGCAAAACGAGACGCTGTTGAAACTGGCACAAAACACGATCCGTTACGTGCTCGGTCTCGTCATGATTTTGACGGTACTCGGCCAGTTCGGCGTCAACATCGCTGGTTTGATCGCATCGGCCGGGGTCGCCGGTCTCGCCATCTCGTTTGGGGCACAAAACTTGGTGAAAGACGTCATCACGGGCGCGTTCATCATTTTTGAAAACCAATATAAGAATGGTGATTACGTCAAGTTGAACCAACAAGTCGATGGGACCGTCATCGAAGTCGGGATCCGGACGACGAAGTTGAAAGGGTTGAACGGGCAAGTGACGATTATCCCGAACGGACAGATCATGCAAGTGACGAACTACTCACTTGAAAACAGCGTCGCGGTCGTTGATATCGGTGTCGCCTATGAAGAAGATATGGCGAACGTCGAAAAAGCGTTGAAAGAGATCGCGAAGACGGTCGAAGAAAAATATCATGATTTGTTCATCGAACCGATCACGCTCGCGGGCGTACAGTCGCTCGGACCGTCAGAAGTCGTCTATCGCCTCATGGCCGAAGTGCCGCCGACGCAACACTTCGCGGCCGGCCGCATCTTACACAAAGAATTGAAAGCGGGATTAGACGAGCGTGGAATCGAAATTCCGTATCCACGTACGGTCATGATGTCGCCGACCACATCGACTAAAGGAGCGCCTGGAGATGCAAGCTAAATCGTATGAATTGAACGATTACGTGGAAATGAAGAAGCCGCACGCCTGCAAGACGAACCGCTGGCAAGTGACGCGGGTCGGTATGGACATCCGCATCAAATGCCAAGGTTGCGGTGCGAGCGTACTCATGCCGCGGCGTGATTTTGACAAACGGTTAAAGAAAGTGCTTAAAGAAGAAAACGCCGCTGAATAAGTGGCGTTTTTCTATACGTTCATGTGTTGAGTTGCGGTTTAACCGCGGACTAACTATAATTGTGAAGGATGTGACGGTGTGGTGTACTAAAAGTGCCCACTCCACAGACGGATTAATATTTCCCGGGAAAGCCGGATGAGGAGGACATACAAGTGGGATTAACAGCAGGGATCGTCGGTTTACCGAACGTCGGAAAATCGACACTATTTAACGCGATTACGCAAGCAGGTGTGGAAGCGGCCAACTATCCGTTCGCCACGATCGACCCGAACGTTGGGGTTGTCGAAGTGCCGGATGCACGGCTCGATCGATTAACAGAACTCGTCAAACCGAAGAAAACGGTACCGACAGCGTTCGAGTTTACCGATATCGCCGGAATCGTCAAAGGCGCGTCTAAAGGAGAAGGGCTCGGGAACAAATTCTTGGCCAACATCCGTGAAGTCGATGCGATTTGCCAAGTCGTTCGTTGTTTCGAGGATGACAACATCACGCACGTCGCTGGTAAAGTGTCACCGATCGACGACATCACGACGATCAATCTCGAATTGATTTTAGCGGACCTTGAGTTGGTCGAGAAACGAATCACTCGCGTGCAAAAGATGGTGAAATCGAAAGATAAAGGGGCTCCTCAAGAACTTGAGGCGCTCGAGATCGTCCAAGCGGTACTCGAGTCGGAACGTCCGGCCCGTGTCGCTGAATTGACGGATGAGCAACTCGCCATCGTGAAACACTTCCAATTGTTGACGATGAAACCGATGCTTTACGTCGCGAACGTGAGCGAAGACGAAGTCGCGGATTCAGACAACAACCCATACGTCCAAGCAGTGCGTGAGCACGCGGCGACGGAAGATGCGCAAGTGATCGTCATCTGTGCCCGTATCGAGGAAGAAATCTCAGAACTTGAGCCGGAAGAGCGCCTTGAATTCTTGCAAGACCTCGGTATCGAAGAGTCTGGTCTTGACCAGTTGATTCGCGCCGCATACTCGACGCTCGGCCTTGCGACATACTTCACGGCCGGTGAGAAAGAAGTACGCGCCTGGACGTTCAAGCAAGGGATGAAGGCACCACAATGTGCGGGTGTCATCCACTCTGACTTCGAGCGCGGTTTCATCCGAGCAGAAGTCGTGGCGTATGAAGATTTGTCGGCAGCAGGCAACATGACGGCAGTGAAAGAACAAGGCAAGCTTCGCTCGGAAGGGAAAGAGTACGTCTTCCAAGATGGCGACGTCGTCACGTTCCGCTTCAACGTTTAAGTCAATTTGCTGAAACGTGTTGTAAAACGGAGAGAAGTTTGATAGTATATTATGACGTGAGTAAAACAATTGTTTGCTCCTTGCTCCTACAACCGGTAGGAGCCGTTAGTCCAAGAGGAGGTGAAAGATAATGCGTAAATACGAACTTCTTTACATTATCCGTCCATCAGTTGATGAGGAAGCGAAGAAAGCTTTGATCGAACGCTTCAACAACGTCATCACTGAAAACGGTGGTACTGTTGAAAAAACAACAGACATGGGTAAACGTCGTCTCGCTTACGAAATCAACAAGATGCGCGAAGGACACTACGTTCTTCTCAACATCACTGCTGAGCCGAAAGCGATCCAAGAAACAGAGCGTCTCATGAAGATCTCTGACGACGTTGTCCGTCAAATGACAACTAAAGACGAGCGTTGATTCTTGACGCTTCATATTGCGAAAGGGGAGCTTTGAGATGATTAACCGAGTTGTGTTAGTTGGTCGATTGACTCGCGATCCAGAAATGCGTTACACGCAGAGCGGTATCGCCGTAACTCGCTTCACTCTCGCTTGCGATCGTCCATTCACTGGACAAGATGGGAAGCGCGAGGCGGACTTTATTGATTGTGTCGTATGGCGCAAACAAGCAGAGAACGTGGCACAATATTTGAAAAAAGGCAGCATGGCCGGCGTAGACGGTCGCCTTCAAATCAGTAGTTACGAAGGTCAAGATGGCCAACGTCGTTACCGGGCAGAAGTCGTAGCCGATAGCGTACGCTTCCTTGAACCACGCGGTGCTTCAACGCAACGTGATACAGCACCGGCCGGAGATGTATTCGGTGGTGGTGAGTCAAGTGGATCAGGATGGGGCGCAGCCGCTTCTTCGACTTCATCTCAGTCCTCGAACTCAAACAAAGGTTTTGAGGCCGACCCGTTCTCGGGCGGCGGAAAAATCGATCTATCGGATGACGATCTGCCGTTCTGATCGTACCGATTTAAAACTAACCTAAAAAGGAGGTCTTCACATGGCACGTCGTCCAGGAGGTCGTCGTCGTCGTAAAGTATGTTTCTTTACGTCGAACAACATCACTCATATCGATTATAAAGACGTAGAATTGCTCAAGCGCTTCGTTTCGGAGCGTGGTAAAATTCTTCCACGTCGTGTGACTGGTACTTCAGCGAAATACCAACGTCCACTTACTGTCGCTATCAAGCGCTCACGTCAAATGGCTTTGCTTCCATACGTTGCAGAGTAATCTTGGCGCACGACTTATCCTTCGGGGTAGGTCGTTTTTTTGTTTACCGTCGGAGTGTAAGTCAAATAGACGGATATGGTATGATAAAGCAGAAACCATTTCGACATCATGAGTCTTTCATACTCATTTTAGGAGGCATACATGCACAGTGGTGAAGCAATAACATCCGTGAAGAACCAATACAGGCGACACGCGGTTCCGTATCTTATCGGAGCGTTCGTCTCGTTCGGATTGGCGTTCTACAGCATCGTGGCAGCGATCACCCTGTTCGTGGGCACGCTAATATTCTTCGTATATCAACAAGCGACGATCCGGCGCGAACGGAAAGCGTGGGAACAATACGTTCACTCGCTGTCGCACCGCATCGAGGACGTCGGGAAAGAGGCGTTGACCGGCATGCCGATCGGAATCTTGGTGTTTGACGAAAACCGTCGCATCAGTTGGTTCAACGAACAATCCCGTCTCATTTTTGAACTCGAGATGGAGCTCGGCATTTCGCTCGATCTGATCCATTCGGCGTTCACCGAGTTGATTGAGGAAGAAGAAGACGAGGCGACGATCGAAGTCGGAGACCGCGTCTATCGCGTCTTATACAACAAAGATTATCAGACGCTCTACTTGTTCGATATGACGGACGAGGCAGAGATCGAACAGAAGTATTCGGAAACACAAACCGTCATCGGTGTGTTGTATTTGGACAATTACGACGAGATGTCGACAGGCGTCGATGAACAAGTCCGCAGTGAAATCAACCGGCGTGTGACCGTGCTCCTTAACCAATGGGCACAGAAACACCATATTTATATGCGCCGGACGGCGGCCGACCGGTTCTTTCTCGTCATGAACGAGCGGACGCTCTCTGAGCTGGAGAACAATCGTTTCTCGATTCTCGATGAGGTCCGTGAGGCGACGAAAGAGCATAAAATCCCGCTCACGCTATCGATCGGGATCGGTTGCGGCGAGACGACGTTGACCGAGCTTGGCAACTTATCGCAATCGAGCCTTGATTTAGGACTCGGTCGCGGCGGCGACCAAGTCGTCGTCAAACGTCATAATGGAAAAGTCCGCTTCTTCGGAGGCAAGACGAATCCGACCGAGAAACGGACCCGCGTGCGGGCACGCGTCATCTCGAACTCGATGCGTGACTTGATTAAAGAATCGAGCCGCGTTCTCATTATGGGACATAAAAACCCGGACATGGATTCGCTTGGTGCTTCGATCGGGATCATGAAACTGGCTGAATTTGTCGGGCGTGAGGCGTATGTCGTCATCCCGGCCGGCGAGACGAGTGTCGGCATCCAGCGGCTCGTCCATGAAGTCGAGAACGACGAAGAACTGTACAGTCGCTTCTTGACCGAATTCGAGGCGCAACCGCTCATCGATGACCAGACGCTGCTCGTCATCGTCGACACACACCGCCCCTCGCTCGTCATCTCACGCGAGATATTGGACCGGGCCGAGCGGGTCGTCGTCATCGACCATCATCGTCGCGGCGAAGAGTTCATCGAAGATCCAGTGCTCGTCTACATGGAGCCGTATGCGTCCTCGACGTGTGAGCTCGTGACGGAACTGATCGAGTATCAGGCCGGCACACGCAAGCTGTCGATTTTAGAGGCGACATCGCTTCTAGCCGGTATCATGGTCGACACGAAAGGATTCACGCTCCGGACCGGGTCGCGGACGTTTGACGCCGCTTCGTTCCTCCGGATCCAAGGAGCGGATACCGTGCTCGTCCAACATTTCATGCGTCAAGATCTCGATTCGTATATCGAGCAATCACACATTTTAGAGAGCACCGAGATTTACTCGGGTGGGATGGCGATTGCCGTCGCCCCGGATGATGAACCGCACCATCAAGTGCTCATCGCCCAGTCGGCAGATCAACTGCTCAACATGGAAGGGGTCAAAGCCTCATTCGTCATCGCCGTCTTGCCGGACGGACGGACCGGGATCAGTGCCCGTTCGCTCGGTGACGTCAACGTCCAAGTCGTCATGGAAATGCTCGACGGGGGCGGTCACCTGACGAACGCGGCGACCCAATTGAACGTCGGTCGCGATCAGACGAAAGCGATGTTGAAAGAAGCAATCGATCATTATATGACAGATGAAACCGAAGGAGAGGAAACGGAATGAAAGTCATTTTAAAAGTGGATGTAAAAGGACAAGGAAAAGCAGGCGACGTGAAAGATGTCGCCGACGCATATGCGAAAAACGTACTCTTTAAGAAAAACTTGGCCGTCGAAGCGACACCAGGAAACTTGAAGGCGTTCGCGGCGAAAGAACGTCGTGCGGAACAGGCGGCTGAAGAAGAGTTGAAAGCAGCCCAAGCGCTCAAAGACAAAATTGAAAAAGAGACGATCGTCGTCAAGACGAAGTCAGGCGAAGGCGGCCGCGTCTTCGGTTCCGTCACGAGCAAGCAAATTGCTGACGCTTTGAAAGGGATGGGCTATAAACTCGATAAACGTAAGATCGAGCTCGAACATCCGATCAAAGCGCTCGGGTTCACAAAAGTGCCGGTGAAGTTGCACCATGATGTCACGGCCATGTTAAACGTTCATGTTCAAGAAGTGTGAAGGTGAGGTAGAGACGGATGAGTGATGCGATTCAAGTCAACACCCCGCCACATAGCGTCGAGGCGGAACAAGCCGTCCTAGGAGCCGTCATCCTCGACTCCGACCGTCTCATCACGGCCTCGGAGCGGGTCGACCCGGACGACTTTTATCGTGTCAGCCACCAACGGATATTTGAAGCCATGTTGAAAATCAACGACCGTGGCGAACTTGTCGACTTGGTCACGCTCAGTTCTGAGCTGCAAGCGCAAGGCATTCTCGATGAAATTGGGGGCTTGAATTATTTGGCGGAAATCGCTGAAGCGGTCCCTGCCATCGGCAACATCGGGTACTACTTGAACGTTGTCGATCAAAAAGCGGCGTTGCGGCGGCTCATCCGAACGGCGACGAACATCGTCTCGGACGGGTATGAACGCCAAGACGAGGTCGATGCCGTCTTGTCCGACGCGGAGCGGAACATTTTAAAAGTATCGCAACGAAAAGGACAGTCGAGCTTTCATCCGATCGGTTCGGTCTTATCTGACGCCTACTCGACAATCGAGAAATTACACCAATCGAGCGGTGAGATCACCGGGATTGCGACCGGGTTCACCGATTTGGATAAGATGACGGCCGGTTTCCAACGAAACGACTTGATCATCGTCGCCGCTCGACCGTCTGTTGGTAAAACGGCGTTTGCGCTTAACATCTCGCAAAACGTCGCCGTCCGTACGGGCGAGAACGTCGCCATCTTCAGTCTTGAGATGGGTGCGGAGCAGCTTGTCATGCGGATGCTCTGTGCGGAAGGGAACATCGATGCCCAGCGTCTCCGTACCGGTCGGCTCGAAGCCGAGGATTGGGGACGGCTCTCGCTGGCCATGTCGTCGCTCTCGCAAGCCGGGATCTATATCGATGACACGCCGGGCCTTCGCGTCAACGAGATTCGCGCCAAATGCCGTCGCTTGAAGCAAGAGCACGGTCTCGGCATGATCATGATCGACTACTTGCAGCTCATCGTCGGGAACGGCAAACCGGGCGAGAACCGGCAACAAGAAGTATCGGAGATCTCGCGGACGCTCAAAGCGATCGCGCGTGAGCTCCAAGTGCCGGTCATCGCCTTGTCACAGCTCTCCCGTGGTGTTGAGAGTCGACAAGACAAGCGACCGATGATGTCCGATATCCGGGAATCCGGAGCGATCGAGCAAGATGCCGATATCGTCGCGTTCTTGTACCGGGACGACTATTATGACAAAGAGAGTGAAGACGCCAATACGATCGAGATCATCATCGCCAAGCAGCGTAACGGTCCGACCGGCATGGTCAAACTCTCGTTTCGCAAAGAGTATAACAAGTTCGTCAACATGGAGACGCAAGCGTTCGCGCCGCCGATGTAGAGACGAATCAAGCGACGTCGACAAGACGTCGCTTTTTTTGTCCGACTTTCGACCCAAATGCCTTCGGAAATTCAAGAATTCGAGAAGTGAACGATAAAAGTTAAGTCAATAACGAACGAAAGGTTACAGTGTAAAAGTATCGTTCGGTATTAGGTTGACTTTCTGCGGTAGCAGGTGTACACTTACGGATGGTTTGAACAGAACGCTTATTTACAAGGAGGATTCATTATGTCATCAGTAGTCGTAGTGGGAACGCAGTGGGGCGATGAAGGAAAAGGGAAGATCACCGATTTCTTGTCGAAACAAGCCGACGTCGTCGCGCGTTATCAAGGGGGAGACAACGCTGGTCATACAATCGTCTTCAATGATACGAAATATAAGCTTCATTTGATTCCATCAGGGATCTTCTATTCGGATAAAACGTGTGTCATCGGTAACGGGATGGTCGTCAACCCGAAGTCACTCATCACAGAACTCGCTTACTTGCATGAGCGCGGTGTGAGCACGGATAACCTCCGCATCTCGAACCGGGCGCACGTCATCCTGCCGTATCACCAACTGCAAGACAAGCTCGAGGAAGACGCGAAAGGCGACGCGAAAGTCGGGACGACGCTCAAAGGGATCGGTCCTTGCTACATGGACAAAGCAGCGCGTATCGGGATTCGCATCGCTGATTTGCTCGACAAAGAAGTGTTCGCCGAGAAGCTCAAGACCGTTCTTGAGATCAAAAACCGCATGTTCGTGAAGATGTACGAAGTCGACGCGGTCGAGTTCGATGACGTCTTCGAGGAATACTACGCCTACGGTCAACAGTTCGCCAAGTACGTATGCGATACGTCGGTCGTGTTGAACAACGCGCTCGACGAAGAAGAGAAAGTGCTCTTCGAAGGGGCGCAAGGTGTCCTCCTTGATATCGACCACGGGACTTACCCGTTCGTCACGTCATCGAACGCGGCGTCAGGCGGGGTATCGAGCGGTGCCGGTATCGGTCCATCGAAGATTCATCACGTCGTCGGTGTCTGTAAGGCGTACACGTCACGTGTCGGTGACGGCCCGTTCCCGACACAGCTCGATGATGAGATTGGCCACACGATCCGTGAGGTCGGTAAAGAGTACGGCACGACGACAGGTCGTCCGCGCCGTGTCGGTTGGTTCGACTCGGTCGTCGTCCGTCACTCGCGTCGTGTCAGTGGGATCACAGACCTTTGCCTCAACTCGATCGACGTGTTGACAGGTCTTGAGACGCTGAAGATTTGTACGGCATACGAATACGAAGGCAAGCTCCTCGATGAGTACCCGCCGAACTTCCGTGTCCTCGACAAGTGTGAGCCGGTGTATGAAGAGCTCCCAGGCTGGACGGAAGACATCACAGGCGTCCGCAAGTTCGAAGACTTGCCGGTGAACGCGCAGAACTATGTCAAGCGGATCGAAGCGTTGACGGGCATCGAACTGTTGACGTTCTCGGTCGGACCGGCGCGTGAACAGACGGTCATCTTGCGTGACATTTACGAAGCTTAAGTGAAAGAGCCCATGTGGCTCTTTTTTCATTTCCACGGAAATGAACCACGCTTTCTAACCTATAGAAAAAGAGTTACAATAGGACGTGTACGTTTAATGATAGAGGAGGACTCACTGAATGGATCGTACGATTTTAGTGGTAGATGACGAACAACCAATTGCTGATATATTGAAGTTCAAACTTGAAAAAGAAGGGTACCAAGTCCACGTCGCTTACGACGGGGAAGAGGCGCTCGTGAAAGTCGAAGAGGTCAAGCCCGATTTGATTTTGCTCGACATCATGCTCCCGCTCAAAGACGGCATGGAAGTGTGCCGTGAAGTACGGAAGAAATACGATATGCCGATCATCATGTTGACGGCGAAAGACTCAGAGATCGATAAAGTACTCGGTCTCGAACTCGGTGCCGACGACTATGTGACGAAGCCGTTCAGCTCGCGTGAGCTGTTGGCCCGCGTCAAAGCGAACATGCGCCGTCATGCGACGGCCCCGGCCCCGGAAGCGAAAGGCGCCAATGCGAACGATATCGTCATCGGTGACTTGACGATTCACCCGGACTCTTACATGGTGACGAAGCGTGAAGAGAAAATCGAGCTGACGCACCGTGAGTTCGAGCTCATCCACTACCTCGCTCAAAACATCGGGCAAGTGATGACGCGCGAGCATTTGCTTCAGACGGTGTGGGGTTACGATTACTTCGGCGACGTCCGCACGGTCGACGTGACAGTGCGTCGTTTGCGCGAGAAAGTCGAAGATAACCCATCGACGCCGACGTATATCATCACACGTCGCGGTGTCGGCTACTATTTAAAAGCAGGAGAAGAAGACTAAACGATGAAACGGACGAACTTCTTTAAATCTATCCAGTGGAAGCTCGTCGTCATCTATGCGCTGCTCATTCTTGTTGCGATGCAAGTCATCGGGGTGTACTTCGTACGTTCCCTTGAACGGCAATACATCAACAACTTTTCGCAGTCGCTCGTCGATCGTGCCAACCTTCTGAGCTACAACGTCAGTCAAGGGATTGCATCGAACGGCGGTGACTCGACAACGGATCAGCAGTTGAACCAGGTACTGGATCAACTGCTGTCTGAGTTTACGGAGAGCACGACGCTAGCTGACGACATTCGCGAAGTCCAAATCATCGACACGAACAGTGTCGTGCGGGCGACGTCGAACCCGAACAACCAAAGTCTCGTCGGACAACGGACGGCGAGCACGTTTATCCAAAAATCGTTCGCCACGAGCGGCGCCCAGGAGACGGTCGTCTATGAAGACTCGAACGAACGGATGCGCGTCGTCGCCGTCCCGATCAAGTCCGAGGTCGACGGGACGACGACGGGCATGATTTATATCGAGGCGTCGATGCAGTCCATCTACAATCAGATGGAACAAGTGACCCGCATCCTCGCGACCGGGACGCTCATCGCCTTGATCATCACGTCGATTCTCGGCATCTTGCTGTCCCGGACGATCACACGGCCGATTGCGGACATGCGTCGCCAAGCCGTCGAGATGCGAAAAGGGAACTTCTCGCGGAAAGTTAAAGTGTATTCTGACGACGAGGTCGGTCAACTGGCCTACGCTTTTAATGAGTTGACAGATGAGCTCATGGAAGCGAACGCCACGACCGAGGCCGAGCGCCGCCGTTTGACGAGCGTGTTAGAAAACATGTCGGACGGGGTCGTCGCGACCGACCGTTCGCTGCGCGTCATTCTCATGAACGATCAAGCGCGCGATATGATCGGAGTGGAAGAAGAAGAGGCGATGGGGGCGAACCTTCAAAGCTTGCTCGAATTCGATGACGACATCGTCATCCCGGAAGACGGGACGATGCCGCCGAAATTGATCGATTTGAGCACCGACGAAGAACTGTTCCTCGTCCGCGCCTACTTCTCACCGATTCAAAAACATAGCGGTCCGATCACCGGACTCATCGTCGTCTTGCACGACGTCACCGAACAAGAGCAAGTCGAGCAGGATCGCCGCGAGTTCGTCGCGAACGTCAGCCACGAGCTCAGAACACCGCTCACGACGATGCGCAGCTATCTCGAAGTGCTCGCCGAAGGGGCGTATAAAGACGATGAGCTCGCTCCGCGGTTCCTCGAGACGACGCAAAACGAGACGGAGCGGATGATCCGCCTCGTCAACGATTTGTTACAACTGTCGAAAATGGACAGTAAAGAATACACGATGCAGAAAGTGAAGTTCGACTTCATTCAGTTCTTTAACGACATCATCGACCGTCACGAGATGACGAAAGGTGAATCAATCGAGTTCCGGCGCAAGCTCATGAAGCGTCGCGTCTACGTACATGCCGATCAGGACAAGATGACGCAAGTGATCGACAACATCATCACGAATGCGATCAAGTTCTCACCTGAAGGCGGGACGATCACGTTCCGGACGATGCTGCGGGCGAAACGACTCGTCGTCGGCATTAAAGACGAAGGGGTCGGTATTCCGAAATCGAACTTGAAGAAAATCTTCGAGCGCTTCTATCGGGTCGACAAAGCACGGGCGCGCAACATCGGCGGAACCGGACTCGGTCTGTCAATCGCCAAAGAAGTCGTCTCGGCGCACGGTGGTGATATTTGGGCGGAAAGTGAGTTCGGCCGCGGGACGACGATTTATTTCACAATCCCGTTCGATACGATCGTGGAGGTGAATGACTGATGGAACGAAAACGTTTCTGGGCGAAGCCAGAATTAGTGAAATCGCTCGTCTTGCTCACCTTGATCGTCACGTCCATCGTCCAAACGATTATCCTTTGGGATTATCATCCGAAGTATCAGTCGGTCCAGTCGGAGACGCAAGTCGCGACGGTCGACACGTCGCTCCAACGCCGGACGAGCCAGGTTATCGTTCCGGCCCAAACGGTCGTACATGAGAACAACGCCGTCTTCGCGACGAGAAACACACCGAAACAAATCGCCCGGGTCATTCGTGATACGTTCGAGGCGAACGAGTTCAAACCGCTCGCCGCAAAAAACGTGCCAAGTTTATATTCCGGCATTAACGATGCGCTCGAACTGATCTTGCCGGAGCCGTATTATGCGGACACGCTCGGATACATCGTGCCGGGATCGTACAGTTTGTCCGGAAAAGTTCCACAACGGGCCCTTATCTTTAGGGATGGAGACGTTTGGAAGATTCGGGCCATCATGAGCGACCAATCGATTTGGGAGGGACGCTTGGCCAAAATCGGTACGGGTGACGTCAACAGTCTGTTCTTAAAAGATTCAAATCGGGCGATGCAGCGTGTCACTTACGCTGAGGACCGCGTCAACTACATTCCCGTCGTCGGACCGGAAATGAACGAACTGTTCGCGTATGACGTGTCTCAAATTCAAATCGCGGCCCGCCTCGATTGGATGCGCGACACGTTCTTCCCAGGCGATCCGAACGTGCAGGAAGTCGACCCGGCGAGTTCGGTCGGTGCCCTCACGAACGGGATTAGCGTCGCTGAGTATGATGCGAAATTAAATGCGAGCCGTTACCGTAACTTGTCCCGTAACAGTAGCGAGCGTGAATCGGTCATCGGTCTCGACACGATTGTCGATTTCGTCAACTTTCATGGCGGATGGGTCGACGAGACGTCAGAGAGCCAAGGGTTGTCGCTCCGATTTGACGCCATCACGCCGGCGAACAAAGGGTTCGAGACGACCGTCTTCCGGTTTCATGTGAACGGCTATCCCGTGTTCAGTCAACGTGAGGCGTTCATCAACAACGATGCGGTCGACTTATCCACACTGCGTGTCGAAAACGACGGGACGCAAGTCCGGTCGATCACGCGTCATCACCTCGAGATCGATCGCTTGATCTCCGTAGGGACGACACAGCTTGCAGGCGGCCAAGACGTCCTCGACACGCTCGTCAATACGGGCCGATTCGAGAACGTCACCGAGATTCGCCTCGGTTATGAAATTGAATACAATGAAGATACGAGTCGGTACGTCACGTTCTCGCCGAACTGGTTCGTCCGGGAAGCGGGACGTTGGGTGCCGTATGATAAACCGGGAGATTGGACGGAAAGGATGATGTATCGTGGATTGGAGTAAAGCGAAAACGATTCTGCTCTTCGCCTTCCTCGCGTTGAACATCTACCTGTTGTTCCAGCTCTTGACCGAGACGTGGGCAACGGAAGTCGTGACGAACGATAACACGTCGATTGCCCAAATCTTGGACCAGCGTGACGTCGACGCCTCAAAATTGCCACGGATGGGGCGAGACATCGGCTATTTGACCGGCTCGTCCGAACAGATGTCAGCGTCGATGATCACGAAAAACCGGGAAGCGCAACTGGCGACGACACTCGACAACATGCAGCTCGAAGTCGAGTTGAAAGACCCGGTTCCGCTCGACGAGGCCGATTTACGGACGACAGCGGCGACGTTCGTCACCGACTACGTGCCGTTCGGTTCTGAGTATGCGTATTGGCGTTTCGATCAAGAGACGCGCCAAATCGCCTTCGTGCAGACGTATGAGAACAACAAGATTTTCTCGAATCCGGAAATCGAGGCCGATACCGAGAAATACATCGGTCCTTCCTTGTTGCTTCTTCAGTTGAACGAGGACTATGAAGTGACCGATTACAAACAGCGCCATTTGACGAACTTGTCGTCGAAGTCGCAAGACGATCTCGTCTTGACGGCGAGTGAGGCGATCTCGCAACTGGCGGCGCGGAAGTATTTCCAGCCGAATCAAGAGATGCGAGCCATCAACACCGGATTTTATAGCCTCCCGCTCGATAGCTCGGGCAGTCTGATTATTATGCCACCGCTCTGGTCGATTGCGATCGACGAGAACGTCTATTTCGTCAACGCGATTGACGGGACGGTCGAGCGGGTCGAGTTTCACACAGTAGAATGAAAGGAGTGATCGAGTGACTTTACGCTATAGTGTGCTCGCGAGCGGTTCGACCGGTAACGCCCTCTATATTGAGACGGACCGGACGAAATTGCTCGTCGACGCCGGATTGACCGGCAAGGCGATGCAGCAACGCATCACCGAGATCGGCCGATCGTTTGAAGGGGTCGACGCACTGCTCGTCACCCATGAGCACTCCGACCATATAAAAGGGGTCGGAATTTTGGCCCGTAAGTTCAACTTGCCGATTTACGCGAACGCGAAGACGTGGGACGCGATGGAGGCGAATATCGGGAAAATCGACCCGTCCTTAAAGTTCCACTTTGAGGTCGGGGACATTAAACAGTTCGGGGATATCGAAATCGAGTCGTTCAACGTCAGCCATGACGCCGCCGACCCGATGTTCTACCAGTTCGCCCATGATGGCAGAAGGCTCGCCCACATCACCGACACCGGTTATGTGTCGGATCGGATGAAGGGGGTCATTCGCGGCGCGGACGACTTCATCTTCGAGTCGAACCATGACGTGTCGATGCTGCAGATGGGCCGTTATCCATGGAGCGTCAAGCGACGGATCCTCGGTGATTACGGACACGTCTCGAACGAGGATGCGGCCATCGCCATGAGCGAGGTCATCGGAGAGCGGACGAAACGGATTTATTTGGCCCATTTGAGCAAAGATAACAACATGAAAGAACTCGCGCAAATGAGCGTCGCCCAGACGCTCGGCATGCGTGATGTCGACCTCGGCCGCATCAAATTGTGCGATACCGACCCAACCGTCCCAACTTCACTCGTTTCTTTATAAGCGAAGTTGGGAAAAGACAGATAACACACTGTCTTGAAGGGGGGACGCGTCGTGAATGAAGAGAGACACCATGAGTATGAACCTCAAGACGTCGAACCTTTAACGCACGAAGCAGACACGATGAACGATCAATCAACTTATCCATCTCGCAGCGACTGGCGTCCGAAAAGCGAGGAACGCGTGCGCCATAAGCCACGGATGAATATAAAACCGTTGTTACTCGGAGGGGTTGGCGGATTCTTAGGAGCGGCTTTGTTCTTTTTGGCGATGATGCTCTGGGATTCCCCGACCTCTCGTTTTGTGACGAATGAACTAATTCGGACGGAACAAGCCGTCACGTTCACCGAATCGGACATCACGACGGCCGTGACGGGCGCAAAGACGTCCGTCGTCAGCATCACGAACATTCAGCGCGCTTTCACATCCAATTCGCAATGGGAGGCTGGAGCGGGCTCTGGTGTCATCTATAAAGTCGACGGAGACACGGCGTATATCGTCACGAACTTCCACGTCATCGAGCAGGCCGATGAGATCAGCGTTGCCTTTTCGGACGGACAAGTGGCGACGGCAACCATTTTAGGCGAGGACCCGCTCAACGACTTGGCGGTCGCGGCCGTCGATTTGCCAGATAACATCGAGGCGACACCGATCGTCCTCGGCGATTCGACGACGCTTCAAGCCGGGGAGACGGTCATGGCGATCGGCAATCCGCTCGGCGTCTTTTCAAACTCGGTCACCCGTGGTATCGTCAGTGGTGTCGAACGCACCGTGCCGGTCGACACGAACAGTGATGGGCTCATGGACTACAATGCTGAGGTCATCCAGACCGATGCGGCCATCAACCCGGGCAATTCCGGCGGGGCGCTCATCAATATCCGCGGCGAGCTCGTCGGCATCAACTCGATGAAAATCGCCGAAGCGAGCGTCGAGGGGGTCGGTTTCTCGATTCCCGTCAACGTGGCGCTGCCGGTCATTGACATGCTCGAGCGTGACGGTCGCGTCACGCGGGCCCAGCTCGGCGTCACGATTCAAGAAGTCATCGCCGTACCTGGAAACGTGCGGGAAGAGTACGGCATCAGCTTTGACAATGAGGACGGCGTCTTCGTCGAAGAGATCACACCCGGGAGTCCGGCCGAACAGGCGGGGCTTCGGGTCGGTGACGTCATCGTGAAGATCGGTGATCGTGAAATCAGGCGATATGTCGATTTACGTGATGCGCTCTACCGCGACTCGACGGTCGGGGATACGGTATCAATCGAATATACAAGGCGCGGTCAACTGAACAAAACAGAAGCCACGTTAACAGAAGCGACATGAAGAAGCGGCGACGCTTCTTTTTTAAGGAGGAAAAAGCTGTGGAAAAAAAAGTATGCAAGGAACATGTTGAAATCGCTTTAGACATCATCGTCGATGAGACGGGGGAATATCCATTGCTCGAGGAACTATCCACAAGTGGACAAGTGAAATGTGAGTTCTGTGACGCCGACGCAACATATGTTGTGTCAAGCAAAAAATGATTATCAACATGTGGATTTGTGGATAACTCTGTGGATAACCCTATGGATAACTCCAAAAAATCTGTGGAAAAAGGAAGAATTGGATGAATATTTCAATTATCACGGTTGGCAAACTGAAAGAAAAATATTTAAAACTAGGAATCGCCGAGTATACGAAACGGCTATCTGCCTATGCGAAAGTGCAGGAAATCGAGGTCGCGGACGAGAAAGCGCCCGAGCATTTGAGTGAGGCAGACATGATTTTAGTAAAGCAAAAAGAAGGCGAGCGGATTTTAGCGAAAATCAGTCCGGATACACACGTCATCGCCCTCGCCATCAACGCCAAACAGCGGACGAGTGAAGAGTTCGCACGTGAACTCGACCAACTCGCCACATACGGCAAGAGCAAAATCGCGTTCGTCATCGGTGGCTCGCTCGGCTTATCCGAGGACGTCATGAAACGCGCGAACGATACGATCTCGTTCTCGAAGATGACGTTCCCGCACCAAGTGATGAAACTCGTCTTGTGCGAGCAGATTTACCGCGCGTATCGGATCAATCGGAATGAACCGTACCATAAATAAGATTTGTCGGCCGCAATCTACTTAAGTCGAGTTATAAAGGTTTTCGTTAGAGGTATAGTTACCTGCACAGAGTCGAATGACGGATGTGGAGGGACGGACTATGCGAAATTTAAGCTTAGGATTGGTCGCGTTGTCTGCGATATTATGGGGCATTGCGGGAGGGTTAGGCGGCTTTCTCATGGACAAAGGGTGGGACCCGCTCATCATATCGTTTTACCGAGGTGCGGTCGGATTGGTCTGTCTCCTCGTCTGGTTCTTGTTTCGACCGACGCGGTTGACCAAATTGTTGGTCTTATGGGCCATCGTGGCGGGGATCGGAGTAGCCGGTAACTTCGTGTTCTATTTTATTGGCATCGCCGAATCAAGCGTCGCCGTGGCCGCCACGTTGATGTACACGGCGCCTATATTCGTGCTCGTCATCTCATTTGTCTTTCGATTGGAGAAGCCTTCGCTCTTCAAGTTCGGCGCGATCGCGTTCGTGATTGTGGGAATCGTATTGCTGACGGAAGTATATAGCATCGACTCAAATCAAGTGACGACGCTTGGACTAGTTGCAGGCTTAGGGGCCGGGCTCGCCTATGCCTTGTTCATATTTGGTTTTAAATACGCCTCCGATCACGGGGAACCCCAAGGTATTCTGATGATCGCGTTTCTCACATTCACGTTTATCATGTTGTTTTTCGTAGACTTGAAAGACACTGTCTCGGTCGTCTCTTCACCAGACGTATGGTGGATGATCCTATTGGGGGTTTTTGGGGCGGGTTTGTCTTTCTTTTTATATTTGACACTCCCACGGCTAAAGCCACAAGCTCACCCTTCGGGATGAGTGGGATTCTGAAGTGCTTGTGCGAGCGCAGTCCATTTCTGTTTTGCTCAAACCTTCAGATGAGGGTGTGCCATCACCCCTCCTGAGACAGACCATATAGGTTCTCAGGCTGATTGACTATTACCATCAACCACAGGTGCGTATCGGATGTTCATCGCACCGACTAAATCTCGATGTTTCTTGAATCCGCATTTACAGACATAAGTTCGGTCTTTCGCTTTATTCCGGCTTCCGCAAGAAGGACATGTCTGAGATGTGTACGCAGGGTTCACATATTCGACCTTGATTCCTTCTAACTTCGCCTTGTACTCGATAAATAGTGCCAAGCGATAGAACGACCATGTATGCAGATTCTTATTGTTTTTACGGCTTGTTCTTGCCGTCTGTCGGATGTTCGCCAATTTCTCGAGGCGAATGACAGAAATGTTGTTCTCTTTTGCGAAATCGACAATATCACGGCTAACCTTGTGATCTTTGTCTTTCATCCAACGCTGTTCTTTGTTGTTCAGCTTTTTGATTGCGTTCAGCTTCTTCTTTTGACCGAGCTCTTTTCGTTTTGCTCGAAACTTGCGTTTCATATACTTGTTCTCGCGCCCGTTTCCGAAGAATCGCACCTTGTCACGATCGGTCGATGCAACCGCTGGTACTTTTAAACCTAAATCTACACCTAGAACCTTAGAGCCGGTCTTCTCAGTAGTAAGGATTGTGACGGCAATCTGAGCAATCCACTTATTTGATTTCTTCGTGATACGAAGTGCACCCAGCTTGTTGTTCAAGAGCGAAAAGTTACGATTGTGTTTATCGACCATTTCTGCTTTAATTGGCGTTTTCTTTGCCTTTCCATCCACCATGATCGGAAGAAAGATCGACTCAAAATCGAACGAATAGTTCTGGTTGTTCCATGTGCAATAAGGTTTTTTCAAAATAGGCACGACTTTATATTTCGATTTCTTCGCCTTTTTAAATACACTCTGTACGTCTTTAATAGCCTGATTCTTAACGGCGCTAGGCAAGGGCGAGGAGACACTCTTACTCGTTAGTTTGAGTGTCGCCTGGGCTTTCACCATGTCAGAGACAAGTCGGTTGGTCGTCTCAATGTATGTGGTCATCATCTTTTTCAAGACAACTTCCTGTTTTTTTGTTGGCTTCAGTTTAATGTTGACTGTCAGCGTTTGAGACACAGTGTCACCCCCTCGTTTTTTGTTGTTCGACATAGCGTTTGATTGTTTCGCTCGATACGTTCCCGGCAGTAGAGACGAAGTAGGAACGCGTCCAGAGGCTCGGCAAATGTTGAAGGTGAGGAAACTCCTCTCTTAACTTTTTAGATGTCACTCCCTTGATTTTTGCCATGATGTCGGCAGGGCTAAGTGTCGGCAGGGCATTAAGAAACATATGTGTATGATCTTTATCGCATTCTAAAGCTATCATATTGATATTCAGATCTTCACATATTTCAGATACAAGCTCCTTGAAACGTACTTCTACATCATTACGAAGGAATATCTTCCTTCTGTATCGAGGGCAAAATACGAAATGATAGTTGATTAGAGAAACAGTAGTATGGGTTTTTCTATAGTTGTTTTCCATAACATTATTGTATCAGTTAAACTAATTAATTGAAACAAAACCTTTCGGATACATGAAGTGTCAAAACCGGCGGTTTATTACTGACACTCCGTATCCGACATAGCTTTCATCCCACCCCTAAAGGAGTGGGCTTTCTCGCTATGAAGTTCTGTAATCGGGTTGAAGCGAACGTCCCCGACCTCGGCTTCGATTGTCGCCATGGTCGAACCGGTCACGGCCTCTTTGTTCGGATTCTTCATTCTCAGTCAACAACTCAACGTCATCCAAATGAGCGGCATGGCGATCATTTTATTGACGGTGACCGTCTTGAGTGTGAAACAAAACTGACCGGGCGTAGAAGACCGAGGACGACACGTCAGCTAAACAAAAAAGGGGAGCTTTGCTTATGAACTGCTCCCTGTCAAGTAGACAGGGCAAATAATGAAAACCAGCCTAGGCGGCTTGAGTCCTGTATTCGACAGGGCTCAAGCCGTTTAGTCGTTTCTGGAAACGATCATGGTTGTAGAACGATATGTAGGCCTCGATGGCTGATGTGAGTTCGCTGTAGGCCTGGAACTCACGCAAATAGTACATCTCGACTTTCAGGGTACCCAAAAACCCTCAATCGGGGCGTTGTCGAGACAACGTCCGACCCGGGACATGCTGTGGGTCAGCCCCGCGTCTTCCACCATGCGTTTGAACCCTCTCGAGGTATATTGGAACCCTCGGTCGCTATGGATCATCGGACTCGCTCCTGAACGGAGCCCCGCGATGGCTGGGATCATCGTCTGGAAGACGAGCGCGTTGTTGTTGGATTTCCCGATGCGATAGGCGACGATCGAGCCGTCATAGAGGTCGATGATCGCGCTCAGATACGCCTTCTTCCCGGCGCCATATTTGAACTCGGTGACGTCGGTGCACCACTTCTCGTCCGGTCGGGACGCGCTGAATTCCCGGTTCATCAGGTTCTCGGCCACATGTTGCGGTGACGATTTCTTATGCCGCTTTCGTTTCTGGCGGATGACCGAACGGATCTCATGGATGCGCATGAGACGATAGATCCGCTTCTCATTGTATGCCGGCAGGCCATGTTGACGTCGTCTGCGGTTGATTGTCATGGTGAGCCGTCGATAGCCGTAGGTCCCGTTCACCTGGTCATAGAGGAGACGGATGTCCTCCAGTAAGCCCAAGTTCTCCTCCTCGCGTACCGAGACGGTACGCTTCAACCATTTGTAGTAGGCGGCCCGTGAGACCTGCGCGATTTCACACAGGAGCACGACCGGGAACGTGTCGGTCGTCGACATTTCCTCGATCGCCATGTAACGTAATTGTAGCCGGATTTGGCTGATCAACCTCTCCTCTCGATCTCCTCTAACTTTTTTAGGAACAGGTTCTCGGCCCGCAGGCGCTCGTTCTCCCGCTCGATCTGTTGGATGCGACGTTCGAGCTTCTCTTCGTTGGTCAGTTCCTCTTCTTGCTTCGTCCGTCCGCGCCGGTCCTCGAGCCCGTGCACGCCGTCGGCGTCATATTTTTTCGTCCAGCCGTAGACCTGGTGGTACGACACGGCGAATATCTCGGCCGTCTGTTGATAGTTCCGTCCATTGTCCAGGCAATACCTGACGATCTCCATGCGTTCCTCGAATGTGGTCTTTCTCCCTTTTGTCATAGCTCGATCCATCCCTTTTCTCGAATCTGTTAACTCGCTATGACTAGTATACTTCTTGATCCACCGATATAGAACCGAACGACTACTGATTTGATGTCTGGAGAGGACTTCCACCATGGTGACCCCATCGAGATAGTCACGTACGGCCGCTATTTTCTGTTCCTTTGTGTACAGTTTCCATGTCCTCGACTCCTTCAAGGCGTCGATTCCGCCGGTCTCGAATTTCACTTTCCACACCCGGAGGGTATGCTCAGAGACGTCATGGGCCTCCTCGATTTCCTTCCACGTATATGTTTCTTCTTCCATCATCCGTAGTGCACTCAGTTTTTGTTCGATTGAATGCCGACTTCTCGCCATAAAAAACACTCCCCAATCAGATAAACAGATTTGTTATTTCATCTGTCTACCTATTGGGGAGCATATCATTAGCGCAGGCTTCCCTTTCGCATTGTTCGGTTACGCACCCCTGTGAGAAGCAGTGCAGCGATGAGTGTGATCCCAAAAAATGTGTACACGAACAAGAAAGGCGCCCCGGTCGTCACGATGACGACCTCGTCTTGCAAGACGACGACGTTGTCCGCTTTGGTGATGATGTCGGGCTCATACGTGAGTGTCCGGATGAAGCCGATTCCGAACGTCGCGATGAAATAAACGAGATGAAGCACGGCCGAAATCAAGGCGGCGCGAATAACTAATTTCATAAATAACTTTCCTTTCATTCTTTCACAGGATGGCTACGTGAAAGCTTTTGTTCCATTTGATCATGTAGTTTTTCGCCGAGCGAGATTGGATGCGGGAGGACAGACAGTTCAGCATAGAGCGGGAACATGCGTCGTACGTCGCCCGGATAGTAATCTCCAGGACGTGGCGATTCATGACCTGAAATCGTGAACATCTCTGCCGCACGATCGACGTAGAGGACGAGCGGACCGGACATGCCCGTACCTGTCTCGAAGCGGTCACCTTCTCGCACATACTCTTGAATGAGTGCCCACACGTAAATCTCATGTTTCGTCGTACTCGTGTCGAGAATCTTATACGTCGTATAAACATCACCACCAAAGTTCGGCGCCATCACTTCGGTCGCCAAGTAGCGCTCCACCTCGGCTTGATCGAGTGGGACGGACTGACTCATCGTGACGAACGATTCGCCCGTCGCGACGTAATAGATGCCTGAACAAAGCGTCATCGTATAAAATGTGGTCAAGATGAGTTTTTTCACATAGCTTCCTCCTAAATGAACACGACGTTTCTTCTAGTTTATCGTATTGCTTCATAATAGTGGGATTTTTTACTAATTTTCTTAAAGGGGATGATGTGATGCAGACGGTATATCTCGCAGGAGGCTGTCTATGGGGTGTGCAGGCGTTCGTCAAGACGTTACCCGGCGTTATCGAGACGGAAGCCGGACGGGCGAACGGAAAGACGACCACGCTCGAAGGAGACTATGATGGATACGCTGAATGCGTCAAAACCATATTTGATCCGACAGTCGTCACGATTGAAGCGTTGATGGGGTACTTGTTCGAAATCATTGACCCGTACAGCGTCAACCGACAAGGCGAGGATGTCGGAGAGAAGTACCGGACCGGGTTATACAGTGAGGATGCGAAACATGTAGAGGTGGCACGTGCGTTTATCCAAAGGCGAAGCGACGCGGACCAAATCGCGGTCGAAGTGTTGCCGCTCACGAACTATATTCCGAGCGCGGACGAGCATCAGGACCGTCTCGCACGCTGCCCGGACGATTATTGTCACATCCCGAAAGCGTTGCTTGAGAAATACAAGCGTTGAACGGCGAAAAAAAATAACGCAGCTTATGTACTGGTGGGACAGATGATATCGTAGGGAAGTAACGATGATCACATCACCACGGAGGACCATTATGTTCACACTCGGCATCGTCGGTGGCGCCAGCTTGCTGTTGGCAGGAGCCATGATTGGGGTCAGTTTCCTTGTTATTCGTGCCATCATCAAAATGGTGAAGTAAGCCCCAACCAAAAAGGAGTCTCGTCACCCAAATGAGGTGTCGCGACTCCTTTTCATTTACGCCCGCTCGAGGACGTTCACGAGCAGTTGATGCACGACGGCGTGGTCCCGCACATCGTGAAGCTTGTAGTCTTTCCCGGGTAATGTATACCATTCGGCGGCCCCGACGTACGTGACCGCAAGTTCGAGCGTGCCGTCTTCTTGGCACGTCGTCTTCAGCTCGAGTTCGCCGCTGATGACACCGACTTCTTCGGTCATGACCCCGTGAGAGGCTTTAAAGATAGACGATTGTTGATCCATAATGTCCTCCTTTTTGAATCAATAGCTGCAGGCGTTGATGGCAGTTTGAAGCGCTGCTTTCTCTGACGATTGAAGCGTGAGTCCCCAACGGCTTTTCGTCTCAACCCACATCTTCGCATACGCACAACGCGCACCGGCACGCGGCGGCTGCCATGTCGACGGGTCCTGGTCACCTTTTGAGCGGTTTGATGTCGCGGATACGGCAATCAACTGCGGTCCGTTCAAATCGTTGGCGAAGCTTTGACGCTTCGTCGATGTCCAGCTGCTCGCGCCTGAACGCCACGCTTCAGCGAGCGGGACGACGTGGTCGATGTCGATATCAGAAGCAGACGTGAAGACGAGACCATCATAGTAACTGTACCATCTTCCGGTCGTGACCGGGCAAGTGTCGACGACCGAATCGGCATCACGCTTCAAGACGACGTGACGGGTGTTACAGCCGTTCCCTTGACTGCTCCAATGAGGGAACAAATCACGGCTGTAGCCGGTCATCGCGCCTTCCGCTTGGACGGTCAACGCGTTCAGTTTCGTGATTGCGTCGGCCTTCGACGGAATGTTCGGCGGCAAGGCCGAAGCGGTCGGTGTACTGAAGTGGAGCGTGGTCAAAACGAGAACGATGGCGAATAAAGAACTGAGCATTTTCTTCAACATGGGTGAGCCTCCTCATATGTATGACGACCGAATCGAGCGCGTCCAACCGGTGGACGCACATCGACTATACATGGGCTGTCATCGAGAAAGCGTGAAATTTACAAAAATGAATAGAAAGATTAGAAAAGTTAAGATGAGAGACATAATATATGACATCAGACGTCCCGGCTTTAGCACTACTCATGGACGCGTGTACAGCAACTATTGGTATAATGGAGTCGGTTCGTAGGAAAGAACGAAGGAGTGGGGATGAATGAATCAAAAAGAAGTCGCGGCAATCCGCAAACATTTCAAACTAAATGCAGAGGCGGTCAAAATCGCTGACATTTATAATATTTATATCCGACAGGACAGCAATGAGATCTTCCATGAGGAGTTGCGCTCGTTCCCGTTTCTCGAGCAGGAACATCAAGAGCTGTTCCTCACCAATTTCAAAAAAGTACTCGGCGGGAAGATGGACGAGAAACTGTTCGAGGTGAAGTTTCAACATCCGGAACCCGGGCAAAGTGACCATACGCAGACGCTTCTTTACGAGGGATTGAAGACAGACGATATCGAAGGCTGGGCATCCTTGATGCAACGGGTCGCCTTGAAGACGGTACAGGACGCCACGTTCGAGAAGGACATGGTCATCACGTTCATCCGCTTCAAATACAATAAACCGACACGCCGCCACTCGGAGGAGACGGAGATCGACATGCGTGACGAGGTGTGGACGTCCCGGTTCATCCTCTGTAGCATCAACCAGACGGAGCTACCGAAACAGTCGCTCGTCTTTGACTTCATCGAACGCGAGTTCAAGTCGAACATTTTCATCAATCCGGTCATCAAGCTCGATGCGCCGGTCGGCGGGTTCATGTTCCCGAGCTTCACGGACAACGCGGCCGACGTCAACCATATCTTGTATGCGGCGCAAAAACCGCATCAACCGGACTATCGCTTCATCGAGAACGTGTTGAATGGCACTGAGATCGTGACGGCCGTCGAGGAGAAGGCGATGTTCGAAGAAGTCGTCAAGACCGTCATCGGCGAAGAGGTCAACTTGGCGACGCTCGCGACTGTGTACGACGAGATTAACCAAATCATTGTCGCCGAGGCCGAGCGTGAGGAAGAGGACCAGACGGTGCCGGTCATGGATGCCCGCACGGTCGAAATCGTATTGAAGGCGAGCGGGGTCGAGGACGTAACGACGGAAAAAGTCGAAGCGGCGTTCCAACAAGTCGTCGATGACCGTCAATACGAGATGAAAGCGAGCAGCGTCATCCCGAAATATACGTCGAAATCGATTAAAATCAACACGAAAGTGGCCAATATCGCCATCAGCCCGCAAGACCTGAAATACGTGAAGCAAGTGAACTATAAAGGTAGACCGTGCCTGTTGATTGAAGTGGAGGACGACACGGAGATTGAAGGATTCAAGTTAATCTCGGAAGAGTTGCTCGACTAAGTTGATGTTTACAGAGAGACAGACATCGTTCCTATGAAGCGAGTCCAGGCAATCCGCCTGGGCTTTTTTATGACAATCGCGTGAGGATGGTTGAATTTAAGCATCAATATCGGTATGATTTCATTGAAAGCGTTCTCTTGACGCTTCCTTTTTTACATGTTTTCGAAAGCGCTTTCGATTAGGTGACGCCAATAAAAAAGCCCGAGAAGAAAGAATCTTCTCAGGCATAGCCGTTTATTTGTGGGCTTTACTCACTTTTAGTTTTTTACCTTTGATCGGTGTCGATTCCATCGCTTCTAAAACGAGCGAACCTTTACCGTTCAAGATGTCGACGTATGTCATCTGATCGGTGATCGTGATGATGCCGATGTCGTCGGCTGTGACGCCTGGGATTTTGGCGATCGTCCCGACGAAGTCGACGGCGCGGAGTTTTTTCTTCTTCCCGCCGCTGAAGTGAAGCTTCATGATGTCTTGATTGATACGTGCCGTCTTGTTGTTTCGAACGACGCGGCGTCCGCTCAACTTCTCTTCGAACGCGGCTTGGTTGCGAGCGACCTCTTTTTCGGTCGGCGCGTCCATCTGCGGGATCTCGAACTTGATGAACGACTCGATGGCGTGGACGAACTTGCCTTCGTGCGGCGTCGCGAGCGTGATCGCTTTTCCTTGCTTCCCGGCGCGTCCTGTACGACCGGTCCGGTGCACGTAGCTCTCTTTTTCCATCGGTACGTCATAGTTGATGACGAGGGCGACATTATCGACATCGATGCCGCGGGCGGCGACATCGGTCGCGACGAGATAGCGGAAGTTGCCCATCTTGAAGCCGTTCATGACGGCGAAGCGGTCTTCTTGCTCGAGCCCGCCGTGGAGTCGCTCACACGAGTAGCCGGCTTGGTCGAGTTCGCTGTACACCGTGTCGACATGTTCTTTCGTCCGGCAGAAGATGAGACAGCTGTCCGGGTTCTCGACGACAGTGACGTCTTTTAAGACCGACAGTTTCTCTTCGCGGCGGACTTCGATCAAACGGTGTTCAATCGTTGAAGCGGTGACGCCGGCTGATTCGATGGCGATGCGGACGGGCTCGTTCATGTGCTGTCGGCAAAGGCGCTCGATATCGTTCGGGAACGTGGCCGAGAAGACCATCGTCACGCGCTCTGTCGGCAACTGCTCGAGAATCGCTTCGACGTCGGCGAGGAAGCCGCGGTTCAACATCTCATCCGCCTCATCGATAATCAAGTACTCGATTTTGTCTAAAGCGAGCGTCTCGCGTTCGATATGGTCCATGACGCGTCCCGGTGTCCCGACGACGATGTGCGTCTTTTGTTTCAATTCTTCGCGTTGCTTCGAGAACGGTTCTTTCCCGTAGACCGCTGCCGCTTTGATGCGCTTGAAGCGGCCAATGTTCGTCATGTCTTCCCGGACTTGGACGGCGAGTTCGCGCGTCGGCGTGAGAATCAAGACTTGCGGCTTGTTCTCGGCCCAATCGATCAGCTCCGTGACCGGGATACCGAAGGCGGCTGTCTTCCCGCTCCCGGTTTGCGCTTTGACGACGAGGTCTTGACGCTCGAGTGCGAGCGGGATGACTTTCTGTTGAACCTCGGTCGGAGCGACGTACTTCATAATACCGAGTGCGCGTTGGATTTCTTCGCTTAAACGGTAGTCTGCAAATTGTGGTTGATTCATGTGTTTACCTCGTTTTCATGTAAGAAACTTCTGTATTCGAAATTTTCATTAGCGATTTGGATTACGCCTCATTATACACGAAACGAGGCAGTTCGTCGTTCATGCCTGAAAACGGGACAAGCGGAAGCGTGATAAATCGAATGGTGTCTCGCCGTTTAACGTGAGTTCGCTCAACACTTCACCCATGACGCTACCAAACTTGAATCCATGACCTGAGAAGCCGCATGCGAACAGAATCGAGTCGTGCTCGGGATGAAAGTCGACGATGAAGTCATGGTCGCTCGACATCGTATAAAGGCACGTCTTACCTCGTTTCAACGGACCGTTCGCCGTCGGCATATAGGTGGATAAGAATTGTCGCAAGTCACCTTCGTCCGCGTCGTAGCGGCCAAAGTCTTGCGTATGTATACCCGGTTCAATTGGCTGTCCGCCATCGGTACGACCGACTTTCAAGCCGGAACCATCTAGGCTTGGGAAACCGTAAAACATGCGTTCGTCGTCCTCGACAAAGAAAGAAGGGAACGCCGTGTCGCTGAACAATGTTTCATCGGCATCGAACCAACCAACGACTTTTCTCGTCGGTTGCAGCGGAAGCGAGATATCAGGAAGGAGCTGTTTCGCCCAAGCCCCGACCGTCACGATCACTTTCTTCGCGTGGAACGTCTCGTTCCGTGTCGCGATCGTGATGCCGACGGCTGTCGGTGTGATGGAGACGACCGGCGTGTTCATGGCGAGGGTGGCACCGTTTCGAACAGCACGCTCGCGATACGCCCGAATCGCATTCTCGCTATAGAGCAGGCCCGATTCCGTCTCGAAACAGCCGATATAATCGTCTGGAACCGAAAGGCCAGGCCAACGGTTCATGATGTCCGCAGACGAAAGACGTTGAAGCGACAAGTCATGTTCGTCGGCAGAGGCGATCATCTCGTTCAAGAACACAGAATCGGCTGGACCTAGGCCGAGGACACCTGTCTTTTGGAAAACGGGATAAGCCGTCTCGCGGTCTAGTTCTTCCCACAATGTCTGAGCCCGTTTGACGAGCGCGACGTATTGTCGCCCTTCTCCGTAAGCGTGGCGAATCATTCGCGTATCACCATGATGACTCCCTTTATCGTGGGGCGGGTCGAAGGCATCGATGACGAGCGTCTTCGCACCTCGTGCTGTCAAAAACGAGGCGGCCGCCATCCCCATCGTCCCAGCCCCGATCACGGCGATGTCATACTGTATATCAGTCATTCCATTCATCCCTCTCCATTTGGGTATTAGTAGAAATAGTAGGGAAAAGAAGAGGGATTGTCAATTTCTTCTTGTGCACGTGTGAATCATCGCTGTTGTGAATACATTACTAACGTTGAACTGGAAGGGGACCACTCGATATGTTGAACGATGTTGAAACATATGAACGGTTAGTCAAGCGACTCGAAACCGTACGTCAGTCTCATACGATTGAAGGTGTCGAGACCATCACCAAACCAATCCCGGACTCGAACGTCCCGGGCGACCTCGACCCGCGGGTGCTCGCCACGATGCGCTCCTTTGTGCCGTCTGACGGACCCGAGGCTTTCGATTTAGCGAGTGCCCGGGCGAGCATGGGCTGGCCGAACCGGGACGTGACGACGACCGTCATCACGACGGAGACGGTCAACATTCCGAGCCGAGACGGGGATGTTCCGGCTCGGATGTATCGCCCGGACGTGATCGAGACGTTACCGGTGATCCTCTTTTTCCACGGCGGCGGCTTCTTCGGCGGCACGCTCGATACGGTCGAGAATCCGTGTAAACGGCTCGCGGAGAAGGCGAACGCACTCGTCGTTTCGGTCGATTACCGGTTAGCGCCGGAGCATCCATTCCCAGCAGGGCTTGACGACTGCTTCGCCGCCGTCGAATGGGTGTACACGCAGGCAGAAGAGTTAAACGTCGACCGCCATCAAATCGTGGTCGCCGGTGACAGTGCCGGCGGGAACTTGGCGACGGCGTGTTGCCTCATGGACCGGGCGCAAGGCACGAACTGGATCACCTTCCAAGCGCTCGTTTATCCGGTCGTCAACTTGGGCTCGATCCCGACAGCCGATTATAAATGGGATATCGGACAGTACGAGATTCAGCATCACCATGAGCTCATTCGAGGCGTCGTCACGGCGCTCGCCGATTCGGATGGACTGCTGAATGAGGTATACCTGCAAGGCAAGGCCGAGCTGACCAATCCGCTCGTGTCGCCGTTGTTCGCGGATGATGTGACTGGCTTACCGCCCGCTTTGATCATCACGGCCGAGTACGACTATTTACGGCTCGAAGGTGAGGCGTACGCGCGGAAGTTGGCGCGTGACGGGGTGAAGACGAGATTGATTCAATACCGAGGGATGGATCACGCATTCATGGACAAACTCGGTGACTATCCCCAAGCAGAAGATTGCTTGGCTGAAATCGCAAATGGATTAAAGGAGATGACAAGATGAAGACATACACATTGAACTGGGATACATATAAACAACTGGCACGGACAGCCGTTTCAGAAGGGGCCGTCCTGTTAAAGAACGAGCAGGCGACGCTCCCACTAAAAGCCGGGACGACCGTTTCCGTCTTTGGCCGCAGTCAATTCAACTACTACAAGAGCGGCACCGGTTCTGGCGGGATGGTCAACGTCTCTCACGTGACGAGTCCGCTCGAGGCGCTTCAAGCGACGGAAGGGATCGACGTCAACGAGTCGCTCCTCGAAACGTACGAGGCGTGGGTCGAGGAGAACCCGTTCGACCAAGGCGTCGGCTGGGCCGGCGAACCGTGGTCACAACCGGAGATGGCGGTGACGGATGAACTCGTTGAGCGAGCGGCTGCCGTATCAGACGTCGCGCTCGTTTTCATCGGACGCACAGCTGGGGAAGACCGCGACAACACGGCCGACCCGGGCAGTTATTTGTTGACCGACATCGAACTCGAGTTGATCAATAAAGTATCGCGGACGTTTTCGAAGACGGCTGTCGTCTTGAACGTCGGAAACATCATCGATATGCGTTGGGCGAACGAACCGAGCGCGATCCTCTACGCATGGCAAGGTGGTCTTGAAGGTGGCACCGGACTTGTCGATGTACTGACGGGAACGGTCAGCCCGTCCGGTAAATTGACCGACACGATTGCGAAATCGATCGACGACTATCCGTCGACGAAAAACTTCGGACATGCCGACAAAGGCATTTATCAAGAAGACATCTACGTCGGCTATCGCTACTTTGAGACGTTCGCGAAAGACGATGTGCTCTATCCGTTCGGATTCGGGTTGTCGTATACGACGTTCGCCACGGGCGTCGTGTCTTCAGATGAGACGAACGGGGTCATCACGGTGACGATTGACGTCGTGAACACGGGAGACGTCGCCGGGAAAGAAGTCGTGCAGCTGTACGTCGAGAAGCCGCAAGGCGTGCTCGGCAACCCGGCCCGTGCGCTCGTCGCCTTCGACAAAACAAATCTCTTGGCGCCGGGTGAGCGGGAGACGCTCACGCTGCGCGTTCCCATCACAGAGTTCGCGAGCTATGACGACAATGGTGCGACCGGTCACGAATCAAGCTTCGTGGTAGAGGCCGGCATGTATCGCCTCTACGCCGGCACCGACGTCCGTTCGGCTGAGGCGTTCTACGACTATGCGGTCGAGGCGCTCGAGGTCGTCGAGACGCTCAGCGAGAATATGGCTCCGGTCACATCGTTCGAGCGCATCAAACCGCGTGCGACGGAAACCGGCTTGACGGTCGGCTACGAGGCGGCACCGCTCCGCAGCGTCGACGTCGAGGCACGTTATCTAGCAGAACGTCCGGTCGTGCGTGAAGAGACAGGCGACACAGGCGTGAAGCTCGCAGACGTCTATCACGGGAAAGCAGACCTCGAGACGTTCCTCGACCAACTGACGGACGAGGACCTCGCCTGCATCGTCCGCGGTCAAGGCATGAACTCACCACGCGTGACGCCGGGGACGGCCGCCGCGTTCGGCGGGGTGTCGGACCGTCTCGAAACGTTCGGCATCCCAGCCGCCTGTTGTGCGGACGGCCCGTCCGGCATCCGCATGGACATCGGGACGAAAGCGTTCGCGCTTCCGAACGGGACGCTGCTCGCCTCGACGTTCAACACGCGATTAGTGGAAGACTTGTTCGAGATGACAGGACTTGAGATGCGGAAGAACCGGGTCGATACGCTCCTCGGACCAGGGATGAACATTCACCGCAACCCGCTCAACGGCCGGAACTTCGAGTACTTCTCGGAAGACCCGCACATGACGGGCAAGATGGCGATCGCCCAGTTGAACGGGATGCACCGTGTCGGCGTGACCGGGACGCTCAAGCATTTCAGTGCCAACAACCAAGAAGCCCATCGCCACGACATCGACTCGGTCGTCTCCGAGCGGGCGCTTCGTGAGATTTATTTGAAAGGGTTCGAGATGGCGGTGAAGGAAGGCAAGGCAACGTCGATCATGACGACGTACGGCGCCGTCAACGGCGTTTGGACGGCCGGTCTCTATGACCAGAACACGCGCGTCCTTCGCGACGAGTGGGGCTTTGAAGGCATCGTCATGACCGACTGGTGGGCGAAAGTGAACGCCCGCGAGGACGAGCCGGCCAACCGTCAAAACACGGCGGCGATGGTACGCTCACAAAACGACTTGTATATGGTCGTCGACCGTCCGGATACGAACTCGTTCGACGATAACACAGCGGCGGCGCTCGCCGACGGCTCTCTCACACGCGGGGAGCTGCTCCGGAGCGCGGCGAACATTTGCCGGTTCGTGTTGACGTCTTCAGCGATGGAGCGTGAGCTCGGCATCCACGACGGATCGGTCGAGGTGATCGGTCTTGACGAGGAAGCCGGTCAGGCCATCGACTTTGATGTGACGTATCGCCACCTCGCGAGCGGAGAACCTGTCAGTTTGAATGATGCCAACACATCGACAGGAAGCATGCACGTCTTCGCCGTATCGGTCAATGAGACGGGGACGTATGACGTGACGATCACGGCAAAATCGGACGCGGGCGAACTCGCCCAGATGCCGGTGACGCTGTTCGCGAACAACATCCCGGGCCCGACGTTCACGTTCAACGGGACGGACGGGGAATGGGTGACACAGACGAAGCAAGTGTTCTTCTTGAATCAACACAACTACTTGCAGCTCTATTTCGCGCTCGGTGGACTCGACGTGAAAGACATCACGTTCACGCTCGCCGACTCGTTCAGCATGAAAAACGGATAACGAACGAAGCGCCGTCTCGAAAAGAGGCGGCGCTTTTTTATATGCTTTCAATGGATTTTACAGTGTAACGTAACGTCTCGGCCTCCTCGTTCTCCCAACCGTTTCGGTCGATTGCGTTGAGAAGCTGGTATGTCACTTTGATGAGGGCCAGTCTTAGCTCTTCAATCGACACGGTCCCCATGAGCGCGTGACGTGCATCGCGACCCACGTAGAAAAGTTCGGCTTCTGTCTCGCTCACTTTCCTCGCAACCACTTTGACTGGTCCGTCCATAAAGGAGAATGAATACGATTCATGTAACGGCGCAAATACAAGGGCACGACAACTATCAATCCACCAGTTCAAGACGATGGCGACAAAATCGGACCAGCTTTGTCCCGGGAAATAATCATAAGAATTGATGACGAAGGCGATGTTGCCAATGATTTGGGTGTCATAAGTTAATGAATCAATCGTTAGTTCAATTGAAATTTGCTCCCCCATTATTGTCACACATCCAACTGGAGAATAACTTTTGTGAACGCTTTGAAATCATCAATGTGTTTCTCAAGAATCGCCTCTAAAATATTTAATTGGAGCGATTGATAGTCATGGACCGCGACATTGCGGAAGCCGACCATGTTGATGAGCGTCTTGGCGAGGTCGTGATCAATGATTCCTGCGTCCGCGAGCATGACGAACCCGTCTCGGCTCGCTTTCGGCACCCCTAGCTTCTTTTGGCTGACGAGGTACATCGCGATGTCGATACTCGCTTCGCACGCGCGTTGAATGTTGAGGATGATGCTGTCTTGTTTCGTGAAATCGTGGAGGTGCTCTGGATTTCCCTCATAGACCTCATGAATCCGTTTGATAGAACGCTCAATTGTCGTCACTTTGTTTAGAATCACGTCATTCATCAAACACACTTCCCCTAGATTGAATATTGTTTACTATCATTTGGCGCTGTTCGTTCAACTCGGCATACATTCGATATGCTTTGATCCGTTGCCGGACCCATTCATTTTCGTCCTGCACGAGCAGAGGGATGCCTTCTAAGAAAATCTGCATGGCGAAGACGGTGTCCACTTCACGGATGTCGACCAGATCGACGTCTCGACCGCATAAGAGGGCCACTTCGTTCCCCAACGTGAATCGTTCATAAGGTGAGAGGCGTTTCTGACTGAAATATGCGAGGTCTACGTCACTGTCATCTCGAGCTGTCCCTTTTGCGAACGAACCGAACAACAAAATGAAATCCGCGTCTGTCTTCTGTCGAATCGTTTCGATGACTTCTTGGTTAATCACGTCAGAAACCATGTTCCCACCCCCTTATCTCATTATACGCCCTTCACGTTTCGTATAAACAGTTGTTTTGCAGCATGAAAGGTTGAACCATATTCGGGTAAACAGTCGTATAAAGAAAAGAATAATCAACGAATCGGAGGGATGAACATGAATACGCTCTACATGAAACAGAAAGTGTTTAGTCTGCGCGGACGTTTTACGATTAAGGATGCGGATGAGCACGACATTTATTTCGTCGAAGGAAGCTTCATGAAGCTGCCGAAGTCGTTCACGATCGCGGATACGAGCGGACGTGAGATCACGACGATTACGAAGAAGACGTTCAGTTTCTTGCCGACGTTTTACGTCGACGTCGAGGGAGAAGAGACGTTGACGATCTCAAAAGAGTTCACATTCTTCAAACCGCGCTACACGATTGACGCGGCCGGGATTGAAGTCGACGGCAACTGGTGGGACATGGACTTCGAAGTGAAACAGGACGGCCATGTCATCGGCAGCGTCCAAAAGAAATGGCTGACGTGGGGCGATACGTACGAGATTCGAGTGGTCGATGACGCGATGGAACATTTGCTCATCTCAATCGTCGTCGCCATCGACTGCGTCAAAGCCGACCAAGCGGCATCTTCGAGCGCTGCGACGTAAAGGGGAACACAAGATGGAATTATGGGACGTGTACACGGTCGATCGCGAGAAAACAGGGCGGACATGGCAACGGGGTAACCGTCTCGAGAACGGTGACTATCACCTCGTCATCCACGTCTGTATTTTCAACAAAAACGGACAGATGTTGATTCAACAGCGCCAACCGTTTAAAGATGGCTGGTCGAATATGTGGGACATCACTGTCGGCGGCAGCGCCACGGTCGGGGATACGAGTCAACAGGCGGCGATGCGCGAGCTCGAAGAAGAGATCGGCCTGAAACTAGATTTAACACACACGCGACCGCATTTGACGGTCAACTTCGACGAAGGGTTCGACGACATCTATCTCGTCGAGGCGGACGTCGACCTTGACGAGTTGACGCTGCAGGAATCAGAAGTGCAGGCGGTACAATGGGCGGACGAGTCGACTATTTTGAGCATGATTCGAAGCGGCGCGTTCATTCCGTATCATGAACCGATGATTCCATTGCTGTTCGCGATGCGAGGACAATGGGGAGGGATCAACCATGTGGGAACAATATCAATGGATGAATGAACCGAACGATGTGGAGGCGGCTGAACGACTGACGTTTCATACGTTGCCTGACACGGATTTTTGGCGGAACACGCACTACGGGTTCAATCGGATGACGGCGCATGCGCTGTTGACGGACGTCACGTCGAAGCGGTTCACATGCCGGGCGACGCTCGAGATGAAACCGAACGCGACGTACGATCAGGCTGGCATCTTCTTATACGTCAACGACGATCATTGGCTGAAGACGTCTGTCGAATACATCCCGGACGGACCGTCGCACCTCGGCGCCGTCGTCACGTCATACGGCTACTCGGACTGGTCGACACGCGATTTTTCGAACGAAGAGATCGAAGGACCACTGACGTTCGAGCTCGTCTATACGGACGGCGACGTGGAAGTCTTTTTCGAATATGGGGACGGGAGGCGCGAGCAATTGCGTATTGCGCACTTGCATGACGTGTCGACGCTACGCATCGGTCCGTATGCGTGCAGCCCAGACACCGATGCGCCGGGATTCACGGTCACGTTCACAGATTGGCAACCAAGCATCACCTAAAATGGGCGATGCTTTTTTATATGTCATTTACATGTCACTTCAAGAAAATAGTTGAATTCAAACGGCAGAAAAAAATATAATAGGAATAACGAAAGCGCTTTCGGAAAGCGGTTTCAATATTAGCGCGTAGGTTTAGAGCAAAGGCAGGTACCGTTTGAGTGTGTCTGCCTTCATTTATGTCAAAGGAGGAATTTTGATGAAGAAATGGGTAGCACTCGCACTCGGTACCGGTCTTGTCTTGTCAGGCGCACATGGCGCAGATGCCGCGAAACCGGAGAAGAAAGACAACACGAAATGGAAGCTCGTGTGGTCAGATGAGTTCAACAAATCGGAAATCGATCAAACGAAATGGAACTTCGACACGGGGAACTGGTTGGTCGACAAGGATGGAAATCCAGTGGCACCAGGATGGGGAAACAACGAGAAGCAGTTTTACACGGACAAAAACAAAACGCTTTCGTAAAAGACGGGAAGCTCGTCATTCGGGCTCTGAAAGAGCAGACGACGGATGAACTTGGGACGTATGACTATACGTCAGCGAAGTTGACGACGAAAGGGAAATTCAATCAAACGTACGGCCGTTACGAGATGCGGGCCAAGCTTCCGATCGGCAAAGGACTATGGCCGGCGTTTTGGATGCTTCCGGAAGATGACCGTTACGGTGGATGGGCCGCTTCAGGCGAGATCGACATTATGGAATCGTGGGGCAGTCAACCAGACAAAGTCGCTGGTACGATCCATTACGGTGAGACGTGGCCAAACAACAAGTATACGGGCAAAGACTATCACTTTGAAGAAGGAAACGGCATCGACAAATGGCATACATATGCCGTCGAGTGGGAGCCGGGCGAGTTGCGTTGGTACGTCGATGGGAAACTGTATCAGACACAAAACGATTGGTACGCCAAAGGCTTGAACCAAGCGACGAAGTTCAGCTATCCGGCTCCGTTCGACCAAAACTTCTACTTGATCATGAACTTGGCCGTCGGCGGTTGGTTTGACGGTGACGTCGATGCGACGACTCCGTTCCCGGCTGACATGGAAGTCGATTACGTCCGCGTGTACGATTTACAGAACCGTGATTACCGCAAGGCGGTGGAACCTGTCTATACGGATGAAGAGATCGTGCTTCCAGACGGAGCGAAACAACCGACTGAAGACGGCAACCTCGTCTACGACCAAGCTTACGAAAAACCAATCACGACGGTGACGAACGGTGCACAAGCACTCGACCCGACGTACTGGAACTATGTAGCGTTGCCAGACTTTGGCGGGGTCGGAACGGTTGACGTCATCGAGAAAGCAGGCTCACGCTTTGCGGACATCTCGATCAGTCAAGCGGGCAGCCAGCCATATTCACACCAGTTGATTCAAAACGTCGCACTCGGTAAAGGCGGTCACTACAAAGTGACGTTTGACGCGAGCGCCGATTCGGCCCGCTCGATCGCAGTGAAAGTCGGCGGCGGACCAGACCGTGGTTACGCGAAATATTCGGATGAGGGCTCATTCGATTTGACGACCGACGTGAAGACGTATTCGATGACGTTCGATATGACGGAAGATACGGACCTCGCGGCACGCCTCGAGTTCAACGTCGGCCTCAGCACGGCCGGTGTCCAAATCGGAAACGTCCGTGTCGAACAGACTCCGCGTGAAGCACTCGACCCGAACGCGACGAAACCAGCGCTCGGTGACGGTAACCACGTCTACAACGGCACGTTCGACCAAGGGGCGATGGACCGCATGACGTTCTGGCAGTTCGATGCCGGTGCGACGAAAGGAACTGGAACGGTCGATGCGGAACTCCGCCACTTCTTGTTCAAAGCGAACCCGAAAAAAGGTGAGCCGGCAACGCTCGTTCAAAACGGGATTCAATTGCAAGAAGGACACGAGTACGTGCTCCGCTTCAAAGCGAAAGCGGAACGCATTAACACACTTCAAGTCGGATTCGCAGGTCTTGACGGCGCAGCGTATGTACCGCTTCAAGACGTCGCGTTGACACGCGAGTTTGAAACGTTTGAAATCCCGTTCACGATGAACGCGGAGACGGACTTGTTGAGCCAGTTGCGCTTCGTCCTCGGTTCGGCGAAAGGTGAGATTGCGATCGACGACGTCAAGTTGTTCGACGTGACGCCAGTTGAGTTCGACCCGGCGCCGCTCAAGAACGGCACGTTTGCGGAAGGATTGACGCATTGGGGCTCATACGTCCACTATGACGCCCAAGCAGCAGTCGAAGCGGTGAACGAAGCGGCACGTCTCGTCATCACGAGCGAAGGTCAGGAGCCATGGAGCGTATTGATGGAGCAAAGCGGACTTGAGTTGCACCCAGGCCAGACGTACGTCGTCCGTTTCGATGCCTCGTCGACAAAAGCACGGAATATGGAAGTCACGGTCGAGAATGCAGCGTATACACGCTATTTGAGCGAGGTTGTCGCCCTCGGACCGGATACGAAGACGTTTGAGTTCGAGCTCGTCATGCCACAAAAAGACATGACAGCGCTCAAGTTCCTCCTCGGACGCACGGACGGTTCACCGCTCGGTGCGCATGACGTGACGATCGACAACGTGGAAGTGGCCGTGAAGTAAATAACGACCGAAGAGTGGCTCGCACGACTGGCGCCACTCTTTTATTGTGTCGTCAAGACCGCGACGAGTCGCGGAATGTAATAGAAAGTGCAAGAAAGGGGAAAGATGAATTTGTTACAGTAGAAGAGATGAGGGGGATGCAATGAAACCGACCCAACTTATGATTACAGTCGATCCACCGTTTGACTTTCACCAGTGCCTCACGTTTTTGCGCCGATCGGAAACGGAAGTGATGCACGTGGCGACCGACGACGCGGTGTGGAAACTATTTGATATGAACGGGCGCTTGCGGTTAGGCGAAATCAAGGCGGCGGCCCCCGGTCTTGTCGTCACGTTCGAAGAAGAGGAAATCACAAACGAAGATAAAGCGGACGTGGAACGGTATGTCCGCGAGTGGTTCGACCTCGACCAAGACGTCGCCAGCTTCGAACGATTGGCGGAAACGCATGACTTGTTACGGCCACTCGTTCGCGAGTATGGAGGGCTCAGGTTGATCGGCTTTCCCGACTTGTTCGAGGCGCTCGCCTGGGGGATCATCGGTCAACAAATCACGTTGTCATTCGCCTATACGTTGAAACGCCGTTTCGTCGAGCGTTACGGACAATCCAGGGAAGTGGACGGTGTGACGCATTGGACATTCCCACGACCCGAGAGCGTCGCCGTGCTGTCCCCTGGCGACTTGCGAGACATGCAGTTCAGTGTGCGTAAAGCAGAGTATATCATCGGCATCGCCCGGGAAATGACAGCTGGCACGTTATCCAAACAACAGTTGCGCTCCTGTTCACCGGAACAAATCCAGAGACGTCTGCTCGAACTTCGCGGCGTCGGGGAATGGACGGCCGACTATGTACGGATGAAATGTTTCCAAGACAAGACAGCCTTTCCCGTTGCCGACGCAGGTTTACATCAAGCGTTAAAATATCACCTCGAGCGAAATGACAAGCTAACGCTAGAAGAAGTACGGGCTATCGGTGAATCGTTCGCCGGTTGGGAGGCGTATGCGACATTTTATCTATGGAGGTCTCTGTATGGAAACGTATAGACGCTTCGTCATCGCAATGGCCATAAGAACGAATAACACGTTAAAACCTAGTAAAAAAAAACGTCTCCCCCCATTTCTGATACAATAAAGGAATCCTATCGTGACGTCCGGATCGACGAAATGAACTAGGATGATTCCCGTCACAGAGGAAAGATATTTGGAGGTACTATGATAAAATTACTAGCAGATTCAACTTGCGATTTGTCAGATGAGATTTTAGCCAAATACGAGATTGGGGTCGCCCCCCTCATCGTCACGATTGACAACAAGTCGTACGAGGACCGCGTCGACATCCAGCCCGATGATTTGTACGGAATGTTGGAAGCGCTACCGGAATTCCCGACGACGGCGATGCCGAGTCCGGCCACGTTTATGAAGCTAATGGAAGACGCGGTCGAGGCGGGACATGATGAGATTCTTTGCATCTGTATGTCGAGCGGAACGAGCGGATCGTATCAATCGGCAGTGCTCGGGAAAGAGTACTTCGAAGAAGCGCACCCGGACTCGCCCGTTAAGATTCACATCGTCGACTCGCGCTCGATGAGCCACGGGAGCGGTTGGCTCTTGATGAAGAGTGCGCAAATGCGTGAAGCGGGTGCCACGTTCGAAGAGCTCGTTGAGTTCAACGAGGCGTATAAGATGAAAGTGAAACACTTCTTGTCGGTCGACGACTTGGATCATTTGATCAAGAGCGGACGCATCTCGAACGCGGGCGCCATCATCGGCAAGTTGCTCATGGTCAAGCCGATCATGAGTATGAAGAACGGCAAAGGTGCCGTCGTCGCCAAAGAGCGGGGCACGCGCAAAGTGCTCAAGCACTACACCGATCAGTTCGTGAAACGCTGTGATAAAGACATTACGAACTTTATCATCATCGGTTATACGTCGGACAAGAAGATCGCGGAGAACTTGAAAGCGAAGATTGAGGCGGAGACAGATTTCGATGGGGACATTTACCTCATGCAAATGGGTGTCTCGGTCGGGACACACGTCGGACTCGGCGCCATCTCGATGTTCTTTGTGGAAAAGTAACATACGGAAGCCGTCTCAGTTGAGGCGGCTTTTTCTGTGGATAACGTTATCCACAAGTAGGGGCGGACCAGACGCGTTCCACCGACCAAAAGTTATCCACAATCTCGAGCCGATAAACGTCAGGATTGCTCAAATTTCGCCACGTCTCGAAATCAAATCGGTTATCCACATGTTGTAACAAAAGCGCGAGCAGATTACCGTGTGTCACGAGAATCGTTGTACCGTCCGCTCACCCCACGACATTTAAAATCCGCGCGGTCGCGTCTTGTCCGGATTCCGCACCGGGTAAAGCGAACGAGTTGTCTTCGAACGAGTGACGGAGCAATTCGAACCAATCGTCACGCGGTTCTAAAGATAGGGTCCGTTCGCGCAGATTCGGCTCTGTCTCAATCGGCAACTCGCTCGCCGTGGCGACCGGTGTAATCGAGGCGACCGCCCGTCTGTAGTCGCTCGAGATGATGCGTGTGACTGGGACGTCTTGAAAGAAATCACGGAGTTCGAGCGCTTGTCGTTCACCTGCTTCCGTGAGCGCTGCGTCGGGCTCCTGTCCGGTGGCCGAGCAGTGGCGGACGAGATAGATGGTTGGCATGATGGATTCTCCTTGAATGTTTGACATGTGACTCACCAAATCGTTAATTTCGTTCTCGAGTCGTTGGCATCGGTGAGGTACGTGACGTCAGCAAATCCACACGCGAGCATATGTTCATAAAGATGATCAATCATTCGTGGGTTCTTGCAGTAAATATCGACGAACATGCTATCCACGATTAACACGGCAAGGTCGCAAGGACTACTGAGAAAAGCCTCATACGTCTCGATTTCTGTGATGGGACCGTTCAGAAAAGCTTTTAAATCGACGAAAATCAAATACTGTTCACCGTGAGTGATCAAATCGGTGAATGGACCACCTTCCATGACGGTCGGTTCTTGAAACAATGGATCGATGCCATCGTTTCCGACGACATATGATTCTTCACCGCCGACTAACCACGTATAACGCTCTACCTCTATCGGACGCAATATTTCTGACAGATAGCTGCCATATGCATTTGGAATTTTGAAACTGACGCCGCGCCTCATGAGCTGTTTCCCCTTTCTAAAAGTTTCATTGATGTTTTCCGTACTTAACCCTTATCAAACATCACAAAAGCGTTATAATCAATATAACGATTATAAAAGGGACTGTCGGTGAATGGGGATTTATACGGCGGTCTCACGCACAAATTCAGGGGAGAAGGATGGGGTTTTCATGAGCAGTGTCCAAAAGAGAACAGACGTCATTTTGATCGGTGCAGGAATCATGAGCGCGACGCTCGGGTCGCTCTTTAAAGAGCTCGTACCAGAGTGGGAAATCAAAGTGTTTGAGAAGCTCGAAAGTGCAGGGGAAGAAAGTTCGAACGAATGGAACAACGCCGGGACGGGACATGCAGCCCTTTGCGAGTTGAACTATACGACCGAGAAGCCAGACGGCACGCTCGATATTTCGAAAGCGATCAACGTCAATGAACAGTTTCAAATCTCGCGTCAGTTCTGGGCGCATCTCGTCAACAAAGGCTTGATTCAGCAGCCGGAAGATTTTATCCGGTCGATTCCGCATATGAGCATGGTGCAAGGGGAAAAAGACATCCGCTTCTTGAAAAAACGTTTGGAAGCGCTAACAAATAATCCGTTGTTCGAAGGGATGGTCTTATCGGACGACCCGGCGCAATTGCGAGAGTGGATGCCGGTCGTGATGGAAGGCCGGACGGTGGATGAACCAATTGCTGCCACGAAAATCGATTCAGGGACGGACGTCAACTTCGGTGCGCTCACACGGATGCTGTTCGAGCATTTGACGAAGCAAGGGGTCGAGGTCAATTACAAACACAGTGTCGAAGATGTGAAGCGTTTGGCTAACGGCTTGTGGGAAGTGAAAGTGAAAGACATCGAGGCGAATACGATTGAGACGCATACGGCCCCGTTCCTCTTTATCGGCGGTGGCGGCGGCAGCTTGCCGCTCTTGCAGAAGACGGGCATCCCAGAATCCAAACATATCGGTGGGTTCCCGGTGAGCGGCCTATTCCTCGTCTGTAAAAACCGAGATGTCGTCGAACAACATCACGCGAAAGTATACGGCAAGGCGAAAGTCGGCGCGCCGCCGATGTCGGTGCCGCACCTCGATACACGTTACATCAATAATCGAAAAGAGTTGTTGTTCGGTCCGTTCGCCGGCTTCACGCCGAAGTTTTTAAAAATGGGCTCGAACCTCGATCTCATCCAATCGGTCAAACCGTATAACGTGGTGACGATGCTCGCAGCCGGTGCGAAAGAAATGCCGCTCACGAAATATTTGATCGAGCAAGTACTGTTATCACACGACAAACGCATGGATGAACTTCGTGAGTTCATCCCGACCGCGAAAAATGAGGACTGGGAAATCGTCGTCGCCGGGCAACGTGTCCAAGTCATCAAAGATACGGTGCAAGGCAAAGGGACGCTCCAGTTCGGAACGGAGGTCGTCAGCGCCGAAGACGGATCGGTCGCTGCACTCCTCGGGGCGTCACCTGGCGCGTCGACGGCGGTGCACGTCATGTTGAAGGTGCTCGAGCAGTGCTTCCCGAACCGGATACCGGAGTGGGAAATGAAAATCAAAGAGATGGTGCCGTCATATGGCGTCTCGCTCTCGGATCACCCGGAGCTGTTCAAGACGATTCATGAATCAACAGCGATGGCGCTCGGCTTAAAGGAGAAAGGCGTCGTCCACAATTAAAAAGAAAAAGCGAGAATACGAAAATATTCTCGCTTTTTCTTTTTGATTATAAGGGCTCATCACCATAAGGTGTGGTTGACACATAAAATCCATCGGATTTTGAATTGAACATAGAAAAAAAGCGAAAACCCCGGTATCGTAATTGTTGCTTAGACAAACCACGATTGGAGTTTTCGCTTTGTCCCAACAGTTTATCAAATTACTTCTTCCACTTCCAGCCCTTTTTCAGATCCAAATGTCGTCAGACGAAGAACCAAACGTTTTTCCGGTCATCCCGGGTCGACATGACATCCCTTGTCCGCTTTGCCAGAGAAAGACCATCCAGCATTCGAAAAAGCGGCGTCGCTTTCGACACGGTCATGCGTGGAACGTCGGTGTACTCTGGATCGAACTGGATGTCCCACGTCAAAGATGCACCTCTTGTGATTTGACGTTCGTGTATGACTACGGTCTCGGGCTCGTCCGCACTTCCACCGAGGTTTTCCGGAAAGGCATCGCAAAACGTTGCCACGGACGGACGATCTCAGATGTCGCACGCGAGTACGGCCTCCCTTATACGACGGTGGAGCGCTGGTTCTATCAGTACGCTTCAGTGGAGACGATGGAGCGTGCAACGCATGTCCTGGTCGACGAGTTCGCCACGAGAAAGGGGCACCACTATGCGACGATTGTCCTCGATGCCAAGAGTGGACAGCTTCTGTCCATTGTCCCGGGCCGGGACGTGGCAGCCATCACGGCAGCACTTCAAGACATATCCGGGGATATCCGTTCTGTCGTCAGTGATTTTGCACCGGCGATGGCGAAGGCCATCAACCATGTCTTCCCGGAGGCAGAACATGTGCTGGACCGGTTCCACCTCGTCCAGTTCTTCACGGACGCTCTTCGCCGACGGCGTCGTTTTTTGAACGAGGCAAGACGCCATCACCACGTTCGCGTGATCGATCGTTCGCTCGCGCGTCGCCCGGAAACGCTGACTGGGGAAGACCGGGAGGTCGCCCGTTCCTGTATTCAGGAAGATCCATTCATTCGGAACCTCTATCAAGGGCTCCAGCATATCCGGTATGTGCTGAAGGCGACGTGCGAGATACAGGCGCAACGGCGGCTGACGGACTGGTTGGACCGTTATCAGTTCCATCCGTGCGGGCCCTTAGCGAAGATCGCGAAAGCGATCCGGGTCCGAGAGCAAGCAATGCGCCAGACCATCGTGTCAAGGTTGTCGAACGGGAAGATGGAAGGGACGAACAACAAGATCAAGCTCATCAAACGCCGTGGTTATGGCTATCGAAACCTCGAACGATTCTTTTTAAGATTGCGCCTCGAGATCGGTCGTCAAAATAGCAACCACGAGTTATGGTGATGAGCCATTATAAGACAATTAATCCATATATTGGTTATAAAAATTATGTCTTATTCATAAAAATAGGAGGTGTTACATGAATAAAATCATTCTCTCTGACTGGGAACGTAAGAAGTACGGCGATTATGTTAATCAACTTCGAAAGTACCCGGATTGTTTCGAATATTGTGTGCTTCCCAACTATGAAGACTACATGGAGACGGCACAGACGGAATGTATTCAGTTAGGTGATTGTTTCGCAGTCTTAATGAAGCATGCAGGACACTATATCCTGGTCGCCATTCTGTTCGATGTCGAATGGGAGGTGAGAGATGTTCTTGAGTGGCTCGACCGCTGGGAAATCCGTTGCATGAGACCGACAACAGAGACTCTCCTTATCCAACATGCGAATGGTCTGGTTGAAGAAATTAAATTTAAAGACCATCCACTTCTTCTGATTGAAAAAGGATCAAAGACATTGCTTTTAGATCCGGAAGAACTCGTTGATGTGGCGGATGTGTATGAGCAATACAAAAAAATCAACAACACGGGGCTCGCGGAAGATATCACTGTCGAGAGCGACTAAGAGGGGACCTGAATATGCGAACAAATGAAAAGATACGTACGTGGGTCGAAGTGCCTTCCCATGACATCTATTTTCGTCCATTTGTCAGTGCATCACCTGATTCAATAGGGAATGTTTTCATAGTCGGTATTAATCCGGCCACGCCGATTTCAAAAGATGCGTTTTCAAGCGTCGAAGAATATATCAATACAATTTGCAATCGTGAACGCTTCATTGAGCAAATAAAGACGATTCGTCTGTCTGAGGGCAAGAGTTCTTTATCTCGTACGCGGGTCGGTTTGAACCAATTCGTGAATGACTTAGAGGAAAAATCCTTAGGAAAGATTAATGTCATTGAGACGAACATGAATGCATATCCGACAAGACGAGCAAAACAATTACTTCAAGTGGATCCTGATTTGATCCAGTATGGTAGTCAAATTTTCCGTGAGCTATTCATTTCCTACCAACCCAAAGTAATAATCGTCCACAGCAAGCAAGCACTTGGGGAGTTGTTGGTGCTTCTGGAAAAAGAATTGCTGAAACCATCTGTAACGTTCAATCCGAAAGTGCGATTAATAGACTGGATTGCAGCCGGTCCGATCACTTTCACGTACAAAGATGGGACAATCGGGACGATTCTCTGCTCTAAGCATTTCATGTACCACGGACATGTGGGACAAAGCTTTCAACCACTGAAAGAGCAAGTGCTAGCCATGTTCGAACAAAAAAAAGACCTCTTCGCACGGAAGGGGCCAATCAAGTAGTGACGATAGGTTCTTCGCTTAAATAAGCAACAATTTGTTGATCAATGATTTCTTCCGATAATTCAAGCGCGAGCGAAAGTTCTTTCACGAGGATCGTTTTAGCGTTCTCTAGAATCTTACGGTCCTGTTCATACAACTTTTTGTTCAACAAGAGGGCCTCGCTTTGACGGCGGGCAAGCGTGTTGATGACTTGAGCGATTTCGTGGCGGTTACCCGAGTGCACGACGTTCAAGAATTCGCGATTGCGGTTGTTCGGATGGGGATTCCATTCGACACCCGGCGAGCGGAACGATTCGAGGATCTCTTTTGCTTCTTTCGCTTCAAGGAGCGTCAACATCATTACTTTGTCACTATCGACGGGGATACTGATTTGCAATTTCTGTGCGTTGTTGATGGGGTGGAGCGTGTAGTACGACTTCGTCTCACCCGCGACCGTCATGTCGGAAATGTCGTCGATGCGGCAAACTCCGTGGGTCGAATAGATGATTAAATCACCAGTTTTGAACAAATCGATCACCTCTTCCTTTCGTCAAGTATAGTAGTTCATGATGAGAAATGTCAACTAGGTTGACATTTCGTGGTAACTATGAAGGCAAAAAAATCCCTTCGAAGTGGTTGAAGGGATTACAGCTTCCAGTCGGATTGGAGCAGTTTTTGAAGTTGTTTAAAGGCATCTTCCCCGAGCGCATTGGCGATGTTTTGTTCGAGTTTCGCTTTGAGCGCCTCATTTTGCTCGTAACAAATCACACCGAGTTCGGTCAGCTCGATACATTTATCTTTGCGGCTCGTCGGATGGTCGGTGACACTGACGAGACCTTTTGTTTGTAAGTTTTTAATGAGCTTGTGAGTCGCTTGGCGCGACACATGAATGCCCCGCGTCACCTCGGCAATCGTCGGCTTTTTGTTATAAATTCGGGCGAGGACGTACCATTCCGAGTTGGAAAGGTAGATGTCATGTTGATCGTTCCAGGCCCGTTCACTCACGCGCCGGATTTGATCGTGGCGCTCGGCGAGTAAGTCAAGCAAGTGGGTCGAGCTCGTTTCGTTTGGAGTCAAGTGAGCACTCCTCCATTCGTTTTTGTCGCTCCTAACTATACAAAAGCGGATAAGAAGCGTCAATGCTCGTTCGGTTTAACTATGGTACGTTATAAATAGGAGATGAATGACAAAGGAGGAGGAAGAATGGGTTTACGATTCCGTAAAAGCATTAAAATCGCGCCGGGCGTGCGAATGAACGTCGGGAAACGAGGTGTCGGTGTCAGTGTCGGTACACGCGGATTACGGCACACGATCAACAGCAGTGGTCGAGCAACATCGACGGTCGGACTTCCGGGTACAGGGATATCGTATTCAACGTCGCGTTCTTATAAGACACCGGCCCACCAACAACGAAATGAATTGGCAAAGCGTGAACGAGAGCAAGCGAAGCTAGCAGAACAAGAGCACGCCAAGCTTCAAGTGGAACTGTATGAAAATCGAATCGAACGGATGCGCTCGATTCATCAAGAGTGCGATGAGCCGGTCGATTGGAAAGCGATCTATCATCAGGAGCCGCCGTTTGAAGTCGATAGGATCGGACCAACCGAGCAAAACGCCCGCGATCAACTGGAGTCCTACCGACCGAGTTGGATCGATCGTCTATTCAACCGAGAATCAAAGCAGAGACAACGTCTAGAACAAGACGTGCATGCAGCGGCTGAAGCTGACCGGACGCGTTATGAGGAATGGCGGGAAGCGAGAGAATTGGCGAAGCGCGTCCTACTCGGCGAAGTCGATACGTATTATGACGTGATCGAGTCGTTTCAGCCGTTCGACGACCTGCTCGAGTTCGGTAGCGGATTCGAATGCAATGTCCCCTCACCGGAAATCGTGCAAGTCGCCTTCGATGTCAACGCGCAAGAAGCGATTCCGACAACGGCATACAGCCTGACAAAGACAGGAAAGCTCTCTGAAAGAGCGATGACAAAGACCGCCTATTATGACCTATATCAAGACTATGTGTGCGGGGCGGCGTTGCGAATTGCCCGGGAAATGTTCGCGTTGCTGCCGGTACAAGTCGTCTATGTCCAAGCATATGAAAAGCAGTTGAACACGAGTACCGGTCATGAAGAAGACGTGTTGATTCTTACCGTCCAATATGACCGACAGACACTTGAACAGATGAATATGTCACGGGTCGACCCGTCCGACGCGCTCGAACAGTTCACGTATCGGATGAACTTTCGAAAAACGAAAGGGTTTGCCCCTGTCGAGGGGATTCAAACTTAAATCGGACTCATCATGCTTCCTTCTCTTGAGTTTGTTAATCGCACCGAATCAAGGGAAAGGAAAATGAGGAGGGGGATACTTTATGCCAACGAGAACCGACCATTTTCACACATATAAACAAAAGATTATCGGATTGCCAGACTTGGAGGAAGCGACGCTGAAGAGTGACATGTTTCTCTTTGAAGAGGATCCCGTCAAGCCGCGAGGGCACTGAAAAACTTTAAATGCTTTTGAACAGAGGAGCGCCGTCCCGAAAGGGATGGCGCTCCTCTGTTTTCATCGCCCTTCAGCCGCCCTGTCCGGCACGCCGCTTTCCTGGGGCGGGCGTCGAGCCGCATCGCGACAATGTCGCTGCTGGGTCTCGCCTTGCCCGCTGATTCCCCGGGAGTCGGCGTGCCCTCGGGCGGCGCTGTACGTGTGCGTCATTTCGGAATATACTGGCTAAAACAATCAATCTGGAGGCGATACCGATGATGCCTGACCTGCCGAATATGCCGCCGAGCCCGTATACGGCCCTCTATGATCTGTTGATTCCGGCCGATGACGAGCTGCGGCTCATTCACGACCTCGTCCCGTTCGATTTCATCACGGAGATGCTTGAAGATACGTATTGCCATGACAACGGGCGGATGGCCGTCCATCCTGTTCGGATGTTCAAGTATCTGTTCCTGAAGGCGCACTCGAACCTGTCCGACGTCGACCTCGTCAGACGGGCGAGGACCGACCTCGCATACAAATATTTTCTGGACCTCGCACCGGAGGATGACGTCATCAACCCCTCCTCGCTCACAAAGTTCCGCCGTCAGCGCATGGACGACGACGAGCTGCTTGACGAGCTGATCGCACACACGGTTCAGGTCGCGAAAGGGATGGGGCTGCTCAAATCACGGACATTGATTGTCGACGCGACCCATTCCCGTGCCCGGTACGGGCAAAAACCGATCGGGCAGGCGATCATCGAAGAGGCGAAGAGACTCCGCCATGCGTGCTACAAGGAAACCGAAAACGCGAAAGGTCGCTTCCCGGAGAAGGTGGACGAGTCAAACATCGACCAGCTTCTGACGTATGCGCTTGGAGTCGCGGAGACCGTCGAGAGCGGAATGCCGGAACTGATGGCACGCGAACATATCCGAGACCGGGTGAACCGGGTCCGTGAGCTCGCCGAGGATGCGCACGTCGAACTTCAAGTCTCCAAGGATTCTGATGCCCGGACCGGGCATAAGAGCGCCGACTCATCCTTCTTCGGTTACAAGCATCATCTCGCAATGACGGAGGAGGGCATCATCACGGCCGTCATCGTCACATCCGGCGAAGCATCGGACGGTCATCAGCTGGGAAGGCTCGTCCAGAAGAGTCATCGGGCAGGGGCCGAGTTCGACCATATCGTGGGCGACTCGGCCTATTCGAGCCGGGACAACCTGATTTATGCCGCCTCACAGGGGTGCAAGCTCGTCGCGCCGTTGAACCCGCAAGTCTACTCGCCATCACCGAATCGCGTGGAGGGCTTCACCTACAACAAGGATGCCGAACGGTATGTCTGCCCCGCCGGGCACATGGCCGTCCGCAAGACACGGGGCGGGCGAAAGAATGCCGGGACGAACCCTGTCGAGAGCCATTTCTTCGACATCGAACTGTGCAAGCGGTGTCCGTTGCGAAAAGGGTGTTACAAAGACGGGGCCAAATCGAAGTCCTACAGCGTGTCATTGAAATCACGGGAGCACAGTGACCAGCTCGACTATGAGCAAACCGACGACTTCAAGGAGCATCGTCGGAAACGCTTCGCCATCGAGGCGAAGAACAGTCAACTGAAGAACACGCAAGGCCTGGCGCGCAACAAGACGTCAGACCTGAAAGGCATGACGTTACAGAGCGCGATGGCCATCATCGCGGTCAACCTGAAGCGGATAATCAGCCTCCATAAAGAAAAAACAGGATAAGGGCACGGAAAAAGGGCGATTGTCCCGACTTGAGTCGGTCCAATCACCCTTTTTTCTTTTCACGCTCGGATAGAGCGGAGGTTTTTCAGTGCCCTCCAAGCCGCTCAGCATTTTTTACGCACCGTTCGAGTACGTCAATCCGGAGGCGAAAGTCGTCATCGCCGGCATCACACCAGGTCTATACCAGATGCGCCAATCGTTCGAGGCGATTCGCGACTTGGCCGATGCCTCGGACGAGGAGGCGCTCCGGGCCGTCAAACAGCGGGGCAGCTTCTCGGGTCCGATTCGAAAAAACTTGGTGACGATGCTCGACGATTTGGACTTGCACCGTCATCTCGGTATTGAGACGACACTCGACTTGTTCGGGTCAGCGAACCATCTCGTCCAAAACACCGCCGTCTTGCCATATCCGGTGTTCTACAAAGGGAAGAATTACAACGGCGCGAGTCCGGATTTGTTGAGGACCGACTTGTTCCAACCCTATATTGACGGGATGTTCGCCGATGAGATGGCTTTACTCGAAGAAGCGCTCATCTTGCCGATGGGCATCAACGTGCGCCGTGCCATCGAGACGCTCGTCGATCGCGGGATTGTCGCGAGTGAACGTGTCGTGAGCGGCTTTCCTCATCCGTCTGGCGGAAACGGGCATCGCCATCGCATCTTCGCCGAGAACCGAGAGGCGATGCGGGCCCATATCGTGAAACACTTCAAGCTTCATCCGATGTGAGCGCATCAAAAAAGGAAGAATCCGCGGATCCTTCCTTTTTGCGTTACATGAACAGAACGTACACCATCAACACCGAGACAATAAGGAACAGAAGACTCATGATGCCGCCGGCTTTCATGTAGTCGGCGTTCCGATAGCCACCCGGTCCCATGATGAAGGCGTTCACTTGGTGCGTCGGCAAGATGAACGAGTTCGAGGCCGAGACGGCGACGAGAAGGGCGAGTCCGATCGGGTCTATACTGAACGTATCCGCCATCATGAGGACGAGCGGAACGAGTAGGACGGTCGCGGCGACGTTCGACATGAAGAGCGAGAAGAACATCGTGATGAGCCCGATGATGAACAAGATGGCGAGTGTGCTCCATCCTCCGACAAGGTTGACGATAGCGTTCGCCGTATAGGCGGCCGCTCCACTCTTTTCGAACGCTGTACCGAGCGGGATGAGCCCGGCGAGCAAGAAGACGGTCTTCCAATCGATCGCCGGATAAATCTCTTCTTTCGGGATGACACCGAGCAAGATCATGAGAAGTGCGCCTGTGAAGAAACTTAACGACAGCGGGAAGCCCATGAAGACGAGCCCGAGAGAGACGACGATCGCGAACAGCGCAGGTTTTTTCTTGTTTTGTTGCGGTGCGAGTTCGGGCGCTTTCACGTCACTGAGCACCGCGACTTCGCGGCCGTTACGAAGGTTGATCAAGTCTTTCCAGCTGCCATAGACGACGAGCTGCATCCCGGCTTCAAACGGGACGTCCTCAAGTGTCGTCTTCGTTCCGTCGTTCCCGATTACCGCGAGCGGTTCGAGGCGGAAGTTTTTCCGGAAGCCGATGTCGCGGAGCGTCTTGCCGATGAACGGAGACGTCGGTGGGATGATGATCTCGGCAAAGCCGCTCTCATCTTCGTTCTCAAGCGAGGCAAAGTGTTCGAGCTCAGGCTTGACTGTCAATTCATAGTCGGCGGCGAAGCGGTTGACCGCATCGATTGTCCCGAGAACAGCGAGCGTCTGTCCGTCGGCGAGGTGAGTCTTCCGCCATGGACCATAGACGTGGCTCGCATCTTCCCGGAGCGCCAAAATATTGATGCCGTAAGTCGACCAAATATTGAGTTGTTCGATCGTCTGTCCGGCGAGGCGGGCGTTGACGTCGAGCTCATGGATGTCGGTCGTCAAGTTGTGTGTCTCTTGCATGAACGATGCGCTCGTCACTTGTGTCTCACCGGACGCCTTTGGCAAGACGAGTCCTCCGGCGAAGTAAAAGTAAAGGATGCCGGTCGCGAGCAAGGCGAGTCCGATCGGCGTGACGGCGAACAAGTTCAAGGCGTCAAATCCGGACTCGGTCAACAAGTCGTTCAAGATGATGAGCGGACCCGAGGCGACCATCGTCAACGTTCCCCCGAGGATGGCGGCAAAGCCCATCGGCATAATCAGTTTCGAGGCCGGGATATTCGCGTTTTTGCTGATTCGTTTCAGCGCCGGCAAGAACAAGGCGGCCGCGCCGATGTTTTGCATGAACGCCGAGATGAGGCCGACCGTCGTCGATGTCGTCGCCATGACGTTCTTTTCTTTGACGCCGACCCGTTTCGTGATGAAGCCCGCGACGACGGTCATGATGCCGGAACGCTCGACCCCGTATCCGATCAACATGACCCCAATCACCGAGATGACGGCGTTCGAGGCGAATCCGGAAAACGCCTCATTCGCCGTGATGACGCCGGTCCATGGCAAGATGACCATGATCAATACGGCGACGAGGTCGGTCCGCAATTTATCGGAAACAAAGAGAAAAATCGCCAACGCCAGGACGGCGAAGGTTAATAGAATTTCAGTAGTCATTCAATATACCCCCTGTGGTATTATCTGTTCTCATTATAAAGGGCGAAGGGGCGGTTGGGAAGTGAAACGTTCTTCTTTCTCTATATAACGAGACTCAAGACAAGACGCATCAACTGACAACTGTCCTTTACTTCGCTAAAATGGGGTACGAGTATCACCAAGTTTGTAATATAGAAAGGGACAGTCGATGATCACGTTAACGAATGTACGCAAACAGTTTGGACGCGAAATAGCCGTAAAAGACGTCTCGCTCCACGTCAACCGTGGTGAGATATACGGCATCATCGGGGCAAGCGGTGCCGGCAAGTCGACGGTGCTTCGGCTCATGAACTTGCTCGAGACGCCGGACACCGGCACGGTCGAGATTGACGGGTCCATGATGACATCGCTTTCGACGAGGAAGCTTCGCGAGAAGCGCCACGTTATCGGGATGATCTTTCAACAGTTCAATCTCGTCGCCAACAAGACCGTCTATGACAACGTCGTCGCACCGCTCAAACTAGCCGGTCGTCCGAAAGCGACGCACGAGGCACGGGTGCTCGAATGTCTCCGCTTCGTCGGGCTCGAGACGTTCAAGGACAAGTATCCGGCCCAGTTAAGCGGAGGGCAGAAGCAACGTGTCGCCATCGCGCGGGCGCTCGCGAATGAGCCGCACGTCTTGCTGTGCGACGAACCGACCTCCTCGCTCGACCCGAACACGACGGCCGAAGTGCTCGAGGTGTTGAAGTCGATCAATGAACGGCTCGGTGTCACCATCGTCATCGTCACGCACGAGATGGACGTCATCAAACAAGTGTGTGATCGCGTGACCGTCATGGCGGACGGGGCCGTCTACGAGACGATCGACCTCGTCCCAAGCGGTGTGTCGGCCATCGACAACAATCCGGCCTGGTTCGTCGACCAGCTGAAGAAGGCGGGTGAGATGGATGCCTGAGGTGCTCGTGCAATATCAGACCGAGATTTGGCGTTCGATCGGCGAAACGTTCATCATGGTCGGCGTCTCGATTCTCGCCGCCGTCCTCGTTGGCCTGCCGCTCGGGACGTGGCTCTACTTGTCCCGAAAAGGTCAGCTCTTAGAGAACCGGGCCGTCTTCTCCGTGCTCAACTTGGTCGTCAACATCGTCCGGTCGTTCCCGTTCCTGTTACTCGTCGTGTTTTTGATTCCATTCACGCGGCTCATCATCGGAACGGCCATCGGGACGGCAGCGGCAACTGTGCCGCTCGCCATCATCGCCATCGCCCACTACTCGCGCCTCGTCGAGCAATCACTCCTTGACGTGCCACGCGGTGTCGTCGAGGCGGCAGTGTCGATGGGTGCATCCATCAAAGATGTCATCTTCAAGTTCTTGTACGTCGAGGCCCGTTCCGGTCTTGTCCTCGGACTGACGACGTCGATCATCAGCTTCATCTCGTACTCGACCATCATGGGGGTGGTTGGGGGTGGCGGCATCGGCGACTTCGCCATCCGCTATGGATATCAACAGTTCAAGACGGAACTGATGATGTACATGATTCTCATCATGCTCATCTTCGTCCAGATGATTCAGTTCACCGGTACGACCGTGGCCCGTCTCATCGACAAACGCTAATCACAAACAGAAAGAAGGAAAAATCTATGAAAAAATTAATGGCACTCTTCGCTTCGCTCACGCTCGTTCTCGCGGCGTGTGGGAACGATACCGAAACAAACACGACGGAAGCCCCGTCAAACGAGCCGCAGACGCTCAAAGTCGCATCGCTCATCCCACCGATGACGGATATGCTTGAAATCGCGAAAGAACAACTCGCTGAAGACAACATCGAGCTCGAAATCGTCGTCCTCGGTGACAACGTCCAACCGAACACGGCACTCGCGGCGAAAGAAGTCGACGCGAACTTCTTCCAGCACGTCCCGTACATGGAAGAGTTCAACCGCAGCAATGACGCGAACCTCGTCCCGATTGAACCGATTTACTTCGCCAACTACGGTGTCTATTCGAAAGAGTATGACAACATGAACGACATCCCGGAAGGCGCGACAATCGCCATCGCGAACGACGTGTCGAACATCGACCGCTCGCTCTCATTGCTCGCGCAACACGATGTGATTAAGCTCGGTGAGAAGAACGGGTCGTATTACACGCAAGCCGATATCACAGAAAACCCGAAGAACCTCAAGTTCGAGGAAGTCGATTTGCTCATGCTCGCGCGTGCGTACGATGACGTCGATGCAGTCCTCATGACGCCGGCCTATGCGGCGCCACTCGGCTTGACGCCGAAGAGCGATGCCCTCTTGACGGAAGGTGTCGAGAACGACTTCGCCATCACACTCGTGGCCCGTGAAGACAACAAAGACGAAGAAGCCATCCAGAAACTCGGCGAAGCACTCACAAGTGACGAAGTCCGTGCGTTCTTGGAAGAAAATTACGAAGAAACGGCGATTCCGGCGTTTTAACGAGAAAAGATTGAGCCCAGACGGCTCAATCTTTTTTAGTATTCCTCGTATTCTCTCGGGTCTTGATTATCGATGCGGCCGTCTTGCTTCGTCAGGGCGTTGAGCGTCTCCATCTCGTCCTCGGTCAATTCGAAGTTGAAGACGTCGAGGTTCTCTTTTTGGTGCAACTCGCTCGACGAACGCGGGAGCGGGATGACACCGAGTTGGACGTGCCAACGCAGAATGACTTGGGACACGGTCTTGCCTTTTTGTCTTGCTAGTTCCGCGATCGTCTCGTCATGCGTGACAGTCCGGGCTCGGCTCAACGGACTCCATGCCTCAGTGATGATGCCGCGCTCTTTGTCAGCTTGACGCTGTTCCACTTGGGAGAAGTATGGGTGGAGCTCGATTTGGTTGATGACCGGTGTCTCACCCGTCTCCTCAATCAAACGGTCGAGGTGCTCAGACATAAAGTTCGAGACGCCGATGGAGCGGATCCACCCGTTCTCTTTCGCTTGGATGAGTGCGCGCCACGCCTCCACGTATTTGTCTTGTTTCGGGTTCGGCCAATGCAACAGGAACAAGTCCCAATAGTCGAGGTTCGCCCGGTAGAGCGACTCACGAATCATCTCGAGCGCATCGTCGTAGTCGAAGTATTGGGCGCGAAGCTTCGACGTCAAGAACAGTTGCTCGCGCGGGATGCCGGATTGCCGGACGGCTTCGCCGACCGTTCCTTCATTGTCATAGCGAATTGCCGAATCGATGAGACGATAGCCGTTGCGGATAGCGCTCGTGATGGCGTCGACGCCCGGTTCACCTCGTAAATAAACGGTGCCGAGCCCGATTGCCGGAATCTCGTAGCCGTCATGTAGTTTGATGGTTGGGATGTTCATGAAATGCCTCCTCATTCAAAATCCGTTCTCTTGTCCGATATTCCACTTTCCCGGGGAATCAAACGTTTGAATCGGTCGGAGTTAATTAAAATGGAGTTGCCTATTTTCCTGTTTTTGGGATAATTGGCATGAGGTGATGGGGATGAAGTGGTGGTGGATGTTCGGGATATTGGCCATTGGAGGAATGATGTTCGTCAATGAGGCTTGGTATGGAAACTCGGCGGCGTTTGGAACGGCGACCAGTATGATTATCGTGGCGTTGATTGGCCTAAAGAGTTTAGAAAACCGATATCGGATAAGAATGGGAGTCATCTTTTCATTATTGATTGCTGGAGCGATTTACTTTGGGTTGCCGAGTTATTCAGTCGCCGAGGCGGAACATACTTTGAAACATTCACACTGATACGGAACAAAGCCCGAAAACACGCTATCTTACGCGCTTTTGATTTAGAGTTGGTGTTTGTTTGGTGTTTAAAGATAATAAACGAAAATTAATGATGAAATACAAAACGGCCCTTTTTACACTTTCTGTTAGTGTTTGGATGAGCACCATTTTTTTATTATAGCTTGGAGGGTTTCGTTAAATAGTTGAGTTATTCAAACATTCGCGACAAAATGTTAAACAAAACTACCTGTTTAGGTGATTAGGATGATAGCTGTTTGTTAAACAAACTATTTGAGCCTATGGCGGATATTCCAAAAAAAACCGGTAACTGGATCATGTGTTCCATAATCTTCATTAGCTTTTGTTTAGTAATTGGAGCAAATTCTGAGTAACGCCAATGGATAATGTGAAAGAGTACACTTAAACTAACTACTTTTCTAAAGCCTGCTGAATAAAGAATGTACAATATAATGAATTTTTGTGATTGTATGTCGATGTTCGATAATATATAAGAGTTATTCCGTAAAACAGTTGGTTTTGTTTTGCTGTTCTTTTATAATTTTTCACTTTTACAATAGAACTTGATTCGAATCAATTTTCATTTCATAGAAACATCCTATACTAGAGTCATCAACAAGGAATACAAATGAAAATGAAATTGAAATTGGAGGGAATCAACATGCAAAGATATATATTAAGTAAAAAGAATTCCATTACACTGATCAGTGCAATTTTGATTGCACTTGCATTCTTCGGACGATTTTCCTTAGACAACATGGCCATTTTCAATTGGTTGCTCATCATTGCATCCATTCTTGGTGTGGCGCCGATTGCAATCCAAGCCTATCAGGCATTAAAAGTAAAAGTTGTCAGTATTGATGTTTTAGTTACCATTGCAGTTATTGGAGCAGTATTGATTCAAAATTATGAGGAATCAGCCATCGTTACTTTCTTATTCTTATTTGGTTCTTACTTGGAGCAGCGTACCTTGAACAAAACACGTTCTGCCATTAAAGAATTAACAGAGCTGGCACCAGAAAGTGCTTTAAAGCAAATGGAAAACGGAGAATTTGAAGAAGTAGATGTCGATGATGTAGACGAAGGTGATATTTTATTAGTTAAAACGGGTGCAAAAGTTCCGGTAGATGGAACAGTGTTAACTGGTGAAGGTCACATTAATGAAGCAAGTATTACTGGAGAATCTCTACCTGTAAGTAAAAAGGTTGATTCTGAAGTATTTGCAGGATCTATCTTAGAAAATGGAACGATCCAAATTCGAGCTGATCGTGTTGGAGAAGATACAACATTTGGTAGAATTATCGAATTAGTGGAAGAGGCACAGGATTCCAAATCAGAAGCAGAACGTTTCATTGACCGATTCTCAAAATACTATACACCAGCTGTGTTAGTCCTTGGTTTTATTGTTTGGTTTTTCTCAAAAGATATTGAACTAGCTATCACGATTCTTGTTTTAGGATGTCCAGGTGCATTAGTTATCGGGGTTCCTGTATCCAACGTTGCCGGTATCGGAAACGGTGCACGTAATGGTGTCCTCTTAAAAGGTAGTGAAGTTATCAATGACTTTAGCAGAGTAGACACTATCGTTTTTGATAAAACAGGAACATTGACAGTAGGAAACCCTGAAGTTGCCGAAAAAGAATTTTACGGAAAAAATACTGAAGAGGTTCTAGGATATTTAGCAAGTGTGGAGCGTGAATCGGACCACCCACTAGCGAAAGCTGTCCTACAGGATATTGGCGAGATAACTTTCTCTACTGTTGAAGAAACCGAAGTCGTTAAAGGTGGCGGAATTGTAGCAAAAATAGGTGTTCATCGTATAGCCGTTGGTAACGTAGCTTTAATGGAAAAGAAAAATGTGAAATTAAGCGAAAAAGCTAAAAAAGACGTCGAACGCTTTGAGAAAAATGGGAATTCTCTTGTGTTAACTGCGGTCGACGGAGAATTAAACGTTCTGATGGGGATTCGGGATCAAATCCGCCCAGGTGTTAAAAAAGATCTTCAAAAACTGAAAAAACTAGGGGTCAAAAACCTTGTCGTTCTTTCTGGGGACAACCAAGGAACCGTAGATTTAGTTGCTCGAGAACTTGGGTTAACAGAAGCACATGGTCATATGCTACCGGAAGGAAAATCTGCTTATATCGAAAAAATGCAAGCAGAAGGCGGGATCATTGCCTTTGTCGGTGACGGAGTGAATGATAGTCCTTCACTAGCCTTAGCAGATATCGGAATTGCCATGGGAAGTGGAACAGATGTTGCAATTGAAACATCAGATGTTGTTTTAATGAATTCTGACTTTAGTCGTTTACCACACGCATTAGGCTTAACAAAATCAACTTCAAGAAACATGAAACAGAACATTACCATAGCAGTTGGTGTGGTATTAGTCTTACTTGCCAGCCTACTATTTGGTGAATGGATGAATATGTCAATCGGGATGTTGGTTCACGAAGCAAGTATCTTAGTAGTCATCTTGAATGGTATGAGATTGCTTCGATACCGTTTGAGAGAATAATTTTAATAGAAAGCAGTCTTGATGAATGATAAAGGGGAAGTATTCAGGTAGGAAGAACAAAATACTCCCCTACTTTTTCTTAAAACTTGATTTGCATCAAATTCATTTCGTTGAACCTGAACTATACTTAAATTGTAAAGAAGAAGAGGGAAAACAAAAAAATAAAAGATAAGATGAAAGGAGAAATAATTCATGCAAAAAGCAGTTATTCAATTAGAAACATTATCTTGTCCATCTTGTATGCAAAAGATTGAAAATGCGGTGAAAGGATTAAACGGGGTTAATCATGATAGCTTAAAAGTATTATTTAATGCCAGTAAAGTAAAAGTAGATTTTGATTCAGAAACGATCACCATTAACGATATCGAAAAAGCCATTGAAGACTTAGGATATCCAGTCGTCAAATCAAAAGTAAAATCGGCCTAAGACCAAAAAACCACAAGAAAGAGGGAACGAATAATGTCTGAACAGACATTTAACGAAGTAATAACAAACTATTTTGAAAAGCTGGATTTATACACCACTGCAATTACACGGGCCCATGGCAAGAATCACCCAGAAGCCTTTGAAGTACGTGAATTGTTTGAAACAATTAGTGGAAAAGTAAAAGACGCAGGTACGAACAAACCTGACTTAGATGCTGAATTTGCTCAATTACGAAAAATCACAGACAACTACACCATTCCTGGAGATGTATGTGAAACGTATGGAGGCACATTCGAGATGTTATCAGAAGTAGATAAAGCATATCAGGCTTAAAGTAACTCAAAAACAAAAGAATAGATTGGTTTACGGTCGTTAAAAAATGAAGGGGGAAATGATTTATGCAAAAAGCAACGATTCAATTAGAAACCTTATCTTGCCCATCTTGTCTCCAAAAGATTGAAAATGCGGTGAAAGGAATAAACGGTGTGAATCAAGATAGCTTGAAAGTAATGTTCAATGCAAGTAAAGTAAAAGTAGATTTTGATTCAGAAGCAGTCGCTATTAACGATATCGAAAAGGCAATTGAAGACTTAGGATATCCTGTTGTCAAATCAAAGGTAAAACCTGCTTAATCGAGTGAATAGAAAGGAAGCCTAGGATGCCCTCTTAGGCTTTTTATAAAAGGAAGAGGTTATTTTGGAACAAAACCAATGTTGTCATCACCAACATGGACATGCAGAATGTATTCGTATTGTCCCCATTTTCAACCATTTGGAAGACTCACAAATGGATTTGATTGCGGAATCTGCCAAGACACTTCATCTTAAAAAAGGGGAAATGTTATTCCGTGCAGATGAGGAAGATGATACCTTATATATTATCAATTCAGGTAAGGCTCGGATTTACCGCTTATCGGATTCTGGAAAAGAACAACTTGTTCGCATTTTAAATCCTGGTGATTTTACAGGTGAAGTCGCCATTTTCCAACCTGGAAGTATTCATGAGAATTATGCGGAAGCACTACAAAATACATCTATTTGTTTAATTAAACGAGGTGATTTACAGAAGTATTTGGTGGAATATCCGCAGATCTCATTAAAAATACTGTCAGAAGTAACGATGCGTTTAAAGGATTCTGAAAAACAAACCACACAAGTAGCGATTGAAAATGTAGAAACCCGCATTATATCCTTTTTAGCTGAGAATATTGAAAAGGGAAGTGGCAATAGTCCAACGATTATCTTACCAATGTCCAAAAAGGATTTAGCCTCGTATCTTGGTACCACACCAGAAACAATCAGCCGTAAATTTACTACTCTAGAAGAACTTGGATTGATTAAACAGTTACCGAAAAAGAAAATTAAAATAATGGATTTAGATCAATTGTTACTTCATACTAAATAAATATAAGCAAAGTAGCGTGCCATCATTAACGTGTTAAGTTTAATAGTACAAAACATAAAATAACAAACATTTTAGCAATCCAATTAGCATATAAAATGGATTGCTAATTTTTGTTGATTTAACAATGTTTATCTACAAAAAGAAAGAGAAATGGCTACTTATTTGGCACTTATTTTACCAAGATGACATAAACTTGTGTCAACTGCATAATTCATTAGCAAAACACCCCTATTAACTAAGCTAATTACTCTGGACGGTTTGTCAAATTAAGCGCAACACTTCCTCCGCGAAGGCCTCGTGTGCGGTCTTCCAGCCGAGACATTTCCTCGGCCGCCCGTTGATCTTGGCGAGCGCGTCCACGATCTCTCCTTGGCCGACCGTCGCGAAGTCCGATCCTTTCGGGAAGAACTCGCGCAGGAGGCCGTTGGCGTTCTCGTTGCTGCCGCGCTGCCACGACGAGTACGGGTCGGCGAAATACAGCGGCACTCCGAGCGACGCCCGGACGCGCTCGTGGCAGCTGAACTCCTTGCCCCGGTCCGTCGTCGCCGTCCTGAACGTGCCCTCCGGGAAGGCGGCGTGGACCGTGTGGATCGCCCCCTCCATCGAGGCCGCGCTACGGTCCGCGATCGGCAGGGCGAGGTAGAACCGGCTCTTGCGCTCGACGAACGTCGCGACGCAGGCCTTCGACTTCCCTCGTCCGGAGACGACGGTGTCGAGCTCCCAGTGCCCGAACGTTTGGCGCCCCCTGACCTCCGAAGGCCGTTTCGAGATGGACAGCCCGACGTTGAACCTCCCGCGTGTCTCCACCGGTTTCCGGCGCTTGCCTTTCTGGCTGAGCGCGGTCGTCGGCACGTCGATCAGCCCCGAGTAGATCCAGCGATAGATGGTCGAGAAGGCGATCCTTCCGTCGAAGAGCCGCCCCACGATCTGTTCCGGGGACCAGGTCGCTCGCAGCTTCCTGATGATCGTCCGACGCATCGTTTCGTCGAGCTTCGTCTTGGCGCCGCAGTTCGCTTTCGCCCTCACGTAGCGTTCCTGTGCACGTTCCGACTTGTACCCGGGGTTCCTCCTGATCTCCCGCGAGACGGTCGAGGGCTGTCGCCCGAGCCGTCTCGCGATGGACCGGATGGACATCCCGAGCTCCAGATAGGTCTCTATTTTCACGCGTTCGGCTGTGGTAAGATGGGTGTAGCTCATAGCGATTCCTCCGTCTGAATGTTTGTGTGGTAACTTCATTCTACACGAGGCCGTCGCTATGGGCTTTTTTGCGTTCACGTTCAGGTGTTGCACTTAATTTTATAATTCATCATACAAATTAGTTTCCCCCATTTGTTGGAAAATATTATAGTGTGCTGCAAACGGGTACACAAGGCAATTTCGAGTGTGCTGTAAGGTTAGAAAAATCCTTGCAGTACATTTTTTATAGAAAAGTGTACTTTAAGAGAAATAGTTGGTGTTTATCCGGTGTTTTAATTTGCAAAAAGGGTCCAAACGAAAATGTACAATACACAATCAGATTGCAACAAAACCCCATTTCATGCGGGTTTGAGGCACGTTCTTAAACAATACGAAACTACTTTTTACGGTTTGAAAAAGAGAACACAAGAACGTGACATATGTGAATGATCTCGGTGTATCGGACAGGGGATGGAACCCATTTCGACCGAATCGCGTCTATTTGTTTGAAATCGATTCTGGAGACAAAATCTTGTTTCTACCAGACTCGGGAGAAATTATAAAAACGCGTCCTCCAATATGAGGACGCGTTTCCTATTAGTTGCGAATCATATAATCGAAAGCACCGAGTGCGGCAGTCGCACCAGACCCCATCGAGATGATGATTTGTTTGTAGGCGCTGTTCGTGCAGTCGCCTGCTGCGAACACGCCTGGGATGTTCGTCGCACCGTGACGGTCGACGACGATCTCACCGAAGTTGTTGCGTTCGACCGAGTCGAGCCAGTCCGTGTTCGGGACGAGTCCGATTTGGACGAAGACACCTTCGAGTTCGACGTGATGCGTCTCGTTCGTCTCACGAGACAAGTACGAGATGCCGTTCACTTTGTCCGTACCCGTGATTTCTGTCGTCTGTGCGTTCGTGACGACGGTCACGTTCGGGAGGCTGTGGAGACGGTCTTGAAGCACTTGGTCGGCTTTGAGTTCAGAAGCGAACTCGAGCACCGTCACGTGTTTAACAATCCCAGCGAGGTCGATCGCTGCTTCAATTCCAGAGTTGCCGCCACCGATGACTGCGACGCGCTTGCCTTCGAAGAGAGGGCCGTCACAGTGCGGGCAGTAGGCCACACCTTTGTTTTTGAACTCAGCTTCACCTGGAACGTTGACGTTACGCCAGCGTGCACCAGTCGACAGGATGACGCTCTTACTCTTCAAGACGGCACCATTCTCAAGTTCGACTTCGACGAGGTCAGTTTTCTCAAGACGCTTCGCGCGTTGGAGATTCATGACGTCGATGCCGTATTCTTTCACGTGCTCTTCCAAGCTCGCGACGAGTTTCGGGCCTTCCGTGTAAGATGTGCCGATGAAGTTCTCAATCCCCATCGTGTCCATCACTTGACCACCAAAGCGTTCCGCGACGATGCCGGTCCGGATGCCTTTACGAGCCGCGTAAACCGCTGCGCTCGCACCAGCTGGGCCGCCACCGATGACGAGGACGTCATACGGATCTTTATTTTCGAACGCCGAAGCGTCCGGGCCTGTGCCGAGTTTTGCTAAAATCTCTTCAAGTGACATACGTCCGTTGCCGAACGCCTCACCGTTCAAGAAGACGGTCGGGACAGCCATGATTTCTTTCGCTTCGACTTCCGCCTTGAAGGCGCCACCGTCGATCATCGTATGGGAGATGTTCGGGTTGAGCACGCTCATGACGTTCAGTGCCTGGACGACGTCTGGGCAGTTGTGGCAGCTGAGGCTGATATACGACTCGAAGTGGTACGTGCCTTCGATCTGTTGAATTTGTTTGATCGCGTCCGCGTCGACTTTCGGCGCCCGGCCGCTCACTTGGAGCAACGCGAGGACGAGTGACGTGAACTCGTGACCGAGCGGGATTCCTGCGAAGACGATTCCCGTCTCTTCAGACGGACGGCTCACGCTGAAACTCGGTGTGCGATCGAGTGTGACGTTCTCGACCGAGATGCGTGACGACATGCTCGCGAGTTCGTTCACGAGGTCGAGCATCTCTTTTGAGACCGTGTCGTCTCCAGCGCTGACACGGAGGACGACATCGCCCTCCATGAGCTGGAGATATTGGTCCAACTGTTGTTTAATAGCTGCTTCTAACATGTAATCCGCTCCTTACAACTTGCCGACGAGGTCGAGGCTCGGGCGAAGTGTTTCAGAACCTTCTTCCCATTTCGCCGGGCAGACTTCGCCTGGGTTGTTGCGGACGTATTGTGCCGCTTTGACTTTGTTGACGAGCGTGCTCGCGTCACGGCCGATACCGCCTGCGTTGATTTCAACTGTTTGGATGATGCCGTCTGGGTCGATGATGAACGTACCGCGGTCAGCAAGGCCATCTTCTTCGTTCAAGACGTCGAAGTTGCGTGAGATTGTGTGTGATGGGTCGCCGATCATGATGTACTCGATTTTGCCGATTTTCTCAGACGTTTCGTGCCATGCTTTGTGCGTGAAGTGTGTGTCAGTCGATACTGAGTACACTTCGACGCCGAGGTTTTTAAGTGTCGCGTATTCGTTTTGAAGGTCTTCGAGTTCAGTCGGGCAGACGAACGTGAAGTCAGCTGGGTAGAAGCAAACGACGCTCCATTGACCTTTGAAGTCGTTGTCCGATACTTCGAGGAATTCACCTGTTTGGAATGCTTGTGCTTTGAAAGGTAAGATTTCTTTGCCGATTAATGACATGGGGTATGTCCTCCTTGGTTTTTTACTCTAGTGGACTTTAGTCTCTACTAGAATAATTATAATGTAATACTAACTTCATATAACCGTCCAAAAATGTCAAGGCGTTTGCACAGTTGGAAAAATGTTGATATATCAATGTTTTACGGATGAAGCGCTTGGTGAAGGGGAAGAAAACGATTACAAAACAAATGTGCTTTTGTTTTCAATCATGTATCCTGGTAAAGTTATGAGGAGTGGCATGAGTTTGATTCTATTGAAGAGAAAGCCATCATTCTCGTCGTAAAGTATGTCATTATCAATTACAACCAATAAAGGATGAGGCAATTGAGATATCGAATCCATTCACATCGATTTGGCGAGACCATCTTAAAGAACGATGAAGAGTTCACGGAGATTTGGTCGGAGATTCATGGAATCATCCAATCAATCAGTGACGAGGCGATCATCAAGAAATTCGAAGAAAAGTATGCCGGCAAGAACAAAAGTCTTTCCTCGACATTGAATGATTTGTTCAAATCGGAATTTATAAGAAGGGGATGGGCGAGTGAGAGCCCGATCTTCCAGGACCGTGACTATTCGGAGAACGTATGGCGCCTCGACTTTGCCAAAGAAAACATTTCAGTGGAGGTCGGGTTCAATCATTCAGGGACAATCGCATGGAATCTATTGAAACCGGTCATTGCGAGCGAGCTCAACCATGTCGAGAAAGCAATTCAAACACGAATTGGTGTCATTATTTGTGCGACACAGCGACTTCAACGTGCTGGAAACTTCGACAACGCCATAGGTACCTACGAAAAGTACGTTCACCATTTGAAGCCGCTGAACACGCAGTTGACCGTGCCGATTGTCATCATCGGGCTTGAGGCGCCTGAGACGTTCAGAATTGTCGAGCATGTGAATGAAGATGGCAAAAAAAGAGGCCGTGTAGAAGAAATCTACACGGACCTGATTGTCGATGATGCGACGGAGACGTATGATGAACCATTGTTTGATGAGGACCTGGATTAACGAGTAAAACGAATCATCCACTTCGTTTATGGCGACTGACCTTGGCCATGTCGACGAAATGAGTGATGGTATAAATCACGTGATCAAAGTCCTCGTTGACCTGATGCTCCCAAAAGCGTAAGATGATCCATCCTTCCTCGACATAATGTTGCGTGACGTCGGCATCGCGCTCGATGTTACGACCGATCTTCTGTCGCCAAAACTCCGCGTTCGTCTTCGGAAGTTTGAAGTGAAGGGGACAGCCATGCCAATAGCAGGAGTCTAAAAAGACGACGACACGGAGTCCGGGAAACGAGATGTCTGGTGTCCCATACAGCTTCCGATTGTTCTTCCGATATCGATATCCGGCAGCCCAAAGTGCCTTCCGGACCTTCACTTCCATTTTGGTGTCCTTACCACGATTTCCGCTCATCGTCTTGAAGACGGCTGGACTCGATGCTTTCGGTACATTTCTGGCCATACCTTCACCTCCCTAATGGACATATTCCCGAATCTGAAGGGGATATGTCCATTAGGCTTTTACTCTATCTATTTAAAAATGGGTCCTTCCATAAACTTTTTATAAATAAATTCTTTGTTGAACATAAAGCATACTTTTTTTTCACCATACATAAATTGATGATAGCATTTATCTCCTCCAGAACCTTTTGTAGATACTACAAGAGATCTGTTAGGATATTTTGTGGCGGTAGGGAGTAAGTTTACATCATTGAAGGTGACAGCATTTTTGATATCATTATAAGTTTTACTGAACTCATCCACTTCTTCCGGGGTGAAAGTGACTTTGAATAAACAGTGTAGCTTTCTATGACCATTTCCTTTATTCTTCGAATCCTCTAAGTAACCCAAATAAAAAAACGTACTCTCTTCAAAAAAAGTTTTCCAATCGGATGTGTCCCAATTGTCTAGAAACTCATCTTTTTGTAGAGGCTTAAATGTAGGTTTTTCAATAGGGAAATAAGATTCATTTATTGGGGTAGTCTTAATCTCATATGTTAGCTTACTAAATAGTTCATTCTTTTCCAAATCGAATTCCGTACCGATGATGCGTCGTTGAATCATATTTCCGATGTTGTATTGAGGCTTCTCTTTAGAAGACTGTGGATCTAGTTGCTTCAGTAACTCGCTTTGAGTGATACCCTTGTATTTTTTGAATTTGTTCCATAGCCACTCTTCTGGAGTCAGCTCAACTGGTAAGGAGACGTTGTAATTTAATCGGTGTTCTCTAAGAACTCCTTTTATAAATGAATTTTTAATTGAGAATGCCCGAGTTTTTGCTCTAATTTCAGAAAAAGGTTGGGTTTGAGTTTGTCCGGCTCCGCCTTTAGTTGCGGCGCCTAGGATGACACTATCTCCTTCAGATAATTTATGTGCCAATCCATCTCTCACGGTTTGTCGGATTATTTGATAATCGTTTTCTATTAAAGGCTCAATTCCAGTCATGTCGTATAGTTGATAGTCTTTTATAATAAATTCTCTCGGGTCTCCATTTTCTACATATTCATACCAAATGAATAAAATTTTTCTGTTTTTTGAAATCAAGGAGCTGAACTTAAAATCTTCATTTACAATTTTGTGGAAATTGATTTGAGATAGAGAAATTCGTTCTTTAGCAGACCAAAGACCTTTTTTTGTAGTCACGAAGCCAGATACTTTTAGTTCTATCCCTAACTTGTCAAAATCGGCCTCCGCTCTATTATTATTAGGGTATCCATAAAAGCCGGTTTCAACTATTTTGCCGAAAATACCTTTGTCGTGCTTATATTTTTCAAAATACCCCTCTGTGTCTAATTCTCCGAATGTTTTACCCACAATTTCATCTGTTTTACGTAAAAGTTCATTTATAGAGTTGAATTCCAACAAGACTATCCCTCCATTATTGGTTATGATTAACATTTTACTATAAAATGTTTTTAATTTCCTAATCATAAAATAAAAAGAGAAGGGTTGATCCTTTTTTGCATAGGTGGTAAACTGTTTTCATTGAGAAAATACTAAAAATACATTAAGTTTAAGATAGAAAATGCGAAAGGGTGTTCCCATTGATTAAAGTAGTTGAGTTATTTGCTGGTGTAGGAGGTTTCCGCATCGCACTTGAAGGAATAAAAGACGTGAATGCCGAGCCTACATCGGACAAATTCGATGTGGTTTGGGGCAATCAATGGGAACCGGCGACGAAGAGTCAACCGGCCTTCGATTGCTACGCGGAACGGTTCAAGGGCCGCGGCAAACATTTGAACGAAGATATTGCCCTGTCATGGATGGAGGCGGGTCCACACCACTTGTTGGTCGGCGGCTTCCCTTGCCAAGACTATAGCGTGTCTCGCAGTCTCAAAAACGAACAAGGGATTCAAGGGAAGAAAGGCGTCTTGTTCTGGGAAATCATGAACATCATCGAACAAGAGAAACCGCCTTACGTGTTGCTCGAGAACGTCGATCGCCTCATGAAGTCGCCTGCCAAGCAACGGGGACGTGACTTCAGCGTCATGCTCCGTGCGTTCGCCGACCAAGGCTATACGGTCGAGTGGCGCGTCATCAATGCCGCCGACTATGGGTTCGCGCAACGCCGTCGCCGTATCTTCATCTTTGCGACCCGGACCGATTTGAATCATTCGGAGCGTGCACGACAAGCCGATCCTGAAAAATGGTTGCTCGAGTCAGGCTTCTTTGCACCGGCGTTCCCGGTCCATGAACTGACGAGCGAGAAACACCCGGGCTCGCAGTTCGAACTGCCGAAAGATATCGTCGAGATTTCTGACATGTTCTCGGCCACATACCGGAACTCGGGAATCATGTCGGGCGACCAGGTGACTACGATCGAGACGTTACCGAAACGAGAAGTGCCGAAGACGCTCGGTGATGTGGTCCAAGAGGTATATGAGCAGTTCGGCCCTGCGCCGGAGCAGTACTACTTGGACACCGATACGATTAAGAAGTCGGGTCGGAACGAGCAGGAAGAGCTCGCGTACTTGAAAGGACCAAAGAAAATCGAGCGGACCTCGGCGAGCGGTCACGTGTACGTGTATGCGGAAGGCGGCATGTCGTATCCGGACTCGCTTGACCTTCCGGGTCGTACGATGTTGACGAGCGAAGGCACTTGTAACCGTTCGAGCCATGTCATCGAGGACCCACAGACGAAGAAGCTTCGTTACTTGCGCCCTGAGGAGTGTGAGGGATTGAACGGATTCCCATACGGTTGGACGGCTACGATGACCGACCGCAAACGTTACTTCACGATGGGGAACGCCCTCGTCGTTGGCTTGATTGAGCGGATGAGCCATCGAATCGCAGAGGTTCACGAGCAAGAGGATGACCAGAACATCTTGCAGGAAGCGATTCAGATGCAGTTGTTGGGTACGTACAATAATTTCAAATAATCATAATCTCTATCTATGAAAGAGGACTTTTAGAATTCACTTTTGAATTCTATTATGATAGTCATTTTCGTGGATAGAGATTTTTTGTGTTCACTGAAAAGGTAAAAAGTGTAAATTAGTAGTTTGAAACAAAACCATAAACATAGGATGTGACATTGATGTATCTACCACCCTTACAACCTAGTGGACGAGATCGGGAGTTTAGGCAATACAGTGACTTGGAAAGATATCAAACGGTAGTGGGGCATTTGATGGATGGATTAACGCATAGAGAGATGGATGAAAGATTTTTGGGTTTGGACTCTGAAAAATCGAAGGGCTATCAATCTATGGGAATTCTGCATTACTTAGGCTTAAAGAAGCCATTTCAATCATTATTCAAGGGATTTTCATTAGAGGAAATGATTGAAGAGTTAAAGGGCCAAGAAGGCTTTGAAACTATTTTGGCTGTTTTATCAGCTATTGATATAGGCGAATATAAAGCGCTAGAAGATTTAAGGGCGGAAGAAATAGAGGAAGGAAAGGTTGTTTATGAGGGCAGAGAAAAATATTACTATGGGAAAAGGTATGAACGCGATGCCTTGAATCGGAAAAGAGCCATCGAAATTCATGGTGTGAATTGCATCGTATGTAACTTTAATTTTGAAGCGGTATATGGTGAACGTGGCAGAGATTATATTGAAATTCATCATTTGAAACCGTTGAGTACTTTAAATGAGCCTATGAGAGTTGATGCTGAAACAGATTTGGTGCCAGTCTGTTCTAACTGTCATCGGATGATTCACCGTAGAGCTGAACAAGTATTGTTACCAGATCAGCTACGGAAGCTGATGAACAACAGATAAACGAAAAAGACAGAGGTCGCCCTCTGTCTTTCACTTATTCCGCCATCAACGCACATACCGCGTTCGAATAGGCGACCGGGTCTTCAATCGGCAGCCCTTCGATGAGGAGCGCTTGTTGATAAAGCAAATCGGTATACTGTTTCGCCTTCGCCTCGTCCTCTTTGTAGACGCGCTGTAACGTCTGGAAAATGGCGTGGTCGGCGTTCACTTCGAGTACTTTCTCGGCTTTCATGCCGCCGCCGTTTGGCATCGCGTTCAAAATCTTCTCCATCTCGATCGAGACGTCACCGGCAACCGTCAAGCAGACCGGGTGCGACTTGAGTCGTGTCGACGCGCGCACTTCTTTGACGCGGTCGCCGAGTTCCTGCTTCATGAAGGCGAACAAGTCTTTGTTGTCGTCGTTCAGTGATTTGGCCTCGGCATCATCGAGACCGAGGTCACCGCTCGCGATCGATTTGAACTCTTTGTCGTCATACGACTGGAGCATCTTGATGGCGAACTCGTCGATCTCTTCTGTGAAGTAGAGGATCTCGAACCCTTCTTCTTTCAAGCGTTCCGCTTGCGGTAAGAGGTCGATGCGGTGAATCGATTCACCTGTCGCGTAGTAGATGTACTTCTGGTCTTCTTTCATACGCGCGACGTACTCATTGAGCGTGACGAGCTTCTTCTCGTTCGACGAGTGGAACAAGAGCAGGTCTTTCAACTCATCTTTGGCGGCCCCGAACTGGTCGTAGACGCCGAACTTGATTTGACGGCCGAACGATTCGAAGAACTTCTCGTAGTCCTCACGCTCGTCACGGAGCATCTTCTCGAGCATGCCTTTGATTTTCGACTTCACGTTCTTGGCGATGACGCGTAGCTGGCGGTCTTGCTGGAGCATCTCCCGGGAAATGTTGAGCGATAAGTCTTCCGAGTCGACCATCCCTTTGACGAAACCGAAATAGTCCGGGAGCAGATCAGGCGACTTCTCCATGATCAAGACGCCGTTCGAATACAGCTCGAGCCCTTTCTCGAACTCTTTCGTGTAATAGTCGAACGGAACCGTCGAGGGGATGTAGAGGATCGACTGGTACCGGATTGTGCCGTCGACGTTCAAGTGGAGGTGCTTGAGCGGCTCGTCGAAACCGTAGCGCTTCTCATGATAGAACGCCTTGTAGTCCTCGTCCGAAAGCTCGCTCTTCCGTTTGCGCCAAATCGGCACCATGCTGTTGACCGTCTCTTCTTCGACGTAATCTTCGTATTCTTCCGAGCCGTCTTTTTGACGGTGTTTCGTCACGTCGAGCTTGATCGGGTAACGGATGAAATCCGAGTGTTTCTTGATGAGCGAACGAATCTCGTATTCTTCGAGGAACGTCGAATACGTCTCGTCGTCCGTGTCGGCTTTCACGTGTAACGTGATTTCGGTCCCGACGTCGGACTTGTCCGTCGGCTCGATCGTATAGCCGTCCGTGCCTTCTGATTCCCACAAGTAGCCTTGATCGCTGTCGACCGAGCGAGTGCGTACCGTCACGCGGTCGGCGACCATGAACGCTGAGTAGAAACCGACCCCGAACTGGCCGATGAGGCTATGGTCTTCTTCCATTTTCGTTGCCTGTTTCATCGCGAGCGAGCCGCTCTTGGCGATGATCCCGAGGTTCGACTCGAGTTCTTCCGCCGTCATCCCGATTCCTGTGTCGCGGATGGTGATCGTCCGGGCGTCTTTGTCGAGCTCGACTTTGACGAAGTAGTCGTCCTTGTTGAAGTCGAGTGCCTCGTCCGAGAGGGCGCGGTAATACATCTTGTCGATGGCGTCACTCGCGTTCGAGATGAGCTCACGGAGGAAGATGTCCTTATGCGTATAGATTGAGTGGACCATCAACTCTAAAATTCGTTTCGATTCGGCTTGAAACTGTTTTTTTGTCATGATCGTTCTCCTTTATGCGTTCGATTTTGGCACTCTGTATATAAGAGTGCTAACACTATTGATTATCCTAATTTTTAGAAAGATGTCAACCCGCATCAAACAAAAGATTGACGCGGCGCGCGGAAACGGTTATTGTTGAGTACATGCGATGAGCTGGTCTATGTAAGACGGCGGACATTCCTTTTAGGAGCACGTTGTGGAGCGTGGTTCGACGCGGTAGACTTTTCGAGAGCACCTCTAGTGAGAGGTGCTCATTTTTTGTATATGGGGGATGACTATGAAGCTACATACCATCCATCACGTGGCGATTATCGCCACGAACTATGAACAGGCGAAACGGTTCTATGTCGACATCCTCGGATTCGACGTCATCCGCGAACATCATCGACCGGATAAAGGCGACCATAAGATCGACTTGCATCTTGGTGCCAATGAGCTCGAACTGTTCATCAAACCGGATAGCCCGAAGCGACCGAGCTTCCCTGAGGCGTGCGGGCTGCGCCATCTCGCCTTCAAGGTCGACGACATCGAGGCGGTCGTCGCAGAACTGAGTGCGCATGGCGTCACGACGGAACCGATTCGTCGTGACACGTTCACGGGCGAGAAGATGACGTTCTTCTTCGACCCGGACGGTCTGCCGCTCGAATTGCACGAATAAACCCCTTCAGCCGAAGGGGTTTTTATTATGGCCGTACATAAGCGAGGAGCATCTCTTTTAACACCCGCTGCTGGATGAACGGTTCGATGTCCTCTTTTAAGTAGCTGATGTGCGACTTTAAGATGATATTGTTGCCAAACGTCCCGAACGCGTTGATGATCGTGACGACAGTCGCTTTCACGTCGAGGTTGCCTCGAAGCGACCCGTCCGTCTTGCCGTCTTCGATGAGCGGTTCGAGCGTCTTCATGATCTCACGTTGCAATTCTATATAGTCGTCGATGTCCGGTAACGGACTCGTGACGAACGAGGCATAGCTTTCGAACGCCTCACGGAAGCGGGAATGGTTCGTCTGTTTCATCTGTTGCTCGAGCAAGTAATCAAGGATTGCCTCGAGTCGTGTGTAGGCGTCGCCAGGTGTCGTCGTCAATTTTTTGAATGTTTCAAGTGTCGGGGCCAAGTTGCGTACAGCCGCAGCGACGATCAGTTGGTCTTTCTTAGGGAAGTAGCGGAACAGCGTCGCGACGCCGATTTCGGCCGCATCGGCGATATCCTGCATTTGCACCCGTTCAAAACCGTCCTTTAAAAATAGGAGTTCGGCTTGCTCGATGATACGATTCAATCGTTCTTCTTTGTTTTGTTGTCGTTTGTTCATACGATCACCTCTTTGTTGTGTAGCTATTATACCGTGTCCAGGCAATTTCGTTGAGATTCAAATGTGCACCGACTAATATAGTGATAGTTAGACTATCAAATTAAAGATTGGGGATATTCACATGCGTTTACGAGGGAAAGTTGCGGTCATCACAGGGGCAGGTAGCGGTATGGGCGAATCGACGGCCAAGCTGTTCGCGAAAGAAGGGGCAACGGTCGTCGCGACTGATATCAATCTAGAGGCAGTGCAAACTGTCGTCGAGGCGATTCGGGCAGCTGACGGGGAGGCACTGGCGATTCAACACGACGTGACGTCACGTACGGATTGGGAGAACGTCTATGACGAAGTACAGGCGACATGCGGGAAGCTCGATATCCTCGTTAATAACGCCGGCATTTCCCTCGCGAAACCGTTCTTGGAACAGACGGAGGAAGACTGGGCCCGGACGTACCGGATCAACATCGATGGTGTCATGCTCGGGACGCAATATGCCATCCCGCTCATGGAAGCGAACGGTGGCGGCTCGATTGTCAACATCTCATCGATTTCGGCGCTCACAGGCATGGCCGGTGCGGGTGCCTATACGGCTTCAAAAGGCGCGGTTCGTTCTCTCACGAAAGCAGCGGCCGTGGATTATGGGAAGCAAAACATTCGGGCGAACTCGGTGCACCCGGGCTATATCGTGACGCCGATGAGCGCACCGCACATGGAGCATCCGGATTATAAACAACATTTCTTGAATCAAATCGCTTTGCCGCATCTCGGTCAGGCCGATGAAGTGGCGGCAGCCGTTCTCTTCCTCGCGTCAGACGAGGCGAACCATATCACCGGCATCGAACTTCCGGTCGACGGGGGCGTCACGGCGAAATAATAGGATTGGGGATTTAGTTCTTACAAGGACTAAATCCTTTTTTGCCTTTCGTGTGTAGCAACTCTTATACTGACTAGAGGATACGTTCACGATCAAGGAGGGGTTGGATGAATTGGTATTTAGATGACGTGCGCGAGATGCACGAGGCTGCACCGTATACGTTTTACATCCCGAGCGAAGAAGTGCTCCGTCAATTGAAAGTCGGTGACTTCGTAAAATTGATTTTCACGAACGAAGAGGCTTCGTCTGATGGCTATCGGGGTGAACGGATGTGGGTGAAAATCACAGCCATTCATGGCAATCAGTTTGAGGGTGTGCTCGACAATGAGCCATATTACTTACCAATCGAAGTCGGCACAGAACTTTCATTCGGGATGGAGCACATTTGTCAGACCGAGTATGATGAGCCAGACGGGGATAAATGGGATTATTATACGGATACGTTCGTGATTATCAGTGCGGACGTGTTGGAACGAGAAGAGTTTCATTTCATGTTGCGGGACGAGCCTGACGAGGAAGGGGATCCAGAATGGTCTTTCTTGAGCGGGTATGAGGATGATGCATATTTAAGTGATACCGAGAATTTTCTCATCGTGTCGATTGGAGTCGTGTTGAATATGGATGACTCCATCCTACCAATTCTCCAACAACCCCCGCTTTGTGCATACGAACGGGATGAGGAAGGAACGTTTCAAGAAATCCAAGACTACGATTGGGATGGCTATTTGAACGGCTAACAAAAAGGAGCGCCAGGCTCCTTTTTGTCTACTCTAAAATCCCGACGAGTTCCATGACGAGCAGGACGAACAGTCCCGAACCGAGGACGGCGGCGAAAAACACGAGCACGGCGTACTCTTTTTGTTTCAGGATGGCCCACCAACCGGTCACGAACGCCCCGAGTCCTAGCGCCGAAAACGTGGTCATGTAGCTGAGTCGAAGCATGTGTGCCGTCGTATCACTCCATAATGTCGATGTGAACGTCGTATCGAAGTTATCGAGCAACAGGAACGGCACGTACATGGCGAGGAACAAGCCGATGAGCAGGATGGACCACTTTCCGACCGAGGTGCGGGGAAACAAGGCGCCATTCATGACGATTCACCTCTTTTCCGTGCAACATCATCTGTACCTTATTTATTCCCGTTTTTAAACGAAACGATGAGTCGATTCACTGAATTGTCATGGTATAGTCAGAAAAAAGAGGTGATGGTATGGTGCGTCAATTTGAGATGGAACGAATTTGGATGGATGAGACCGAGCTGTTTTACCAAGTCAGACTCCAGCTCCACGCCTCCGTCTGTTCGAGCAGTCAAGATGTGTATATGCAGGACGAAATGCTTCAAGAATTGGTCGATGCGGTATCTCGATTCAACGACGCCTGGGGAAAAGTCTCCGTAGTCTGGCAACCGATGGGCGAAGATTCGGAGGACTTACGAATAAAGCTTACCTTCACGTTGATTGATCGGACCGGGACAATCCAAATCGACGTCCACATCCATGATGAGTGGCAACACGACCCGTTCGACCATTTCCATGCGGACTTCAAGTTCCGAACGACGATGGGCCAGCTCGATGACTTGAGCAACCAACTTAAACGTTTCATCCGTCGTGAGATTGATCATATCGAATCACTTCGGCCCGAATAAAAGTAGCCTGAGACATCTCAGGCTACTCAGATTGTTGACTAACAGAATGTTTTCGCTCCTCCTCTTGGCGCCTCCGCTTTCCTAGGGGCGAGCAGGGAGCCGCATCGCGACGTTGTCGCTGCTGGGTCTCCCTCCGCTCGCTGATCCCTCAGGAGTCTCCGGCGCCGTCGGATGAGCGTCGCGAGAGGCCGCCCCTGGGTGGCCTCTCGTCTTTTTCTGAGGCCTCGACGGCCGATAGAAAAAGCCCCCAATGCGGGCTAAAACCTCGAAAAGCGGGAACTGGTATGTATGGATTGTCACCGCCTCCGAACAGGAAGGGGAATCATCATGTACCGAGCCCATATCGCCAAACGCCATGAACCAATCCGCACCGACGCCTCGCTGGACCAACTGGTCCCGAAAGACCACCTCGTCCGCAAACTCGACCGCCACATCGACTTCTCCATCGTCCACCGGCTATGCGCGCCACTGTATTCAAACACCGGACAGCCCGGCATCGACCCCGAGATCCTCATCAAGATCATCCTGCTCGGCCCGCTGTTCAACATCCGTTCCGTGCGACAGACCATCAAGGAAATCGAGACGAACCTCGCGTACCGTTGGTTCCTCGGGCTCGGGATGGACGAGAAAATTCCCGACCATTCGACGATCAGCCAGGCCTATCGACGCCGGTTCGCCGGCACGGACGTCTTTCGACAAATCTTCGAGGACATCGTGGGCCAGGCCGAAGCCCACGGCTTCATTTCAGGGCGCATCCTGATCACCGACTCGACCCACATCCGAGCCAACGCGAACAAGAAGAAGTTCGACAAGGTCGAGGTCGAGCAGGTCGTCGGCGATGTCGAGGACGAGCTTCTCGGCCGGGTGAACGAGGAACGGGCCAAACGAGGAAAAAAGCACTGAAGCCCGCGCGACAGAAGAAGAAGCGTCGACTCATCAAGGTGAGCCGGACCGACCCTGACGCGGGCTATATGTACCGTGACCAGAAGCCGGAAGGCTTTTTCTGGCTGGTGCACCGGACGGTGGACGCCAAGCACAACCTCATCGTCGATGTGCACGTCACGCCCGGGAACGTGTCGGACAGCACCGTCTATCTTGACCGTCTCGACTATATCCTCAACCGTTTCGCCTATCCGCTCGAGGCGGTCGCGCTCGATGCCGGGTACTACACGACCGAGATCGCGAAGGCGCTCGTCGAGCGCGGCGTTTTCGGCGTCATCGCCTGGCGGCGGTTCGGTGGGAAGAAGGGGATGTTTCGAAAGACGCGGTTCACCTACCTGCCGGACGTGGACGCCTATCTGTGTCCGGCGAAACAGCACCTCACCTATAAGACGACCGACCGTCACGGCTATCACCAGTACGCGTCCAATCCTGCCATCTGTCAGAACTGCCCGCTCCTCGAGAAGTGCACGTCAAGCCGATCGCATCGGCGCGTCATCAACCGCCACATCGATGAGTCCTACCGCGAAGCGGTGAGCGATAACCGTCTGTCCGCATCGGGCAAGCACCTCTACCGTCTCCGGCCACAGACGGTGGAGCGCTCGTTCGCCGACGGGAAGGAGCTCCACGGTCTCCGCTTCACGTTCTACCGGGGGAAAGAGGCGGTGGACCGCGCCAACCTGGTGGCAGCGACCGCACAAAACATGAAGAAGCTGGCCAACCTGTTGGCCGAAAACGACCGTCTACATAGCATTTTTTCAATTTTATGTCGGGCAGAGCGCCTCGAGCTCGTTGAACACAAAAAAAGACGAACCCATTCGCCAGAAGCGAATGGGTTCGTCAACAGCCTGAGTAGCCTGAGACATCTCAGGCTACTTTTTAGTACCATTCTTTCGGTTCGTAATTCAATTCGCGGAACAACTGCTCGCGCTCTTTCTTCGAGAGATCGCGCCACTGTCCGGGCGGGAGTTTGCCGAGCGTGATGTTCATGACACGGACACGTTGAAGGCGATACACCTCGTAGCCGAGCTCTTCACACATGCGGCGGATTTGGCGGTTCAGTCCTTGCGTGAGCGTGATGTTGAAGTCGAACTTCGACAGTTGGTGCACTTTACACGGCAACGTCTTCTGGCCGAGGATTTTGACGCCGGCTTCCATCTGCTCGACGAATTCCGGTGTGATCGGTTTGTCGACCGAGACGATATACTCTTTCTCATGCTCGCCCTCTGCGCGAAGGATCTCATTGACGATATCCCCGTCGTTCGTCATCAAGATAAGCCCTTCCGAATCTTTATCGAGGCGACCGATGTTGAAGATGCGGAGCGGGTGGTTGACGAGGTCGACCAAGTTCCCTTTTACTTTCTTCTCGGTCGTGCTCGTGATGCCGACCGGCTTATGGACGGCGATATAGACGTTGTTGCGGGCGACACGGGCGACCGATCCGTTGACGAGCACTTCATCCCCGGGCTTCACTTGGTCGCCGATTTTCGCTTTCTTTCCGTTGATGGTGACGCGTCCCTCTTCGACGAGACGGTCGGCTTGGCGACGGGACGCCTTGCCGGATTCACTGATGAATTTATTGATACGCATCGATTCACGTCCTTTACTTGGCTTCGTCCTCTCACTATAACGTATTTTACATATGGCTGAAAGCGGGAAACGAACGGAGAGAAAGGATGTGACACGATGGAGACGGCACGAGATCTATTAAAAGACGCGATTCGGTTTCAAGAATGGCTCATGACGTCGTCCTTTCAAGAGGAGCTGATCGATGGGGCATCGCCAATTCTCTGGTATGGTAGGCCAGGTCAAAATCAATGGCTAACCATCGGGACGAATCCATCGCGAGGCGAGTTTTTTTGAACGGAACGGCACCGTCAGAAGAGGGGACGCGCAGAAGTTCTATTGGCGTGGCCGATTCTTTGAGACGTATCGACAGGACGAAACGGCGCTCGAGGCGACACTCGACTACGCAGCGTCCTATTTCGAGGCCGAACGGGCGACGACGAGCTGGTTCGGCAAGCCGGGCGGGGCGAAGCTTGAAGCGCTCCTTGAAGGGATGGACCGATCATTTTACGACGGGTCCGCCATTCATATCGATTTTTTCAAATACGCGACATATCGACAAATGGGACAGATTCGAGACGGGCGTCGCTGGATGGAACATCCCGATTCGCTTGCACTCCTAGAACGGACGATTCGTCACATCCGACCAGAACGTATACTCGTGCTCGGTCGCGACAACTGCGTGGCCATGAGAGGATTTACCGAAAAACGGACAATTGCAGACTATCCGAGCGCGGTCTACGAGCTCGGCTTTCACCTAGCGGGCATTCCGATGGTCGGCCTGCGCTTCAAACCGTCCGAAGTGTTCGTCGGCCTCGGAAACGGCGTCGACTTGAACGGGTTGCATCACGGGTCGTACGCGAAGCGGGGGCATTTGCTGCGAATCGGGGCATACTTACGTCACGAGATGGACCGATTCTTTTCACAACGCCTCATTTAGCGGGCGGGTGGACGCGCGTGATGCTGCCCCAAAAGTTGAACTCGTTGAAATCGATGTAACGGATATCTTCGGATCGGTTGTCGAGCACCTCGAGCAAGACGACGTCAGCGTAGCCGGGCTTTTTATAGATGATATAGCCGATCCCTGTGACCGAATGATTTTTATAGAACCCGTTCGCCATGTTCAAGATGAACGGACGATTGGCGAGGAGCTCGCGCTCGAACGTCGACCATTTCCATAAATAGCGGGAACTGCCCCGCCCGGTGTAGCCGTATCGTTCCCACAGTTTCGTCACGATCGTACCGATACGCGTTGGCGGTGTACCTTTCTCGTCTTTGAACTGATGTCCGACGGCGATGTCGCGGGCATCTTGTTGGATCACGAACACGTCCTCGGGGATGTTGGGATAACCGTGGTCCCGGTAATAGCGGAAGATTGCCGTGATCGAGGTAAGGGTGCAGTTATTTTTACCGCCGTTGAACGTGCGTTGCAACAGAGCCGGTACCCCATCGATTCGTTTCTCTTCTTTCACGGTCCAATGGCCGTGATAACGGTCATCTACATAAACTTGTGGGTTAACGATGCCTGCATAGCCTTTCTTTGCGGTTTCCAATTGTCCGGCAAAGTGCTCTTCCACGGTCAATCCCTCCTTTTCTTTCATTATACAAACAACGCCTCTTCCCAGGAAATACGAGAAGAGGCGTTCTGTCGTCAAAAGACCAAATGGGCGATCCCGACGATGATCGGGAGCGTGATGAACGTCCGGAGCAAGAAGATGAGGACGAGGTCGACGAATGAGATCGGAAGTTTTGAACCGAGGAGCAATCCACCGACTTCCGACATGAAGATGAGCTGTGTGACCGAAACGGTCGCGATGATGAAACGAGTCATCTCGCTCTCGATGCCGCTGCCGAGGACGGCCGGCAAGAACATGTCGGCGAAACCGACGACCATCGTCTGGGCGGCGGCTTCCGCTTCCGGTACTTGGAGCAACATCAAAATCGGTTCGAACGGTTTACCGAGAATCGTGAAGAGCGGCGTATACTCCGCGATGACGAGTGCGATCGTTCCGACGGCCATGACGATCGGCAAGATGCCAAGCCACATGTCGAGCACGTTTTGGAAACCGTCTTTCAGCGTGGCGATGAAGCTCTTGCTTGAGCGGGACTTGAGCAACGCTTGACGAAGTGCCCATTTTGGCATCGAGACGTTTGCCGGGACAGGCTCTTCCGGTTTCAGCTCGGTCTCTTCGTAAGGTGTGTCCGCCTTCTTCGACAATGGATAGATACGCGGCATGATGAGCGCTGCGACGACACCGGATACGACGATGGCGCCGTAATACTGCAAGAAGTAGGCGTCGAGTTCCATGTACGACAAGATGACGATCGTGAACGTGATCGAGACGACCGAGAACGTCGTGGCGATGACGGCGGCTTCCCGCTTCGTATAGTAGCCGTTCTCATATTGTTTCGTCGTCAACAGGATCCCGATCGTCGCATCCCCGACCCAAGACGCGAGCGAGTCGAGCGAAGCGCGGCCCGGCAGTTTGAAGAGCGGGCGCATCACTTTGATAAGCATCGTCCCAACGAACTCGAGCAGACCGAAGTTCAAAAGGAGCGGGAGCAACATCCCGGCCAATAAGAATGTCGCGAACAAGATAGGAATCAAGTCATACAGCAATAGTCCGCCCGTGTATTCGGACGTGATCATCTCCGGACCGATGACGAGCAGCGTCATCACCCCGGCGATGAAACCGACGACCCGCATCCCGAACCAGAACGGTGTGATGTTTAACAATGAATTGAAGTGCGGCCGTTCGAGGACGAACGCCGGTTTGGCCATATACGTCCAAAGTGAGCCGAGCACCGAGATGCCCATCATGATGACGGCGAGTGTCGGTACGACACCGCCGATCAAGTCGATCAGCTGATTGGATAAGAAGGCGACCGGGATCGTGAATCCGTCATCGGTCGGGATCGGCACGATGAAGAACATGAGACCGATCAAAGATGGAATTAAAAATTTCAAAAAATCATTGGACGTGAATGACGAGGTTCCGTCCTGGCCAGGCCTGTTTGGTGGCTGATTCATGTTGTTTACCCCTTTTCCCCGAGAGTATTGTGGACCGCTCACGTGTCCCCATCACGCGTTCGGCGACTTGTTATGAAGGAATAACGTCTTCTCATTCATTATAGAGAAGGGGAAGCTGCACAAGCAATAACTCGTTGCAATTTTCTGAAAAAAGAACGTTGTCTTTTTGAGCGTCCGACTCGTATTCTTTTCCACACTTTAGTATGATGACGGCGAGTCTTATAAATTCGAGATATTCACCATATATACTATAGAAGTGGAGAGATGGACATGAGATTAAGTGTACTCGATCAAGCACCGGTCACGTCCGGGCATACGTCAGAACATGCCCTAGAAAGCGCGGTCGAGCTCGCGCAAGTAGCAGAAGAGCTCGGTTATCACCGGATGTGGATGGCCGAACATCACGGCGGCATGTCGTTTGCGAGTTCGGCACCGGAAGTGATCAGCGCCTATATCGCGGCCAAGACGGAGCGGATTCGGCTCGGTTCGGGCGGAATCATGATGATGCATTACTCACCGCTCAAGATGGCCGAAGTGTTCAAGACGTTGAGTGCGCTCGCGCCAGGACGCATCGACTTTGGCGTCGGACGGGCGCCGGGTGGAGATGCCAACGCCATCTACGCCATGTCGCAAGGCCAGAAGCCGATGATGGACGGGCTATACGAAAAACTTGAGACGACGCTTCAGCTCATCAACGACGAGACGCCGGAAGAGCGCTGGTATAAACACACACCGGCTGCGCCGACCGGTGTGATTCGTCCTGAGGCTTGGCTGCTCGGGTCGAGCGGGAACAGTGCCGTCCAAGCCGGGCGGATGGGCGTCGGCTATTCGTTCGCCCAATTCTTCAACGGAGAATTGAGCACCGATGCACTGGATGCGTACCGGCACAATTTCCGTCCGTCAGCGTTCATGGAGAAACCGGACATCAACGTGACGTATCTCGTCACGACGGCCGAGACGGAGGAAGAAGCGGAATATTTGGCCCGTCCGTCTGACCTGTCTCGCTTGTTCTTGATGCGCGGTCAGCTTCGTCAACTGTTAAGTCCGGAGGCGGCGCACGAGTATCCGCTCACCGAAGTCGACAAAATTCACATCGCCAACAACCGGGCGATTCACCTCGTCGGGACGCCGAAGCAGATCGCGACTCAGCTTCAAGAAGAAGCGGAGCGCTATGGATTCGATGAGGCGATGATTTGCAGCATTCAACACCAACAGTCCGACCGGTTGAACGTCTACCGCCTGCTCGCGAACGAATTACTCTGACGAAACGCTCCTTCTCACATCGGGAAGGAGCGTTTTGAGTTAGCGGAACAGTTGCATGAGCACGAACAAAGCGACGAGCCCCCCGAGCGACGCGGTGAAAAAGACGGCGACCGAACGCTCTTGATTGCGAAGGGTCGTGTACAAACCGACGACGAAAGCGCCGAGTGCGGCAGCTAAAGCCGCCATCGACACGATGGTCGCCCACGTGTTGTCGAAAAGCGCATTGAAGTTGAACGGTTGGCCTGACTGGACGATGAGGGCAGAGGCGATCAAGAGAAGAAACACGGCGAGCAACAATCCGACCGACCATTTGCCGGGACGGGTCTGTGGATAGACGTTTCGACTGAGCATGATGGTTCACCTCGCTTCAGGACTAGATTCATTACTCTTTACCCGATTTTCGGGGAAAACGTTGAAAAACGTTTCCCCTTTTTTGAAATGGTTTTGTGAACAAAACGAGTTAAAAGTTCTACACTAGAGGAAACAGACATTGCTTGGAGGTACAGTATGCAACAGATGAAGGCCGACCCGCATTATTTATTCGATGTATTCGTTCGTTTGTATCGCATGGTCTTTTTAATGGAAGTGACGCCAGTCGGATATCGTTATGTCCGTGTCAGTGAGCAAGGGAAGCTCGCCTCGATGCTACCAGACGATGTGGCCGGCAGCTACTTGCACGAGATGTACCCGGCCGACGTCGCGGATGAACTGATCGCGCAATACGATGCGGTGACCGTCACACGTGAACCGGTTTATTTCATGTCGAAGATGAACATCGATTCGAACACGGCCCGTTTCGCCTCATCTGTCCTCATGCCGCTCGAAGACATACACGGCGAGGTTCGTTACGTCCTCGGTTTGACGACCGATTTGTCGGAAGAAGCGGAGATGAAGCTATTGTCGAGTATCGAGCACATCGATTATTTGACGGGAATGCCGAACTTGATGAAAGTGAAGCTCGAGCTCGAGAAACTGTTCACACAGGAGAACGGACGTGAACTGACGAGCATCATCCGGCTTCATATCAACCGCTTCAAAATCGTGCTCTCGCTCCAAGGGATTGAACAGTCGCATCAACTCATCAAAGACATGACACGCCGTCTGTCGGATATGCTTCCCGTAGGATCGATCATCGGGCGGGTCGACGGGGAAGACTTCATCGTCGTGCTGCCGCACACGCCGATTGAGACGGCTTACCATCACGGAGAGCGTTTGCTCGCCGCCATCGCGGACTACACGTACGAGGTGGCCGAGACCGAGTTCGCGCTTTCAGGTTGCATCGGGCTCAGTGCCGGATATGAGAATGCCGACCGTGTGATCATGAACGCGTCGACGGCACTGCTTGAGGCGAGACAAGCAGGCAAACAAATGATTCGGGTGTATGAGAAAGACGATTACGTCCAACATTATATCGACGAGATGACGATCGAGATGGAGCTCGTCAAAGGATTGAAAGCGAACGAGTTGAGTGTCGTCTATCAACCGCGTGTCAGTTGTCATGACGGGACGATCCATTTTGAGGCGCTCGTAAGGTGGCGTAGTGCCGCCCTCGGGAACGTCTCACCGGAAACGTTCATCCGCATCGCTGAAAAATCGCTCTTGATCGAGGACGTGACAGGCTTCGTCATCGGACAAGTTTGCCGGGATATGATTGAACAGCCGGACATATTCAACGGTCGCCGTGTCGCGATCAACATCTCTCCGGTCGTCTTCCGTCAAACGTACATGCGTGACGTCTTGACTGTTTTGACGTCGCACGGCCTGACATCGGATCAATTCGAGTTTGAGATCACGGAGCATACGCTCATGCAGGAGCCGCTCGTCGGCATTCAGACGGTCGATTATTTGAAGACGAAAGGGTTCCGCATCCTCATCGATGATTTTGGCGTCAGTTATTCGTCGCTCAACTATTTAAAAATGTTTGATATCGATGGGATCGAAATCGACCGCTCGTTCATCAGTCAGCTCGATAAGGACAACGGCTTAAAAGAGTACGAGATCGTCAAACTGATCATCTCGCTCGCTAAAAAGTTGAACCTCGAAGTCACGGCCGAAGGTGTGGAGACGGAAGAACAGTATCGTGCCATCGAGCGGCTCGGATGTGACGAGGTGCAAGGTTATTTCTTCAGTCGGCCACTGGCGCGATCAGACGTCCAAGCCGCGCTCGACGCACTCGAGCACCATTTCGCTCTGTTGCGTCACGACGCATCAGAACGTCAGGAGGCAATCACTTCGCTCGACGAGAGTGAGGCGGAACGGTTGAAGGCGGTCCTTCGTCTTGAGATCCTGCATTCACCTCGGGAAGAACGTTACGACCGCATCAGCCGACTCGTGGCGAGAACGTTCGATATGCCGGTCGCCCTCATCTCGATTTTGACGACGGACCAACAGTGGATCAAGTCGTGCCAAGGGGCGGCCCTTGATCGGCTGCACGTCGATCGCAAGTTCACGCTCTGCGACCGCGTCGTGCTCGGGAAAGAAGCGCTCGTCATCGAGGACGTCGAGTCAGCCGAATCATCGGATGATAATCCGCTTCTTGAAGGCGTCGGGTTTTACGCCGGGGTGCCGCTCATTACACGAAGCGGTCACGCCATCGGAACGCTCTGCGTCACGGATCAGGTGGCGCGCACGTTTGACAGGGAGGCGCTGCGGACACTTGAGGATTTCGCACGCTGGGTGATGGCTGAAATTGAGCTGACGGAACAGACGAGGGCGGAGACACGGCGTCAACAGACGCTCGAATCGCTTTACGAAGTGACCGCGCTCCATGCACCGTTCCCGGAAAAGCTGAAGCGGATTCAAGCGTTGTTGCGGGAATGGATCGGTTATTCCCATGCCGTCGCGTTTACAGTGGAGAGCGGCTATCACATCCTTTCGTCAGACGGGGACACGTTACTCGAATGGACCGACGAACGTCTCCATCAAGTCGAGGAGCTCGTAAAAAACGGGCATCAAAAGTTAGGACGCGCCGAGCTCGTCATCGATGGCGTCGAACTCTCCGCGATGATCAGCGTGCCGCTTATGAACGAAGGGAAGACGTTCGGGTGGTTCGTCTTTCTTACCGAGCAAGGAAGCCTTGAGGACGTCATCGATCAAGTCGCAAGGCAAGAGATGACGGACACGATCTTGCTCGTGACGCGTTGGATGGAGAACGAGATTCGACGCGAACGCAAGCACCAGGAAGTCATCGAACTCATCACGAAGGACGGATTGACGAAGCTCGGAAACCGGCATTCACTCATGGCGGATCTGCGTCAAAAAATGAACCGCAAGCAGGCCGTCGCGCTTCTGTTCATCGATTTGGACGACTTTAAGCGGATCAACGACACGCATGGGCATCTCATCGGGGATGAAGTGCTCGTCGAGACGGCGAAACGGATCCGTTCGTTCAGTCGTTTCCATGACGGCAAGGCGTATCGCTTTGCCGGCGATGAATTTTTGATCGTCATCGAGGGAGAAAAGGAATCGCTAGAGAATGAGGTGTTTGAACAGTTGACCGCTTTGATTTCCCAGGAAATATTGGTCGGGGACGAACTTTCCCTCCGCTTGTCGGCGAGTATCGGGGTCGCTTATTCATCGGCAGAACTCTCGTCGCTCGATGCGCTCATCCATCACTCGGATGCGGCGATGTATGTCGCCAAAAATTGTGGGGGCGATGGGTTTTACGTGTATGATTCATTTCAAGAGTACGACTGAGCGGACCGGCAGGCGAACGCCTGTCTGAACTGGTCCGACGAGTGAGGAGAGGATTTGATTTGCAGAAGTTAGAGAGACATTCGCCGCGTTTTTGGTATATGACACCTGTCGCGGAGACCGATCGGCCGATTTTAGGAGTCGTCGTCGGTGATACGCACACGTTGTTGATTGATGCCGGAAACTCTGAGTCCCATACGAACACGTTGCTAGACGCCTTGGCCGAGAATGGGCTAGATCGTCCGACGATCGTCGCGTTGACACATTGGCATTGGGATCATATTTTCGGACTTTCGGCGTTGCCTTGGACCGTCTCGATCGCGAGTGTGGAAACGAAGAACAAAATGCAGCGGCTACTGCCGTATGAGTGGGATGATGCGTCGCTCGATGAACGCGTCGAGAGCGGGATTGAGATCCCGTTCTGTGCTGATTGAGTTCGGGGAGGCACGCACGATGCGCGTTGTCATGCCGACTTTGACGTTCGACGATTCGCTCACACTCGACCTTGGCGGCGTGCACGTCATGTTGAAGCATGTCGGCGGCGATCATTCACCTGATGCTGTCGTCGCGTATATCCCGGAAGAGAAAGTGTTGTTCCTGGGAGATGCGCTCTATGCCAATCTATACGCACCGTCCTGGCGGATGACAGCGGACGAGACGCTCCGGCTGCTCGCCTTGTTGGACATGTTTGACGCGGATGCGTACGTGTGGTCGCACGGCCGCGTCGTCTCACGTCCAGAATATGAGAAAGATCGTGATGTGTTGCGCGCGTTGGCGACGATCACGCTAGATTTCCCAGGAAATAAAAAAGCGATAACGGCTCAATACGAACGCCTGACAGGTCGTGCTGTCGAGGAAGAAGAAGCGGAACTCATCACGTTCTTTGTGAACGGTTCAAGGAGGGACACATGATGGAAATCGAGCAGGTCGTGGTGGAAGATGAGTCATTCCAACAGTTGTTGACGGAGCGTCTGCGCGCCTTCAACGACACGCACTCGGTCCATCATCGAGCTATTCGGAATGCCGACGTCCCGGTCGTGCAATTCAAAGTGGAGCAAAACGGTGAAGTGATCGCCGGGTTGTTCGGAAGCGTCTATTGGGGCTGGTTCGACCTCGACCGGCTGTGGGTCGACTCGGCTCACACCGGTACGGGTCTTGGATCACGGTTGCTCGAGGCGGGGGAACGTGAGGTGATTGCCCTCGGTGCGACCCGAGTGAAGCTGACGACGTTTTCATTTCAGGCGAGAACGTTTTACGAACGCTTCGGCTACGAGGTGGCAGGTGTCCTCCGTGACTATCCGCCCGGTTCGGATTACTTCATGATGACGAAGCAGCTAACGGATGATTGAAAAAAGGCGACTCACGCGAGTCGCCTTTTTCAATATACTTTATCCCCGTTAAAGATTGAGTTTTTCACCATGACGTAATCGACAGTGCGCAACGCATCAAGATTGTCCCCACCCGAGTATGAGATGGCCGATTGGAGGTCTTGCTCCATCTCGGTCAACGTGTCCTGAAGCGCCCCTTTATGCTCCACGAACACTTTCTTGCCTTCGACGTTCTTCCGTTCCCCTTTTTGGAATTCAGATGCCGATCCGAAATACTCTTTAAGCAGCTTCCCGTCCTGCTCAAACGTCTCTCCCGGAGATTCGTCGTGACCGGCGAACAGTGAACCGATCATGACCATCGAGGCGCCGAAGCGAATCGATTTGGCGATGTCCCCATGCGTGCGAATGCCCCCATCCGCAATGATCGGCTTTGTTGCCGCCTTGGCGCACCAGCGGAGGGCGGCGAGTTGCCACCCGCCCGTCCCGAAACCGGTCTTGATTTTCGTGATGCATACTTTTCCTGGCCCAATCCCGACTTTCGTCGCGTCGGCCCCTGCATGCTCGAGTTCGCGAACCGCTTCCGGCGTCCCGACGTTCCCGGCGATGACGAACGATTGTGGCAGATGGTGTTTAATATGCTGAATCATCCGGATGACCGCGTTCGAATGCCCGTGGGCGATATCGATCGTGATGAACTCTGGCGTATGACCGGATTGAGCGAGCATCTCGATGAATCGATACTCGTCCTCTTTCACACCGACGCTGATCGAGGCGTAAAGACCGCGTCCGTGCATGTCTTCGATGAAGCGAAGCCGAGAGTCTGGGTTGAAACGATGCATGATATAGAAATAGCCGTTCTCTGCGAGCGACAACGCCACGTTCTCATCGACGATCGTCTGCATGTTTGCTGGAACGACCGGAAGGCGGAACGTGAACCCGCCGAGCGTCACGCTCGTGTCACATTCCGACCGGCTATCGACGACACATTTTGCGGGAATCAATTGAATATCTTCATAGTCAAACACTTTATCCATAGTCTAACACCCCTATTTACGAACATTTTAATTGATGATGTTGGAAATACTTCGTCCATTCGGTAATGTAACGCAAATATCTCATAAAGTCAAAGGGTTAGAGCAATAAAGTTCGATTTTTCTTTATATTTAACCTTAATAAAGATTTAATGTTCGTGTTTCAGTCGATAACTTAAATGTTTCACGTGAAAAGACCGCTCATAGGCGGTCTTGGAACAACGTATAGCGGTTTCTGCCGTTCGATTTGGCCTCGTACAAGGCGAGATCAGCTTGTTTCAATAATTGTTTCGGGGTCACCCCCATATCGCAACAGGCGATCCCGATGCTCGACGTCGTCACGAATGTATGCCCCTCGATGCGCCAAGGCTGCTTGAGTGAAGTCAGTAGCTTTTCAGCAACCCGGTGCGGTGCGACATGATCGTTATAGCGAATCAACACGGCGAACTCGTCTCCCCCAAAACGCGCGACGACGTCTTGCTTGCGGAGGGCGGTTTTCAGGCGAGAAGCGAATTGGCGCAACAGTTCATCGCCGACATCATGGCCGAGGGTGTCATTGATTTGTTTGAAACGGTCGAGATCGAGCGAAAGGATCGCGAGCGCCTCTGTCTCCTCTTCGATCCGTGCGAGGGACTCCTCGAGATAAGCGAGGAAGTAACGGCGGTTCGGCAAGTCCGTCAACGTATCGTGGTAAGCCAAGTGGCGTAACTGCTTCTCCACGACCTTGCGCTGCATGATCTCCCGGGTGACCGTCAAATAGTGAAGCAATTTGCCATCCTCGCTATAAATCGCTTGAATCTTCGTCTCGAGCCAAATCCAACGACCGTCGTCATGGGCGTGACGAAATTCGAGCGTGAGCGGCTCGCTCCCATGCGCTGACGCGTGGAGTTGTAGGCGTGTCAGTTCGACGTCGCGAGGATGGATGAAGTCCAGCGTATTCTTCCCTTCGTAGAACGATGGGGGATAGCCGAGCACGTGGAGGTGGGACGGACTCGCATAACGGACCGTTCCGTCCGACTCGAGCATACAGACGAGGTCGCTCATATTCTCGGTGATCAACCGGTAGCGCATCTCGCTCTGACGGAGCGCTTGTTCAATGTCCCGTTTCTCCGTGACGTCGCGAAGGACGCTCAAGATGGCAGCTGTCCCTTCGTAGTCGATGACGAGGCTGGCGACGTCCATACGAAAACTTCGTCCATCGCGGGACGTGACGACGAGTTCCATCTCATGTACCGCGTCATCAAGACGCATCGAGGCGAGTCGCTCGGCAGCCGCCTCATGATACTCCGGCGCAATGAACGTGAAGATGGACATGCCTGTGATCGTGGATTCACCGATCGTCTCGAGCGCTAACGTATTGGCGTACACGATTTCCCCTTCCCGATGGACGATGATCCCTTCAGGAATCGTCTCGATCAATTGACGGTAACGTCGTTCACTCTCTTGAGTCGCTCGTTCCGCATTTTTCTCGGGTGTTTGGTCGATGATGATGGCGAACAGCCCGTTGATGTGACCACCGACCTCGATCGGGATATTCAGGATCGCCAGGTCGAGTGGCGTCCCCGACCGTCGGTGTCCCCGAATCTTATACTTGTGCGGTGATCCTGCCATGGCGTGCTCAAGCCCGGCTTGAACGGTATCACGTTCGGACGGGTCGACACAGTCGATGAATGAATGGTCAATCAAATCGGCCTCGGCATAACCGGTGATGGTCGTCACGGCCGGGTTGAGCGACTTGATGCGAAACTGATGGTCGAGGACGAAAATCCCGTGCGGGGAGTATCGTCGAAGTGATTCGTGTTGGTCATATAAGATGGTCAGTTCGAGCTCTCGGCGTTTTCGTTCCGTCACTTCCCGGACGACGGAAATGACGTGGGTGCACGTATCTCCCTCAAAGACGGGCGTCACTTCCGACTCGAAGTAATGAAGCGGCAGCGAAAGGACGTCTGTCGCTTCGAGCGTATCCGTAAAGAACGAATCGGCGAGACGATAGTCCTCAAAGACGACACTCTTTCGATCACGGACCGCTTCGTCGTAATGTCGTCTAATCAACAGCGCCGTCTCGGGCGGGACCAAATCCTCGATGCTTTTCCCGAGGTCGTCTTCTTTCCAACCGATGGCGCGTTGCCCTGGTTCGTTGACGAAGGCGTACCGATACGTCGGACCGTCGACTTCCATGAAGAACACGTAATCTGAAATTTTATCGAACGTTCGGAGCAAGGCGGCATAATGTTTATAAATCGTCTGGTCAGCGTGCATAATGTCCCTCATTTCAATCCAAAGCGTTTTGACACGTCATTTTTATATTACCGTAACCTGAATCTAAATGTGTGAACATTCAAAAAAAGACAGGACTTTGGAAAGTCCTGTCATGCTGCCCGTCGCAATTGAGCCCGTTCCTGGCGCCCGTTCATGACGTAATATAAGAAAATCAAGAATGCCACGACGCATGCGAGTCCGAGATAAAGTGTCGAGAAGCCGGTCAACGGAATGATGAGCCCGATGAAATAAGGACCAAAACCGAGCCCGGCGTCGAGCGCGATGAAGAACGTCGAGGTCGCCATCCCCATCCGTGCCGGAGACGCCGCCTTGACGGCGATCGCTTGTGTCCCAGATTGAATATTACCGAAACCTAGTCCGATCAGCGCACCGGCGACTAATAAACCGACAGCGGTCGTCGTTTGGCTCAACACGAGCAAACCGACGGCGAAGACGGCGATGGCTGGATACATGACGATGTTCGCGCCGCGTGCATCCATGAGCCGTCCCGTGATCGGACGGGAGATGAGGACCGAGATCGAGTAGACGAGGAAGAAGACACTTGCCGCTTCGACGAGGTCGAGTTCAGTCGCGTAAAAGTTAATATAGGACAACACGCTCGAGAAACTGAGCGCGGCAACGGCGACGATGAGCGCGATCGGGAGCGCCTTCGGTTCAACGAAGGCGTTCAGCGAGAATCCGCGGATGACGGACGGATTGTGTGCTTCCGGCACGTTGACGAACAAAGCGCTCACGAGACTGACGGCACCGATGACGAGACAGCTGAGAAAGATCACCGAGAAGCTCGTGTACTGACTCATGAGCAGACCGACGAACGGACCGATGGCCGTCGCGAGTGTCGAACTCATGCTGTAATAGCCGATGCCTTCTCCTTTTCTCGAGGCCGGGATGACTTGGGCGACGATCGTTCCGGTCGCCGTGCTCGATAGTCCCATCCCGAGCCCGTGCACGAAACGGGTAAACAACAGGAAGCTGACTCCGAGGTCGACGAAATAAAGTAAAATCGTCGCGGTGAAAAACGTGAGACCGATCAGTAACGTTTTGCGTCGGCCGATCGAATCGATGAGTCGGCCGATGAAGAGACGGCCGACGAGCGTCCCGATGATGAAAATACCGGTGACGAGACCGGCCTCGCTTGTCGTCGCCCCGTATGTCGACACAGCATGGACCCCAATCGTGACCATGAGCAAAAAGAAGATGAGCGTCAAGAAGAAGTTGACGAGCGAGATGATGAGGAAGTCTTTCGTCCATAATTTTTGTGCGGTCAATTGCATCGGCGATGACGCCTCCTTATTTGTTCGAATCCGAATAGTTAGTAAACATAACTAAAGGAGTATAGCAAATTGAGAGGAGCTTGTCAGAGGCGACGCATTATGCATAAAAAACCGATTCACGTGAGCGAATCGGTTCATCGTCAAATCGATTGGCGGCGATACCAAAGAACGAGTGGGACGAGGACGAGCGACACAATCCCGCCGAGGAGGGACAGCGTCAAATAGCTCGACTGGGATGCGATGACCCCGGACAACATGCCGCCCGATGCGCCCGACAAGGCAATCCACACATCGACCGACCCTTGCGTCTTCGCTCGAGTCTCAGGCGTCGTCGCGTCGACCAAGATGGCGGTCCCGCTGATCAAGCCGAAATTCCAACCGATGCCGAGCAAGACGAGACCGACAATTAGCAACAAGAGTGAGTCGGCAGGGGCGAAGGCGGCGACAATCCCTGCGAAGAACAACGTCACGCCGGAAGCGATGGCCATGATTTCGCGGCCGACTTTATCGACGAGCACACCGGTCACGAGCGACGGCAAGTACATCGCGCCGATATGAAAACCGATGACGAGACCGACCGCACTCAGTTCATGACCGTGATGTCGCATATGGACGGGGGTCATCGTCATGATGGCGACCATGACGATTTGGCTGAGTACCATGACGAACGCTCCGACATAGACGCCGCTTCGGTTATGTACGTCTTCCGATTGAGGTTGTGCCGCATCAATCGAGGCTTTCCGTTTCGATTCGATTGCTCGGGCGACGAGGAGCGGGTCTGGATGTAAAAAGATGAGCAGGATGAGTCCGGCCACGAAATAAGCGACCCCTGCCAATAAAAATGGTCCCGTGAGCGTGGGCAGTCCGATGCTGTCCGCGACACGTCCCATCGGTTCCACTAAGTTCGGTCCGGCTACGGCCCCGAACGTCGTCGACACCATGGCGATACTGACGGCTGTCGCGCGCTCGGTCGCATTCGCTAAATCCGTTCCGGCATATCGCGCTTGGAGATTCGTCGCCGTCCCGGCCCCATAGATGAGAAGCGCGGCGAACAGCAACGGCACACTTTCAAGCGTGGCAGCGAGGATGACGCCGAAGGCACCGAGCGCCCCCGTCATAAAACCGGTGGCGAGACCGAATCGGCGACCGACACGCTGTGACATGAGACCGATCAAAAAGGCTGCCGCGGCAGAACCGAGCGTAAAGAGTGCCGTCGGGACCCCGGCGTAAGCGTCGGTGCCGAGCAAGTCACGGGCGAGCAACGCCCCGACGGTGATGCCGGCGGCAAGGCCGGCGCCCCCAAAAATTTGCGAGAGCACGACGACGAGGAGCGTCCGCTTATACAAACGCCGCTGTTGATCCGGGTCGTCTACGTATGACATATGTCTCATGAAGTGATTCCTCCCAGATTGATATATACCCCACCAAGTATAACGCGGCGCTATGGAAAAAGGAAAGGTAACTCAAAAAGGACTCGCCCGATTGAACGGGTCGAGTCCTTACATCGTTCACATTTACGCCCGATCCCAGAATCGGCCTTTGGCAATCCCGTCGATAAACGTATCGAATCCGTCGAGACTGTGTTCCGGGAATGTGAACACCCCGGGTTGGTCCGTCTTCACGCGGCATTTCGCGAGCGCTTCGTCGTGATGCAGATGCAACGCGAGCGGCTTGAAGTGCTTGTACGTGTTCTCGATAAACTCGAGGACGTCATCTTCGACCGTGGTCGTGGCACTGACGAGGAAAGCGGCGTCGAACAGGCTCGAGTCGACCGTGTCGTACGTCTCTTTCACTTTCATGTCGCCGAGCGTGTACGCTTTCTTGCCGACGAGACTGTAGTTCACTTTCTTGTCGGCAAGTTCTTGTACCCAAGCCTTCACTTGAGCGGCATCGACGTCGCCCGCTAAGAGCACGGCCACGCTCTTCGTGTCTGGTTTCATGACGGTGTCGGCCATGCTGAGAGCCGGAGACGCCTTGTCCGAGACGACTTCATTGTTCTCGGCCGGTAGCTCGACACCTAAGTTGTCGGCGACGACCGAGGCGAGCGAACGATCGATTCGGTTCAACAAGTCGACGGCGTTCTCTTTCACCATGTCCGAGTCACATTTGCCGAGCTCGAAGCTGTAGGCGTCTTGGATGTGCTGTTTCTCGACGTCGGTCATGCTGTTGTAGAACATTTTCGCCTGTGAGTAAAAGTCGAGGAAGCTGTCGCTGCGTCCACGAATCTTATGCCCGTCAACTTTCTCTTGATAGTGCTCAAATCCGCCTTGGTCGGCTGGGACAGGTTCCGGCTGATTGTTGTTGAGCGCATTTTTATGGTAGCTCGTCTGGCCTTTGTGGACGGCCATTTGATGCATCCCGTCGCGCTGGTTGTTGTGGAACGGGCAGACCGGCTTGTTGATCGGGAGTTGATGGAAGTTCGGTCCTCCGAGACGTGACAACTGGGTATCCGTGTACGAGAACAGACGCCCTTGGAGGAGCGGGTCGTTCGAGAAATCGATTCCCGGCACGAGGTGGCCAGGGTGGAACGCGACTTGTTCCGTCTCAGCGAAGAAGTTGTCGACGTTTCGGTTGAGCATCATCTTGCCGACGAGTTTGACCGGTACGTCTTCCTCTGGCCACAGTTTCGTCGGATCGAGGATGTCGAAGTCGAACTTGAACTCATCTTCTTCCGCGATGACTTGCAGCCCGAGTTCCCATTCCGGATAGTCACCTTTATCGATGGCTTCATACAAGTCGACACGATGGAAGTCAGCGTTCTTGCCGAGTGCTTTTTGTGCCTCATCCCATACTAGCGAATGGACGCCGAGCTTCGGTTTCCAGTGGAACTTGACGAAATGCGCCTTCCCTTCCTTGTTGACGAGCCGGAACGTGTGCACGCCGAATCCTTCCATCATACGCAGGCTGCGCGGGATGCCCCGGTCGCTCATCGCCCACATCACGTGGTGAGCCGTCTCATGGTTTTGGCCGACGAAATCCCAGAACGTATCGTGGGCGCTGCCGCCTTGCGGCACTTCCGTGTGCGGCTCCGGTTTGACGGCGTGGACGAGGTCCGGGAATTTGATGGCGTCTTGGATGAAGAAGACCGGCATGTTGTTCCCGACGAGGTCATAGTTGCCTTCATCGGTATAGAATTTGGTCGCGAATCCACGGACGTCGCGTACGGTGTCTCCCGACCCACGCGAACCTTGCACCGTCGAGAAGCGGACGAACACCGGTGTCACTTTCGACGGATCGTTCAAGAAGTCGGCTTTCGTATATTCGGCGAGCGGCTCATACACTTGGAACTCCCCGTGCGCCCCGACGCCGCGTGCGTGCACGATCCGCTCTGGGATTCGCTCGTGGTCGAAGTGCGTCATCTTCTCGCGGAAATGGAAATCCTCAATCAGCGTCGGTCCACGTCGCCCGGCTTTGAGCGAGAACTCATCCTCGGCCATCTTCAAGCCTTGATTCGTCGTCAGTCCTGCTCGTTGTTCGTTATCAATCGTATGTTGTTTCAACTGCTCTTCTTTTTTGTTCCCCATGTTGTTGCCTCCCCTTTAAGTATGCACACACGTCGTAAGCCACGATTTGGCCTACTTACCGAGTTTTCCCTAACCGAACGAGAAAAAACCCTCTTTTGGAAAAGAGGGGAAAGTTAACGGAGCATCGACAGCGTCTTCGTCGTCGCGACTTGGTTACGGCGTTGCCAGTCATAATCGTGATACGAGACGTAGCTCGAGCCGATTGCCAGTTTCGGTGTGGCGCCCACTTCAAGCTGCAACACATGGAGTGAGCGTCCTGCCGCATCTTTGAAGAAGGCGTAACGCCTGCCGCTCTCGACCCGGTTCAGCCCGACACCGAGATGGAAGCGTTGGACGAACGAGGCGGTGACCGGACTCGTGATTCGATCATAGACGAGAATCGTGCCGTCGCGGTCGTAGGCAAGGCGCCGCGTGTGGGCCATGCCGTTTCCAATCAAATGACTCGTCCCGGAAGCCGTCCACTGTGTCGAGGCGGCACCGACCGACGTGATGCTGCTCCGACCCAAGTTACTCGGCGTCAAGTTGAAGCTCTTGCCGGATACATGGAGCGTATTGTGGGCGGCCGCGTGCAGGATGCTTTGGCGTTCGGGACGGTTCGTATAGGCGTAACGACCGCTCTCGACGATAAAGTCACGTCCGTAACCGGATACGTCGAGCGACAAGTCATCGGCATGTTTGTGGACGTTGCTATGATAGCCTGCCGTCATCATGACATGGACCGCGTCTTGGAACTTACCGGCACGTCCTCCCCAATGTTGACGGAAAAATGCGTATTGATCCGATAGTCTCCCGACACGTGTCGGCGGAGCCGTCCCGAGCGTCCCGCCGCTCATCGCGTAGCGAAGATGAGGATACCGCTCGATGTGGGGGATGGCCTCTGGCCGATGGACGAGAGACGGGGTGTCCCCAAACATCGGCAGCGTGCCGTTCGGTTTAAGCATGTATGTCAGTGCGTTCGGCATGTCCCTGACGTCCCGCATCCGGTTCGATAACGTGAAACGGTTGGCCGCCGCCCAATCGTTGAAGCGGCTGAGCGTATCATACATATAGATTTGATAGAACGGCGAGTGTTCGAGATGAACCCCGTCGGTGCTCAAACTATGGTTCAGTTGTTTCGTGAGCCGTGTCGTGGCGAGGGGACGCCAAGCGGCAGAGCGGTCGAACGATGGATGCGTCTCGGCGACCGCGGTCAACGCCATGTCTTGAAAGATACCGTGATTGTTGTTCGGCTTGTAAAAGCTAGGGGTCGATAGTAGTGTCGCATGCTCATATAACGTCTTGGCAAACAGTTGGGAGAAGGCGGGGTCATCGTTCACGCGCGATGTCCGATAGACGTTCCAAAAGTTGAGCAGGTGAAACGTCCGAATGGCGGTCCCGTGGTCGTGATACGGCCACGGGTGGCGTTTATAGTCCTCGACCGGATATTGTTTCGTCCAACTTAAGATGATTCGTTTCCCATAACGGAGATAATCGTCCCGCCCGTTTACCGTATACGCTTGGGTCAACTGGTTTAGTGTCGTGAAGTAATGAATTTGGAACTTGAACGAGTTCGAGTCGACGTTCGGAATCGATGTGTCGAATCGGTATGTATCGATATTCGGGACACGCAATTCGTAAGGAGGGGAGGGGATATACCAACTCCCTTTCAGTGCGGCATCGGCCCGGATGACCGCGGTCGACGGCTTAAGCTCATCATAGGTGTAGGGGGTGTGGCCACGTGGAAGCGTACGCATATACTCGTGGGTCAGTCGCGCGTATGAATTTGCTGAAAGGATCGAGCGGGACAGGTTCGTCGCTTGAAGCGTTCCGTCTTGTTTACGGACGTACCACGTCGTCTTGCTGTCTAGCACACGGTAATAGCTGCCGGACGTCGTGACGGCATGGAACGTCTTGGCGCTTTTGAGCGTCGTCTTTGGAGTGAGCGTCTTGCCGACGAATTGGTAAAGGACAGCACCGGTGCGAACGTTCAGTTGATAAGGAGCGTTCGTGACGGCTACGGTGGTGGCCGGAGTGAGAGTCGAACCGATGAAAAACAGAGCGATCCATACGAACAAGTGTCTTTTCATAGATGTCGTCCTTTCTGCGTGAGCGGTGCACAAAAAACCTTCCCTTTACAGTTAGCCGAAAGGGAAGGAAAGTCCTGCATGTCATATGAAAGGGCGTCACAACGAGGGCGTCACAACGAAGCCCAGACGTTTTGTTTCAAGACGATATGCTGCACGTCTTCCGGTTCGAGCCCATACTTCGTCGAAATGGTACGGGTCACACGCGATCGAATGTCGGGATGGTCCGAATCTTTCTCTTCATAGACGTCGTTCCAGGCCCGCCAGACACGTACCTCGTCCTCGGACAATTGCGTATCCCATTCCTTCTCACGCAGTTGCCATCCGAACGACATCTCGTCGTAATCCCCGGGTTCTACCGTGCCGGCAAGTCCCCAATCCCCTCCGGGACCGAAGACGGCTTGACCGAGCGGTGAATCCGTTCCGATATACGCCTCATGATCATAGAACTGGATCAATGCGGCTTGAAACGTGTCACGCGCTGTGACCTCGTCGATGACATCATGGCTGATCGCCTGCAACGCCTCGACGTCCGGTTGGCCGTGGACGACGACGTCGTACTCGTAACGGAGCGAATCATTTTCTTCTACGGCCCGACGTTCTTTAATGGTATACGCCACATCGTTCGTCGCTTCAGACGTTTGGACCGTCTCAGTCTGTTCTGATGCGGGTTCGCTCGGCCAGGCGTAAATGGCGAAAGCGATGGCCGGGAGGAAGAGCAGCCCTCTCCGTAAGCGATATACCCAGCGTGGTTTTTGATTTCGATTGATTGTCATGTCGTTCACTCCTTGCCTATGTATAAAAAGATCCCCTGAGCGTCAGGGGAAGGTCGTGTCTGATTGACGTACCCGGTCGAGTCGGACGATGCGTGCATCTTCATTCTCGACACCGCGCACGGCGTCACTCAACATTTTAGATCCGAGCATACTATACACGGTGCCGTTGCCTCCGTAACCGAGCAAATAATAGAGGTGCGGTCGATCGGGATGCTCCCCGATGAACGGCAACTGATCGACCGATTCCCCGAACAATGCCACCCAAGCGTATTCAACTGTCAATTCGTACATCGGGAACAGCTCCTCGACCGCTTGGCGGATGCGCTCGGCCCGTTTTTGAATGAGCGCTTCGCTGTGCGGGGTCTCCGGCTTCTCCTCGTCGAGTCCTCCGGCGATGATGCGTCCGTCGGTGGTCGTCCGCACGTACAAGTACGGCCGTTTCGTCTCCCAAATGAGGGCGCGGCCGTCCCAGGAACGGAAATCATCGACCGGATTCGTGGCGATGGCGTACGAGCGGTTCAGCTCGAGCCGATGGGAGTCGAGCAGAGGAGAAGTCCCATACCCTGTCGCGAAGATGACATGGTTCGCTTTGAACGTGGCCTCTGGCGTCACGACGAGCCAACCGTTCCCATCCGATACGACATCTGTGACGTCGGTCTCTTCGAAAATCGGGACGTTCGCCTGTGACAAGTGACGGACGACTTGACGACTGAGCGTGAGCGGGTTCACTTCAGCGTCGCCTTTCGTGACGAGGGCGGCCGGCTTGTCGAACGGGAAACGCGCCTTCAATTCGTCGCGGTCGAGCCATTCGGCCGCGAAACCATGTTTCGTTAGCATCTCATATTCACGTCTCAATTTAGTGACATCTTCGTCACAGCTGGCGAAACAGAGACTGTCCCGTCGGATGTAGACGTCTTTCGCACCGACCGTCTCGGCCACCTCGTCGAGTGAATCGACCGCCTCCGCGCAAAGTTTATAAAACCGGACGGCGTCGGCCTCACCGATTTGTGCGGCGAGCTCATGTAACATGATGTCGTTCGAGTATTGGATGAGCCCGGTGTTCGCGGCCGTGCTCCCGGCCCCGACTTTTCCTTTGTCGAGGACGGCGAAATCGACACCATCTTGATGGAGCGTGTACGCGGTCAATGTGCCGGACATGCCGGCCCCGATCACGAGTACGTCATAGCGTTCTTTTTTTTGAGGTCGCGCGAGGACGACCTGTTCTGATTCTGTCTTCGGCCAATACAGTTCACCGTTGTGCATCTCCATCTTGTCTGCCTCCACTTCGTTCACATCTCCTTTTTAATCCCCGAATTTCAAAAAGAAAAACACAAAAAACCGCAGACGAGCTCGTCTGCGGTCAAATGCGTCATTTTGTGATAACGACTGTTTTAGCGGAAGCACCTTTCGTATACGTGATGCGCTTGACGTTCTCTGCGCCGCGAATCTCAGCGAGGTTCGTCCCGTCGACGATCACTTCTTTGACGGTCGCGCCTTTGAAGTCGATGATGGCACCGGCTTCTTTTGGCTTCACTTGCACGACGATGTTCTTGAGTGGGTCACCTGTCAATTCCGTGTGGACGCCACGGACGAAGATGCCGTTCTTGAAGTTCGTCCCTTTGCCGATCGTCACACCGATGTAGTCGTCTTGAAGGACGAGACGGGCGGCCGGGTGGTTCTCGACCGTGTAACGTTTCAACTCGACTTCTGGCGTTTCTGGCTCAGGCTTGAGGTCAATTTGAACGAGTACCGGATCGTGGTCACTCGCGCGGCCCGACATCTCTGTGAAGTCGGCGTTGACGTGAATCATGTCAATCTCAGTCGAAGCGGCGAGACGGTTCGACACGAGGATGTGGTCGAGCACTTGCGAGTTGCCTTGGTAGATGTACGAGTAACGGTCGACGGCCGGCACTTTCTCGACCATGTTCGTCATCAAGTCACCTTTGAAGATTTGCATGGCGTCTGAGAACTCGAAATCGTTGAAGTCACCGAGAGCGACGACGTTCGCATCCGGGTTGTCAGCTTTCACGTCCGCCACGAAGTCGTGGACGATTTGGGCGATTTTCTTACGTTGGACTTCACTGCCGAGCACGACCGGTTGCTGCGAACCGAAGAAGCCTGTGTCGCCGCCTTTCGAGTTCCAATGGTTGGCGATGACGATGACGTTCTCGCCTTGGAAATCGAACTGGGCCGCGAGCGGTTTACGCGAACTGTTGAACGCCGGGTTGAGCGGGTCGATCCGGCCCGGGTTGTGGGTCAACTTCCCATTCTCGTAACCGACAGCCGTCGTCGCGTCACCTTCTGGCGCGCCTTCTGTGAGCGAGACACGCTCTTGGTCATACAAGAAGCCGACACGGATGTTGGCGTTCGGTGCGCCGCCATCCTTGTTGTTTTCGGGATCGATGTTGACGTATTTGTACGTCTTGCCGCCGACGGCGACGATGTTGTCGATCAAACGCTGGTAGCTTTGGTCAGCCGCCGCGTCTCCTGTGCTTTGTCCATTGTTGTCTTGGACTTCGGTCACACCGATAATGTCCGGGCTGTTCAACTCTTCGACGAACGCTTTCGCGAGCTTGAGCGCCTTATCGTCCGACGTCTCTTTCACGTTGTTCGAGAAGTTCTCGAGGTTGTACGAGGCGATCGTCAACTTATCTTCTTCTGCTTGGATGAACGTCGTCTCACGTTTGGCATCACCTTTGACGAAGGCAGACTTCATCTCGTCGAGACCGACTTGAATCTTATAGTTGCCGAACGAGTAACCGACGACACCGACGATTGGTCCGTTGAACAAGTCACCTGTCGCGACGTCGAACTCACGCGCTTCGACGTTCGGTTCGAGACGGAACTGGATCCGCTCGGCGTTAGCGTCATCTTTCTTCAATAGAATCCCGCCGTTGAACGTCTCTGTCGGTGCGCTCTCGAGTACGGTCACGAGGTCACCGTACTGTTGCGGAGCGACCGATTTGAGGTTCCCTGTCTCGACACGCATCCCTTCAAGGCTCTCCCAGAAGTCGATCGCATCTTTGTCCGGGTTGAAGATGGCGAGCGCATCGCTGTCGATGAACTCGGTCGGCAAGTTCGACTCGTCAATCTTGACCGGCGTCGGGAGTTTCACGCCGCTCTTCAAGACGTCGACTTTTCCGTTACGTGTGTCGATTTGCGTCATCTTCATGTCTGTTTGCTGGCGATCGCTGTAGCCCTCGATCGCATATTCACTGACGAGACCTTTCACGCTGACGAGGTCGCCGACTTGAATGCCAGGAATCGATCGTCCGCCGTACAAGACGATGGCTTCAGACGTACGTGGGTCCTGGTCTGCTTCCATGTCTGGCGTTTGGATGTAGTAGTACGTCGTACCGTTTGAGACGAACGAGTACGTGACGATGCCTTCGACGCCTTCGACCGTCTGTCCGTTCATCGGTGACGTATGGCTTGCGCCTTGAATGTTGTGGATGCGAATCTTGTCCGTGATCTTATAGTCGTATGTCGTCACGGCGCTGAACGTATCGTTCGATTTGACGGCCGTCTTCAACGTCTTCGATGATTCGATGCGAATCGGTGCCGTGTAGCGCGTGCCGTTTACTTTCGGGTCCGAGCCGTCAAGCGTATAGTAAATCTCCGCATCGGCCGTCGTCGTCGCAAGCGTCACGTCTTGTGGCCCGATGAACGTGCCCGCACCTGGTGTCGCGATGGCTGGACGCAGGACCGAATTGTCGATCACTGTGTCGGCAGCGCTGCGCGGAATGATTTGATACGTATTGTCGAACTGCTGAACGATTCCAGTGATTGATGAATAGTTGACGTCCGTCTGGAGGTCGAGGATGCCACGCTCATCACGGACAACGAACTCTTTTGTGCCGTCTGTCGCCGTCAAGTTTTGCCCGCTTCCAGAGAGCGTCACGTTCTTGACGGTGACGAGTTCAGACTCGACGTCTTCATTGATCTGCTCGCCGGTCAACACTTGCGGGGCCGGTACGGTCGTCGTTTGCTTCGAGACGACGACGGCGTTGTTCAATTGAAGAAGTTCACGGTACGAACCGAGCGCGCCCGTGACGACAATTTCATCACCTACGTTGACCGCGAGAGACGTCGGGCGAATCGAGAGACCGCCTGTCTCGTCTTGGATGGAAATCGTGTTCGCTAGCTTCGCTGTGACCACGCCTTTGACCGTCACTGTCGCGCCATCAGCTTTTGTCCGGGCATCTGAGATTGAAATCGGTGTCGCTGGTGCCGGAGGCTCTTCAATTGTCCCGCCGTCACCGTATACGACGCCTTGGAACGTGTGCGACCCGAGGTTCGTGAACGTGTCGATTGGAAGGCCGTTCCACTCGTCGGCTGGTTCGAACGCGTCGCTACCGTTCGTGTCGCCAGTCGTGACCGTGTCTTTACGGACGAGCGTCTGATCGACAGATGAAACCGTTGTACCCCACTTCGGTGAAGGACGGAAACCGACTTGCCCGAACACGTCGAGGACGGTCGACCCTTTCTTCAAGACGAGTGCATCGTCACCATTGAAGTTTGTCACGCCGCTCGTGACATTCGCCTTCGCTTTAAGGGCATCGCTCGCGCTTCCGTTGACAATGACGTACGTCGCCCCTGGTTGCAACGTCCCCGTTAAGTTCAATGTCGTGCCGACGGTCGCACTTCCGTTCGTATACAGTTCGAGCTTGTAGTCCGCAAGGTTGATGACCGAGCTCGTTCCGTTGAACAGTTCGATGGCTTTGTTGTTGCTCGAGCCCTCCACGTACTCCGAGATGAATAAGTCTGTCGCGTTAAGTCCTTCTGCTTGAACGTTGGCCGCGATCGGCGTCAAGCTGCTCGCGATGAGCCCTGCCGACAAAGCTAGCCCTGTCATTTTTTTGAATGAACGTTTAGGATGATTCCCCATGTTTTTTCGTCTCCCTTTGACTTATGTAAGATGTCCGATACGATGTCCCACTTCGTTGTCGTCGCTCGTTGAGTCGGTTAGCCCCCTCCATAAAAACACACAATAAAATGATAGCGCTTACAGATTTTACGAACGGGAAAGCCGATACCGGGCATAGCCCGCCTTTAGGCATGGGATGAAAGTGAGTTCGGATGTGAAGAACATCCGACATTCGGGTATATATATTCCATAGACAAGTACAAGTCTCTAAAACGCCCGTGTCCATCGCACCTTGAGAATCGTATCCGGTTCGGTCACGAAAACATGTGACCGGTAAAACGATGCCTGTCGTCACGTAAAAGACGCTAAAACATCAGGTGGACACACCTGCAACGACCTGTGGTGGATGGTAACAGTCCATCAGCCTGAGAACCTATATGGTCTGTCTCAGGAGGGGTGATGGCACACCCTCATCTGAAGGCTTGAGCAAAACAGAAATGGACTGCGCTCGCACAAGCACTTCAGAATCCCACGGTTTCAATCGTGGGAGTGTCAAATTAATCAACTTGGCGAATCGCCGATGCGTTTACACTCCTGGATGGTTTGGTGTATTTCGCTATCATTTACCAACTTTTTAACTACATGTTAAACATAACCAAGCAGACGTCAGAACTCAATCCTCTTAACGCGAAGTTCATATTACATTTTGATGACAAAGGTAAATCGGTTTTTAGTTTGTCGAATAGTGTTGACGGAATCAAATGCAACTCTTACAATTCTCTAATACAAATTAAATGTATCGGTGAACTGAGGATTAAAAAGGAGGGCATGAATGACGACTACAACTTACCCGGTCATCCCGGGAGCTGGCGCATTTTATTATGAAGGAAACGAGACCGGTATCCTGTTATGTCATGGATTTAACGGGACACCCCAAAGTGTACATGATGTCGCCCTCGACTTGATGGGAAATGGATTTACGGTGTACGCACCGCGTCTCACCGGACACGGCACCGACCCAGAGGAATTTAGACGGTCGACGCGGGACGATTGGTACGAGACGGTCATCGATGGGGTACGTCTTCTACGGGAACGATGTCGTCACGTGATCATCGTCGGACAATCGATGGGTGGAACGCTCGCACTGAAGGCCGCGCTCGCAGGTCACGTCGACGCCATCGTCACGATTAACGCCGCGTTGTCGGTACCGGGTTATGCCTGCCACGCCGCGGACGGGATTTGTCGATTTATCGACGAGGACGAACCTGACATTTTGGCGGAAGGAGTATATGAAATCGTCTACGACAAAGTGCCGACATCGGCGATTCGACAGCTGCTCGCTTTAATCGATGAGGTCCGCCCGCACGTGTCGCGCGTGTCGGTCCCGACATACGTCATCCACTCTGCGGTCGACAACGTCGTTCCACCGGAAGATTCGATGTGGTTGCATGACCAGATTCGGGCGCCAAAGCGGCGAGACGTGCTCGAACGCTCCTATCACGTGGCGACGATGGACCACGACCGTGAGCGGCTGTCACGCCTCATCGCGTCGTTCTGTGAACAAGTTGCGACTGTCACGAAAATGTAGTCTACGGACTGCATTTTTTTGTGCCGTCTCTATTTGCAAACGCTTGCACTAATGCTATTGTAGGATTAGATTCATGTAAAAACAGGTATGTACCTTCTTTAATAAATCGACTACAATCTCTAGGGGGAAATTGACGTATGGAGACGGCGTTCAGACGAGTGGAGCAACAAAGGGTCACACGGGCATGGTGGAAAGAGGCGATCGCCTATCAGATTTATCCGCGTAGTTTCAAAGATTCAAACGGGGACGGCATCGGTGATCTTCGTGGCGTGATCGAGAAGCTCGACTATCTCGAAGACCTTGGCATCGACGTGATCTGGATTTGTCCGATGTATAAGTCGCCGAACGATGATAACGGTTATGACATCTCGGACTACCAAGATGTTATGGAAGAGTTCGGCACGATGGAAGATTTCGATGCGCTTCTGAAAGCGGTGCATGCGCGCGGGATGAAGCTTTTGCTCGATCTTGTCGTCAACCACACGTCAGACGAGCACCCGTGGTTCGTCGAGTCGAAACGGTCGAAAGACGATCCGAAACGAGACTGGTACATTTGGCGTGATGGAGAAAACGGCGGACCGCCGAACAACTGGGCGAGCATCTTCGGCGGTTCGGCGTGGGAACTCGACCCGGAGACGGACCAGTATTATTTGCACGTATTTTCAAAGAAACAACCCGACCTCAACTGGGAGAACGGGGAAGTGCGCACGGCAATCTATGACATGATCAACTGGTGGCTCGACAAAGGCATCGACGGGTTCCGCGTCGACGCGATCAGCCACATTAAAAAGAAGCCGACGGACACGATGCTGCCGTCGCCAGAGGGGAAGAAACATGTGACGGCGTTCTCGATGTATTCGAACATCGAGGGAATCCATGACTACCTCCAAGAGATGAAGCGCGAGACGTTCGCGAAATACGACATCATGACGGTCGGCGAGACGAACGGCATCGAGCCGGAAGCGGCGGACTTATGGATGGGGCCAGACAACGGGGCGATGAACATGGCGTTCCATTTCGACCACGTCGATATTATGCGCAAGTCGCGCCTTGCCCCGCTTGACGTCGTGGAGTTGAAGCGAATCTTCGATAAATGGCAGCAAGGGCTCCTCGAGACGGGGTGGAACGCCCTCTACATCGAGAACCATGACATGGTCCGTGCCGTTTCGCTCGTCGGGGACGAGAACCACTATTGGCGCGAGAGTGCGACCGCGCTCGGGATGATGTACTTCTTCATGCACGGGACACCGTTCATCTATCAAGGGCAAGAGATCGGGATGAAGAACGTCCCGCTCCCGTCCATCCATGATTATGACGATGTCGCCACGAAAAATGAGTACTTCGAGCGCATCGCGAACGGCATGAGCGAGATCGATTCGATGCAACAAGTGTGGGGAACGTCCCGTGACAACGTCCGGACCCCGATTCAGTGGGATGCCTCACCTTACGCCGGTTTCTCGACGGCAGCGCCATGGATGCCGGTCCACGAAGAGTATGAGACGCTCAATGTCGAGGCGCAGACGAAAGACGCCCATTCGATTTTGTCGTTCTACAAGGCGATGATTCGTCTTCGCCGTGCCGAAGAGACGTTCACATACGGAAGTTACACGGACGTCTTGCCGGACCATACGCAAGCGTTCGTGTATGAACGCGCGTTCGAAAACACGCGCTTCATGATTGTCGTCAATTTGACGGCGAATCCGGCTATCGTCACGCTTCCGGACGTTGTTGATGCGACGCTCGTCTTGACGAACGAGACCGACCCGGAACCGATTGACACGGAAACGTTCACGTTGAAGCCGTTCGAGGCGAGATTGTATCGTCTTTAAACGAATAGAGAAGCACTTTCCAACGACGCGGAAAGTGCTTTTTTTGTTGAATGCAGAGAGTCTTAGGATGTAACAGGTTTGAAAATAAAAGATTTTAAAGAGCCATTTATGGTTTAAAGAGGTTCATCACCAAAACGTGTGGTTGACCTCGGATTCTAAGAACAGTGCTCGGAAATAGAAAAAAAGCGAAAAACCCAGTATCGTAATTGTTGTCTAGACAAACCACGATTGGAGTTTTCGCTTTGTCCCAACAGTTTATCAAATTAATTCTTCCACTGCCACCGTTTTTTCAAATCGAGGCGCCCTCTGACGAGGAATCCCATGTCTTCCCGGTCTCTGTACGAGACCGGGACGTCGCATGTCCGGTCTGCGGGTGCGGGACGACGCGTCACGCCAAAACGCGACGCCGATTCCGTCACGGCTACGCCTGGGGAGTCGGTACGATTTGGATCGAGCTCGACATCCCGCGCCAACGCTGCGGGGCATGCGACCTCACGTTCGTCCATGACTATGGGCTCGGTTTGGGTCACTCCTCCACACGTTCTTTCCGTGAGGCCATCGCACGACGATGTCACGGGAGGACGATCGCGGACGTCGCCCGTGAATATGAACTCCCTTACACCACCGTGGAACGGTGGTTCTATCTTCATGCATCGAAAGGAATCGAGGAGGCGGATGCCCGTCACGTGCTCGTGGACGAGTTCGCCACGCGGAAGGGCCATCATTATGCGACCGCCGTCCTGGACGCAGAAAGCGGGCGACTGCTCTCCATCGTCCCAGGGCGAGACGAGTCGGCGGTCACGGCCGCACTCGCGTCGGTCCCCGGGACCGTGATGACCGTCGTCAGCGATTTCGCCCCTGCGATGGCGAATGCGATCGCACGCGTGTTCCCGGATGCGGACCATGTACTCGACCGGTTCCATCTCGTCCAGTTCTTCACCGAGGCACTCCGACGCCGGAGGCGTTTCTTGGACGACACGAAGCGCCAGTACCATGTCCGGTCAATCGATCGGTCACTCGCGCGACGCCCGGAGGAACTGACGGCCGAAGGTCATGAGATTGTCCGGGCATGCCTCGCCGAGGACAGGGTCACGCGCGAGGTTTACCGGGGCCTCCAACACATCCGCTATGTGCTGAAGGCGTCGAGCGACGTCCAAGCGAGGCGCCGGCTGTCAGATTGGCTGTCCCGATACCGGTTCCACCCGTGCGGGCCCCTGGCGAAGATCGCGAAGACGATTCAGGCCAGAGAGAAGGCGGTCCAAAGGACGATCCTTTCACGACTCTCGAACGGGAAGATGGAGGGGACGAACAACAAGATCAAGCTCATCAAACGGCGAGCATACGGCTATCGGAACCTAGACCGTTTCTTCTTGAGGCTGCGGTTAGAAATCGGTCGCACCAGTGTCAACCACGGATTATGGTGATGAACCTTTAAAGAGTAAAATAATTTACAATAAAAGGTTTTTGAAAATAGGCGAAAAAATAAAAAAATATTGCGTTTCTTCTTATTAACAAGGTCACGTGAATTTGAATCAGAGAGAGCGGGAGAGATGAAACAAACGAAAAAGTGAGCTATACTAGGAATCAACAACACATTGAGAGAGCATTCAAAATAATGTTCGAGATTGAGGGGCAAGAAAATCGGGTATGAAAAGTAAGATATTCGATGCCATCAATCGCAATCAGAGAAAAGGAATCTGCATTCACTAATGTAAAAGATTACCTTACAAGGCATAATGAGAAAATTTGAAGGAGGGAACACTTTGTCCGCACTGCATTGGGTGATTTTATCGCCTTTTTTATTCGCGCTCATCATCCCGTTTTTGTTTAAGTACGTCTCAAAAATTCATACCGGATGGTTCGTTTGGCTGTTGCCGACAGCGCTATTCGTCTACTTTATGAACTGGCTGCCGGTCATCTCGTCCGGCCAAGTCGTCGAGACGAGTGTGTCCTGGATTCCGGCACTCGGTATTGAGTTCACCGCTTATTTAGACGGACTGAGTATGCTGTTCGTCCTGTTGATTACCGGAATCGGGTCGCTCGTCGTCTTGTACTCGATTTTCTATCTATCGAAGAAAGAGCGGCTCGGTAACTTCTACGTCTATTTGATGCTCTTTATGGGCGCGATGCTCGGCGTCGTCTTATCGGACAACTTGATCGTCTTGTACGTGTTCTGGGAAGTGACGAGCATGGCCTCGGCCCTCCTTATCAGTTACTGGTTCCATAAAGACAAGTCGACGAAAGGTGCCCAAAAATCAATGCTCATCACCGTGGCCGGCGGACTCGCCATGCTCGGTGGATTCGTCTTGCTCTATCAAATGACGGGCACGTTCAGCATCCGGACAATCATTGAGAACGTCGATGTCGTCCAGGCGAGCCCGCTCTTCGTACCGGCGATGCTCCTCGTCCTGCTCGGCGCGTTCACGAAGTCGGCCCAGTTCCCGTTCCACATCTGGTTGCCGGACGCGATGGAAGCCCCGACGCCGGTCAGTGCGTACTTGCACTCGGCGACGATGGTCAAGGCCGGGATTTATCTCGTCGCTCGGATGACGCCGGTGTTCGGCGGCTCGAACGTCTGGTTCTGGACGCTGTCCATCGTCGGACTCGTGACACTCCTTTGGGGTTCGATCTCAGCCGTCCGACAAAAGGACTTGAAAGGGATTCTCGCCTTCTCGACGGTGAGTCAGCTCGGTCTCATCATGTCGCTCCTCGGTGTCGGCTCGGCCGCGCTGACGGGTGGGGCAGATGACCCGATTTACTCGCAAGCGATTCTCGTCGCGGTGTTCCACTTGTTCAACCATGCGACGTTCAAAGGCGCGCTCTTCATGGCGGTCGGGATTATCGACCACGAGACGGGGACGCGGGACATCCGCAAACTCGGGGGCTTGATGACGGTCATGCCAATCACGTTCACCGTCTCGCTCATCGGTCTTGCGTCGATGGCAGGATTGCCACCGTTCAACGGGTTCTTGAGTAAGGAGAAGTTCTTCTCGGCGATGTTGAACGTGCGTAACTTCGAGGCGTTCGATGTCGGTTCGCTCGGGTTCCTATTCCCGCTCATCGCCTGGATCGCGAGTATCTTCACGTTCCTCTACAGCTTGATCATGTTTTTCCACACGTTCCGTGGAAAATTTGAGCCGAGCAACTATGAACGGAAGGTGCACGAGGCACCGATCGGGATGCTCATCAGTCCGATCATTCTCGTCGTACTCGTCATCGTCTTTGGCTTGTTCCCGAACTTGTTGTCGTACTCGATCATCGAACCGGCGAAACAAGCGATTTTACCGACGGTCTTGCCGGAAGGTGAACAGTTCGTCGTCGACATTAAGATTTGGCACGGGGTCAACACAGAGCTTCTCATGACGCTCGGTGTCGTCTTGATCGCCTCGTTCTTGTTCTATCTCATGCACCGTTGGATGAAACTCGCGATCTACAACCGCGAGCGTGACCCGTTCAACTGGTTCTATGACAATGCGCTCACTGGCCTCACGTCAGGTTCACAGTGGATCACGCGTCTTCAAATGACGGGACTGTTGCGCGATTACTTCGCGTACATCTTCACGTTCATGCTGCTCCTCGTCGGCTACACGTTCTGGCGTTTCGATGCGTTCGCCATCGATACAGCGAATACGAGTGTGGTTGAACCGTTCATGTGGATTCTGATTCCGCTCCTTATCGGGGCGATCGTCACAATCCCGTTCTTGAACCACCGGATTACGGCAGTCATCGTCGTCGGTGTCATCGGGTTCTTGCTCGCGCTATTACTCATCGTGTTCCGCGCGCCTGATCTCGCCCTGACGAAGCTTCTCGTTGAGACGGTGACGCTCGTCATCTTCATGCTTGCGTTCTACCACTTGCCGGAGATGCGAAAAGAGAAGTTCACACCAAGGTTGAACGTGGCGAACCTCTTCATCTCGATTGGGGTCGGTGTCATGATGACGCTTGTCGCCCTTAGTTCGGCAGCGCTCGGTAACGAGGCTGGTTTTGAGTCAATCTCGGATTACTTCCTCGAGAACGCGAAAGAACTTGCCGGCGGTTATAACGTCGTCAACGTCATTCTCGTCGACTTCCGTGGACTTGATACGCTACTTGAAGTACTCGTGTTAGCTGTCGCGGCGCTCGGGATTGTCACTTTGATTAAATTACGCTTGAAAGGAGGAGAAGACGTATGAAGAGGCAAGCGAGAAGTAGTAATTTGATGCTTTACAATATTACGCGAGTCGTTACGTTTGTTTTACTCGCCTTTTCGCTTTATCTCTTTTTCGCCGGTCACAACAATCCCGGTGGTGGATTCATCGGCGGATTGATGACAGCGAGTGCGCTTCTCCTCATGTACTTGGGATTTGATATGAAGCGTATCAAAAAAGCGATTCCGTTCAATTTCACGACGATGATGGCCGTCGGTTTACTCGTCGCCTTGTTCTCAGGTTTATCGAGCACGCTGTTCGGCTACCCGTTCCTCACCCAGTTTTATGAATATGTGAATCTACCTGTGCTGGGTAGAACCGGTTTAGCAACTTCGTTGCCGTTCGACCTCGGGATTTACTTGGTCGTTGTAGCCATTGCCTTGACGATAATTTTAGCGATTGCGGAGGATGATTCGTAATGGAAATACTCATGTCGATTACGGTCGGTGTCCTCTTCATGGTCGGCACTTACCTGTTACTGACGAAAAGCTTGTTGCGAATCGTGCTCGGTTTAATCCTCTTGTCGCACGGGGCGCACTTCTTGCTATTGACGATGGCGGGCCTTCAAAGTGGGACGCCGCCGCTTCTGAATTTGAATTCGGAAGCATACGCGGACCCACTACCACAAGCGCTCGTCTTGACGGCGCTCGTCATTAGCTTTGGGATGACATCGTTTTTACTCGTCCTATCGTACCGGACGTATAAAGCGTTTAAGACGGATGATTTAGAACAGTTGAGGGGGTCAGCCGATGAATAACTTGCTCGTACTCCCATTTGTCATTCCGTTCGCGATCGGGGCGATTTTGATTTTGTTCTCAAAACAAATCGGGTTGCAACGTTTCTTGAGCGGATTAACGTCAATCCTCATGCTCGGCGTTGCGATTTATCTCATAAGTGTCGTTCGGACCGAGGGCGTTGTCGTCCTTGAACTCGGAGACTGGCCAGCGCCATTCGGGATTGTGCTTGTTGCGGACTTGTTCGCGGCGATCATGGTGCTCATGTCCGCCATCGTCGGACTGCTCTGTCTCTTCTTCGCCTTCCGGACGATTGCGCCGGAACGTGAAAAGTTCTATTTCTACCCGTTCTACTTCTTCTTGTTGACGGGTGTGAACGGTGCCTTCTTGACAGGGGACATCTTCAACTTGTTCGTCTTCTTCGAAGTCATGCTCATCTCGTCTTACGTCTTGATCGTCATGGGCGGGACGAACTATCAACTCCGTGAGTCGCTCAAGTACGTCGTCATGAACATCTTCGCCTCGATCTTGTTCATCGCGACGATGGCGTTCACGTACGCGGTCACCGGTACGCTCAACATGGCGCAACTCGCCGAGCGTGTCGCCGAGCTCGAGCAGGTCGGGGTATTGAACGTCATTGCAATGTTCTACTTCATCGTCTTCGGGATGAAAGGGGCGTTGTTCCCGCTTTACTTCTGGTTGCCGCGTTCGTATTTCGGACCGCCGGCCGCAGTCGCCGCCTTGTTCGGCGGACTGCTGACGAAAGTCGGGATTTACGCGATCATCCGGACGTTCACGCTTATCTTCCCGCACAACCAAGAGTTCACACAGCCGATCCTCATTTGGGTCGGGGCGATCACGATCGTCATCGGCGGCCTCGGTGCCGTCTCGAACTTCGACTTCAAGCGCATCCTGTCGTACCATATCGTGTCGCAGGTCGGCTATATGGTCATCGGTCTCGGTCTGTACACGAGCCTGGCGGTTGCGGCGGCGATTTATTATATCGTCCACAACATTATCGTGAAGACGGCGCTCTTCCTCTATGCCGGGACGGCGCAACGCATCACCGGCACGACCGACCTGAAACAGATGGGCGGACTGTTGAAGACGCACCCGCTCCTCGGGTGGATGTTCTTCATTACCGGGATCGCCATCGCCGGCATCCCGCCGTTCAGTGGATTCGTCAGTAAACTGTCGCTCGTCGTCTCGAGTTTTGAGACGGAGCAATACGTCGTCGGTGGGATCGCGCTCGCTGTCGGCATGTTGACGCTCTTCTCGATGATCAAAATCTTTATGTACGTGTTCTGGGGCGAGCAAAAGCATACGAAAGCCCAAGGCAAGACGAAAGTCGGAGACTTGTTGCTGCCTGCCATCCCGCTCGTCATCTTGACGACGGTGCTCGGTGTCGCGGCCCAACCGATCCTTTCGTTCTTCCTCGAGGCGTCGAACCAGTTGCTCGACCCGTCGATTTATATTGATTCGGTCTTGAAAGGAGGGGGCGCATGACGTTCCAAGTCGTTTTAAACACCGTCATCGCCATCATGTGGGCGGTGCTTTGGAATAGTTACACCGGCGTCGATTTCCTGCTCGGCTACATCGTCGGGATTTTCATCTTGTTCGTCTTGCGTCGCTTCCTTCACTTCGACTTCTATATGCGCCGCGTCTTCGCTGCGTTCAAACTGATCGCCTTGTTCATCAAAGAGTTGATCATGTCGAACATCGATGTCGTTAAAGTGCTCCTTAGTCCGAAGTTCGACATCGAGCCAGGCATCATCGAAGTCCCGACCCAGCTCAAGTCAGATTGGGAGTTGACGCTCCTTGCTTCACTCATCAGTCTGACGCCGGGAACGTTATCGATGGATTTTTCAGAAGATAAGAAGTCGATCTTCGTCCACTCGATTCACGTACCGGACAAGGAACAGATGATACGCGAGATTCACGACACGTTTGAAAAAGCGATAATGGAGGTGACGCACTGATGTTTAAAGTGTTGCTTATGATCGCGTTGTTCTTCATGTCGATCTCACTTGTCATCTCGTTCATCCGGACCGTGAAAGGGCCGACGATGCCAGACCGTATCGTCGCGCTCGATGCGATCGGGATCACGCTCATTGGCGTCATCGGGATTTTGATGATCCTCCAAGAGACGATCGCCTACGCCGAGGTCATCCTCGTCATCGGGATATTAGCGTTCATCGGGACGATTGCCTTGTCAAAATTTGTGGAGAGGGGGGATATCTTTGACCGCGATTGAATGGATTGTTGCGATTCTTTGTCTGATCGGAGGATTCCTCAGCCTCGTCGGTGGAATCGGTTTTATCCGGTTCCCGGACGTGTACGGGCGGACGCACTCGGCGACGAAGAGCGCCACGCTCGGCGTCATCACCGTCATGGTCGGGACGTTCCTCTACTTCTTGCTCGCGGAAGGGATGTTCTCCGGAAAGATTTTACTGACGATTCTCTTCGTCTTCTTGACGGCCCCGCTCGCCGCGCTGATGGTATCCCGGGCCGCGTACCGGACCGGTGTCCCACTTTCTAAGTTGACGACACAAGATGACTTGAAGAAAAAATATCCGGAAGCACGAAAAGACGTACACTGACACTCTCCGTTTCGGGGAGTGTTTTTAGGAGGGGTTCGATGCATCAAATTGAAATCGGGAATGATGTTGAGACACATCGGTTGACGATCATACGAGCCAGCCGAGAAATCGTAGCCATCGAGATCTTCGGGCACGTCGAAGCCGTCACGACAACGGATTATGTCGCCTTTGCCCGGGCGCTCACAGAAGCCTATCATGCACTTGACGGCACGGCACGACTCGTCAATGTAGGCGGACAGGCGATTGTGACGTTGACGTTCAAACGCGGCGTCGTCGACGTCAGCATTACGCGTGGCGGAGCTGTTCGGACGTTTCGTACCGACCAAAGTTATATGACTCCGGCACTCGCTCAAGTCGGCGTCATCGAATAGGTTGTGACAAAAACGGGAAAAGAGCATATGATAGAGGTTGACTATACGGAAAGGGGTGTCGGGTATGGATGGCACGAAACGCGCGGACATTCGACCAGGGCTCCACGTCCAGATTGTCCTAAAACAAGATCAGCGGAGTGGGAAGTTGACGAAAGGCGTCGTCAAAGACATTTTGACGAACTCGCCGCGTCACCCGCACGGCATTAAAGTACGCTTAAGCGATGGACAGGTCGGTCGAGTGAAAGTGATCGAAGCTGGAGGTGAATGACATGAGTGAAAAGAAAATGAGTTTTCAAGAGGCGATGAAACAAAAACTCGCCGAGAAGAAGCAAAGTCAGACGAAAGTGCCGACAGGTCTTCATGGGACGAAGCAGAAACCGTTGACGAACCAGTTGACGAAGAAGCCGAACAACCAGAAGAAACGGACAGGCGTTTAAAAGGCAGCCGCTCAATCGAGCGACTGCCTTTTTTCTTCGTACTGATTGAACGTAGCGCTCTAGCGAGAACTCACTATTACCCGGTAGGTCGGGATTCATTCGAGAATCGGGAAATATTGTCATACTATATTGATAGAACGGCGATCAGATTCACAAACAAACCTATTCACAAAACGAATAGTATGAAACAAGTTGAATGAAATCCTTGAAATCAAGCCGGGAAATATAGATTTATAATTTCTTTTAAGACATTATGTAAGCGCTTCAAGTGTCGGTTTTTCGGGGTTCGTGTCGAATTTAATGTGAACTTTCTGTGAACCAACCTATAAAAAAATTATTGATAATTGTCAGAATCTTTGTATAATTCAAAACAAGACATTATAAAAATCTTAACAACTTCAGATTCACACAACAGGGAGGAACTTATTCATGGAAGCCGTACAAAACTTATTGCAAGGAAGCGTCGACTTTTTAAACAACATTTTATGGACGTACGTGTTGATTGTGGCGCTCGTCGGAGCAGGGATTTACTTCACGGTCAAAACACGATTTATGCAATTCCGTTACTTAAAAGAGATGTTCCGTGTCGTCACTGACAAATCAGACGTCACACTCGCGAAAGATGGCAAGAGTATCAGCTCGGCGAAGTCGTTCTTCATCGGAGCAGCGACGCGAATCGGAACGGGTAACTTGGCCGGTGTCACGGTCGCCATCACCCTCGGTGGTCCGGGTGCCGTCTTCTGGATGTGGATCGTCGCGCTTCTCGGTGGAGCGACAGCGATGATCGAGAGCACGCTCGCTCAAGTATACAAAGTGAAAGATGACGTCGCATACCGCGGCGGCCCAGCTTACTACATTGAAAAAGGTCTTAACAACCGCGTCCTCGGTATCGTCTTTGCGGTGTTGATCGCCTTCACGTTCGGTCTCATCTTCAACTCGGTTCAATCGAACACGATCGCGGCAGCGTTCGACAACGCGTTCGGTCTTGAAGCGGCTATCGGCGGAGCTGTACTCGTCGTGTTGACGGGTCTCGTCATCTTCGGCGGCGTGCAACGTGTCGCGAACTTCTCAGCAATCGTCGTTCCGATCATGGCAGTCCTTTACTTGATCGTCGCCCTTTACGTCGTCGTCGTGAACATTACAGAAATGCCAGCTGTTCTCGGTATGATCTTCCAAAGCGCGTTCGGTCTCGAGCAGGCGTTCGGCGGATCGGTCGGAGCTGCTATCATGATGGGTGTACGTCGTGGTCTCTTCTCAAACGAAGCCGGTATGGGTTCGGCACCGAACGCCGCTGCGACGGCAGAAGTGTCTCACCCGGCGAAACAAGGTTTCATGCAGACGCTCGGTGTCTTCTTGGACACGTTGATCGTATGTACAGCAACAGCAGCGATCGTTCTTCTTTCGGACAGCTACGCGGCTGGTAACGGCGAAGGGATCGCACTCCTTCAAAACGCGTTGGCTGAACAAATCGGATCATGGGCACCTGCTTTCATCGCCATCAGCGTCCTCTTGTTCGCCTTCAGCTCGATCGTCGGCAGTTACTACTACGGTGAGACGAACATCGAATTCATCAAGAAGAGTAAAGGTGCCGTCTTCGGCTTCCGTCTTCTCACGATGGGCTTCGTCTTCCTCGGATCGGTCGCTAGTCTCGGCTTCGTCTGGAGTCTCGCTGACTTGTTCATGGCCGGCATGACACTCATCAACTTGGCGGCAATCATACTTCTCGGCGGTGTGGCCTTCAAAGTACTCCGTGACTATGAAGAGCAACGGGCTCAAGGTCTCAACCCACGCTTCTCAGCCCGTAAACTCGGCATTGAGAACACGGAGTGCTGGGACGTGGAAGAAGAAGAAGTCGCACAAGGTACGGTCCAAGCGGCCGTAGCCGACTCATCAAAAGCGTAATCATTGCAACAACAGGGGCCCTGCTCATCGGGGCCCCTGTCTTTATGCGTTCTGACGAATCGATTCGACGTTTGTCGAGATCTGTGCGTTCAAATGGAGGTACGTCGCGGCGACGAACAAGGCGCCACCGACGATGTTACCGAGTGTGGCGAAGAGCAAATTGTTCAAGGCGAGGCCGATGTTGATCATTTCCGAAGGCGCGTAATACAGTGCGAGCCCGAAGATGCCCATGTTGGCGATCGAGTGTTCAAAACCGGCGGCGAAAAAGACGACGACCGGCAACATCGTCAACATGATCTTCGCGACATCGTTCTGCGTCTTGAGCGGCATGAAGATGGCGATACAGACGAGGATGTTACACAGAATCCCTTTCAAAAAGATGGCGAAAGCGTCACCACCCATTTTTTTGGCGGCGACGACGGACAGTAAATGATCACTTCCGACTTCACCCATACTGTGGGCACCGATGACGAGAACGACGAGTAAGAGCGCACCGACCAAGTTGCCGATCCAACTGATGCCCCATACGTTGACGAGATCACGCCACGCGACCCGGTTTCGTTTCGCCCCGGTGTACAAGTACATCGTGTTGCTCGTGAACAGCTCTCCGCCCATCCAGACGATGAAGACGAGAGCGACAGAGAAACTCATCCCGGCGAACAGCATCGTTCCAGGGACGTCGATGAACATGTTCCCGACAGAGAACGCGAAGACGACCCCAATCCCGATTAAAAATCCGGCGACAATCGAGCGGAGTGCGTATTGGCCAAAAGAATGACGCAGCAGCGTCGCCTTTTTGTACGCCGCTTCTTCCATATACTCAACAACTTGTTTTTCCATTCGAAAAGACCTCCTTAGACACTTTTAAGTCTAGGAGGTCCGATAAAAGTTTGCAATTGTTTTCACAAACTTTCGTTAGGTGTCCGTGCAATCGTTCACAACGTTGCCACGAGTTCCACTTTCATCCGGTCCGGGTCCTCGAAGTAGAGGGCGATATAGTTCGGACCGCCGGCATGAGGGAAGCGGTCGGCATACAACTCGGTGAACCCGTGGCGAGACAAGTCTGGGCGCAGCCGCTCGAGCTGGTCGCGTGACTCTGCATGAAAGGCGATGTGGTTCAAACCGGTCTTCTTGCGATGGTAAGGCGGCTCGAGATGTGCGGCCTCGGTTTGGACGAAGACGAGATACGTGTCACCGAAGCAGTAGCTTTGGCCATGCTCCCATTGTTGATAGACGGTGTAGCCGAGTTCGGTTAGGAGCCAGTCCCAGGCTGTGAGGCTTTTTTTCAAATCGGAGACGTACAGTTCGAGATGGTGCAACATTTGTCTCATCCTTTCGTCGGACGTTTCAAACCTGTCCATTTAGTATAATGGTAATTATACGATGAAGGCAGGGGGAACGATATGGACAACACGGGGCTTGTCTCGAACATATTAATCGCGGGGAAGACCGGGGTCGGGAAGAGCGCGTTTTTGAACTACATTTATGGGCGTGACGTCGCCGAGTCGCGGGCCGGCAGACCGGTGACGGCTGAAGGGCTGCATGAGTATGAATATTATGACCTCGAGCGCGGAATTTTATTCCGCTTCTTTGATACATGGGGGCTTGAGGCGGATCGGTCGGACGAATGGCATGACGCGATTTTATCGATCGTCAATGAACGGGAAGGTGCGCTCGACATCGCGGACTGGTTTCATACCATCTATTACTTATTGTCCATCAACTCAGGACGTGTCGAGGCGTATGAGCTGGACTCGATTTTAAAGCCGCTCTACGCGAAACGGAGCAACGTCACAATCATTTTAACGAACTACAATCCAGACAGCGCCATGAACGTCGAGAAGGCGGAGGCGATGGAAGCTGTCTTGGTCCGTGAGCTCGGTGTGAGCAGTGAAGCGATCATTCGTGTCAACAGCGTCGAGAAGAAGTTACTGAGCGGGCAGGTCGTCCCGCATATCGGTTATGAGGCCGTATGGAACCGGAACCGGACGAATTTATGGCGCGACGTCGAACGGAAGTTGCCGCTCAATTTGACTCGACACTTATTGGACGAGCTCGATTCGTGGCGCCAACGAAGCTATCGCTCGGCTGAAACGATCCGGATGATCACGCCACAGGCGATGATCAGTTGGAAGGCGAGAAACATCGAGAAAGATTTAGAGCAGACGCTCGAAGCGGCCGCGGAGACGACAGAAGAGGCGATGGCGCAAGGCATCCGCCACTACATTCAACTGATGCAACGATATCCGCTCGTCGGGGCGCCGTCTGACCTCGTGTTCAGCACACGTCGAGTCGAACTCGGGTTTGACTACTCGTTCAAGCGGACGATTCGCAAGATGGTGCTCGGAATGATTCCTGGTGTCCACTTCATCTATTGGGCGTTCAAACGACGAACGGCGGAGCGGGGGATTAAAAAGGCAGTCGATCAGCAATACGAATTGGTCAAACAGACGATTGAGTTGGACGTCCGCCGCGGTTTCGAGGAAGAGATGCGCCGCCTTGGCCGGACGCTCAGTCAATGAGGAGGGACTTATATGGAGAAGAACATACCGTTCAACTTAGACACGTATGATTTAAAAGAAGAATTGGACCGGCTACGCGGACAGGTGAAAAAGCCGAACATTTTAATCGCCGGGGCCACCGGGTCGGGAAAAAGTTCGGTCGTCAACCACGTGTTCGGACGGGATTTGACGAAAGTCGCGGCCGGTGAACCGGTCACACGTGGAATTCATCAGTTTATGAGTGACGATGTCGCCATCGTCTTGTACGACAGCGAAGGCTATGAGATCGGGAGTGCGCGGCAAGAGGCGTATGCGGATGAAGTCATCGGGTTTGTGGAGCGGGCACAGTCGAAAGGCGCTGCCGAACAAATCCATCTCGTCTGGTACGCCATCAACGCATCGATGAAACGCGTCACCCCGCTCGATCGAGCACTGATCAAACGATTGAATGCCGTGACCGCGGTCGCGGTGTTGTTCACGCAAATCGACCAAGTCGACGTCGATGAGTTGACGGCGTTACGGGAGGAACTGACGGACATCGTCCCTGACGAGGCGGTGTTCCAACTCAGTGTCGCCGAAGAGCTGTTGCACGACGAGGAACTTCGCGCACATCTCGACTGGGAGCGTCTTGTCACATGGTCCGTCGATCAACTCGACCAGTCGCTTCAAGAAGGACTGCTCATGGAAATTCACGCCGAGAGCGAAGCGATGCTCAAGTTGAAGCGGAAAAAAGCGAACCGGATCATTTCGGGCTACGTTGCCAGTGCGGGGACAGCGGCCGCCGTGCCGCTCCCGTTCGCGGACGCGATCGCATTGACACCGATTCAAGTGACGATGAGCGTCCATCTGTTCCGATATTGGGGGGTGAAAGCGAACGACGACATGTTGAAGACGTTGATCGGGAGCACGATCATCCCTCAAATCGGACGGGCGCTATCGAAGACGATCTTACTGAACGTGATGAAGTTCTTCCCAGGAGCGAACGCGGCGGCGAGTGTCATCAATGCGACGGTCGCTTCCGGGATCACATGGGCGATCGGTCTCGCCATCAACGAGATCGCTTTCCGGAATGCGATGGATTCATCGAAGACGATCGAACAGTTGCTCAACAGTGATTTCGGTTCGCTATTTGAACAGTTCATGGAACAGAATCCGGTGACGAAAAAGAAAGATTGAATAATATAGAGACGAGGAGCGATTGGATGAGAAAACGAATTTATATTACGAGACGCTTACCTGAAGAAGCGGTGGCCCCGCTACGAGAGGATTATGACGTACGGATGTGGGAAGAAGAAGCGGTGAGTGTGCCGCGTGACGTCTTGCTCGAAGAGGCAGCAACGGCCCACGGGCTGTGGACGATGCTGAGCGATACGGTCGATCGTGAATTGATCGAGCAAGCCCCGCACCTCGAGGTCATCTCAAACTTGGCGGTCGGCTATAACAATATCGACGTAGATGCGGCGAAAGAGCGGGGAATCATCGTCACGAACACACCGGACGTTTTGAGCGAGACGACAGCGGACCTCGCCTTCGGACTGATGATGATGACGGCACGTCGTCTCGGTGAGGCCGAACGTGATTTACGGGCCGGAGAATGGAAGTCGTGGACGCCGATGGGGTACGTCGGGATGGATGTATATCGTGCCAAGCTCGGGATCATCGGAATGGGACGAATCGGCGAAGCTGTCGCGCGACGGGCCCGTGGTTTTGATATGGACGTGCTGTATCATAACCGGACGAGGCGGCATGAGTCAGAATCGATGTACGGTTTCGTTTATGCTGAACTCGATGAACTCCTCGCCGAGTCCGACTTTGTCATCGTGCTCGCGCCGCTCACGGAAGAGACGCGTGGCATGATCGGTGCCGCCGAATTCGGCAAGATGAAAGAGACGGCTGTGTTCATCAACGTCGCCCGCGGTGAAATCGTTGACGAAGAAGCGCTATACGACGCGTTGAACGAGAAACGAATCTGGGCAGCCGGCCTCGATGTGTTCGCGAAAGAGCCGATCGAGATGGAGCATCCGCTGTTGACGCTTCCGAACGTCACGACGCTCCCCCATATCGGCAGCGCCTCGATTCGAACACGTCTCGCCATGATGGCACTTAACCGAGAGGCGATCATGAATGTGTTGGCAGGGATAGAGCCGAAAAATCGACTAACATGAAAAAAAGGAGTCTGACAGTTGTCAGGCTCCTTGCTTTGTTAGAAGCGACGGATGTTATCCGGGTCTTCATAGTCGTTACGAAGCGCCCGGTCGTCGAGACCACGGAGCTTCGCTTCTTTGTCGTTCAATTTCGCTTTTTCATCCAATTTGTCTTGTTCAGGATCAACGGCTCGGTTCGGATTGTCTCCGACCGATTCGTTGAACGGTTTCGAATCGATCTCGAGTCCGTCCGCCGTGTGATGCCCTTGATGACTCGTGTCATGCTTTGAGTCATTGTATGGCGTCGAGTCGACCGTCAGTCCTTCATTGTGGCGACGTTCAAAGTCTTCATCGACATAAATCAGAATCTTTCCGTCTTCGACGTCGCGATAGTGGCGTTTGACTTCTTCTTCGCTGAATCCCATGTTGCGAAGGCCGCTATGGACATCCTCATGGCCGCTTAGGAAGGCGCGGACTTTGTCGAACCAGCCCGTCTCATGCGACGCTTCTGTGTGGACGTCGGTTTGTCGACGCAAAATCGAGACGTTATCCTCATGCTTGGCGACGACGTAAATGTCTGAATCCTTATATCCTTTGGCACGCAGTTCCTCGACTTTGCCGAGGGCTGACTGTTGGGTGTCGAACATGCTGATAAATCGTTTCTCACTCATGTGTAGATCCTCCTTATAATCGGCGATGGTCTTCTAGCCCGGAATGCCCGCGGACAATCGGGTCGTCTTTCGTACCGCGTGGTTCTTCATCGTGGTCGTTAAACGGTTTGGCGTCAAATGCGATGCCGTCTGCTTCTTCCCCTTTTTCATGGTCGAGCTCACTATCTTTTTTATACATATTCGGATAGCGATCGTAGGAATGCTTGTCGACGTAGAGCAGCAGTTTGCCGGCGTCGATCGCGGTATAGTACTCTTCTGCCTCGGCGTCGCTCAACCCCATATTGCGTAACTCGTCGCGAATCCGGTCGCTGCCATGAAGGAACGACTTGACGCGGTCAAGCCAGTTCACGTCGCGAATCCCTGCTTCGGCGTTGACGTCGGTATGGTAGCGCAATGCGGAAATTTCCCCGTCCCGCTTGGCAACGACGTGCATGTTCTTCTCGGCTTCCCCAGCCGTTCGAAGCTCATCTACTTTGTCCATTACTTCTTGCTCGCTTGCAAACAGCCCGATGATTTTACGGTCAGACATATTGTGCCTCCTTCGTTATGTTGTCGTATTTTACAAATTGGCGTCACGCTATTAGTAATTTCCGTTCTTCGCTAGATTCAAACAAAAAACGCCTTCTCGTGAGAGAAAGCGCGACGTTTTAATAGTAGATGATGATGTCGTCATTGCCGAGCTGGCAACGGGTATTTCGCCAGACGAACTCGATGAGGGTCCATGACGCCATGAATCCGCTAATGCCGAGCAGGACGAGCGCGTAGATTGGGGTCAATTGGATCAAAAACGACCATTCGAGCGCCATGAGCAACGGTTGGGTCAAAATAACGAAGCCGATATAGACGAGCACGATGAAGAGCGCGAACAAGACGCGTCGCCCGAGCGTTTGAAACTGGTGACGGAAGCGGGTCAACATACCGAAGACGGCCCCGGTCAACAGAACCGGAAGCACGAACCCGAAGTAGTCGATCGCATACATAGCGGTCGGGGCGGTAAAGAGACGCAAGCTGAACAAATCGTCCATGACAAGCAACAGGTTCGCATAGGCGAAGGCGAGAATCATGCCGAGCAGCCATCCGAACTGATTCCAGGCACGGCGCGATGATTTCATCGCCTCGATTTTCGTGTAAGCGAGGAATGAGACGTCGCGCATCTCGATATCTTGCAACTTTAATTTCATCTCGTTCAAGCGGTCGATCGCCCAATCGAACTCGCGGGTGACTTGTGTCTTTTCGTAAGGTTTGAGTTCATCGGATTGTTCGACGATCGTATGGTATCGCCGTCTGAACTCCTCATTTGTGGATGGTTTTTCGACCAGAAATGCCGCGTATTCGCTCGGGTGCTGTTTTAATAGCCCCTCAAGTGATTGACCGTTCTTCTCGGCTTGATGGATGTATCCGGCCAAGCTATCGAGTAACCGCTCTGCTTCTGCCTCGTCATCGACGAGCTCCAACAAATGAGTTCGGACTTGATCATAATAGGCTTGGAGGGCCGGATCGTTAAATACTGGTTGCTTCAGAATGATCCCTCTCTTCTTCTCATTATATGTTTCATAGAGGCGGTTCGTCGTTATGGTGGAGCTGGCGCGCCTCGAAATCACCTTGTTCAATGCTGCGAATCAAAATCTCGCTTCCTCCCATGTTCGTGGCGAGAGGGATTGAATAGACGTCGCAAAGCCGCATGAGCGCACTCACGTCAGGTTCATGCGGTTGGGCCGTCAACGGGTCGCGGAAGAAGAGAATCATGTCCATCTCTCCACGCGCGACGGCAGCCCCGATTTCTTGGTCACCCCCGAGTGGTCCTGACTTAAAACAATGAACCGAAAGGCCGGTCGCCTCAGCGACACGTGCTCCTGTCGTGCCGGTCGCGAACAGTTGATGGTGCTCCAAAATATGGCTGTATGTTTTCACGAGTTGAATCAAATCATCTTTCTTCTTGTCATGGGCAATCAAGGCGATGTTCATTTTGACTCCTCCTAAAAAAGATTTTCCTACTCATTCGTACCACATTTGATTAGGAAAGACACGTCTTCTTTCTAATGAAAACAAAATCGATCATTCTTGAATCTTTATCGCGCTATATGAAACAGGAAAGGTTTAGGCGTCTGGAAATGTTGGTATTAATACAGAGAGTCAATGTTAACCAAAATTTAAAAAAAAGATAGGAGGAAGATGTTGGATGGATAATACAACATACAATTTCAACACGTTCATGTCATGGTTACCAGATCTTTTACTTGCACTTCTAGTCCTCGTTGTCGGTTTTATCTTAGCGAAAGTTCTGGAAAACGTGACACGTAAGGCGCTCCGTAAAGCTCGCCTTGACGAACGCGTTGGTGTCAAAAAAGAAGGAGAGCCAGGTAAACCTGGAAGAGAGGAGAAGCGGTGGACGCCTGAACGGATTATCGGCAAAGTCGTCTTCTTTGGGGTATTGCTCCTCGCCTTCTTAATCATCTTTGAATTTATGAACGTACCTGCAGTGACACAACCGTTCAGCCAAATCTATGCTGGACTCTCTGGTTTGATCACAGGAGTCGTTAAAGCGGGTCTTATTCTGCTCGTAGCCTGGATTATCGCGACATTGTTGAAAAAAGCGATTCAAATGGCAGGTCATCGTCTCAACTTGAACAAATTGATGGAAAAGACCGGACAAGAGTCGACGAGCGTCAATCAGACGAAATGGGTCGATACGGTCGCGAACATCGTCTTCTACCTCGTCTTGCTGTTAGCGCTCCCGGCTGTCCTTGACGCCCTCGGATTACGCGGAATCAGCGGACCGTTCGAAGACTTGTTGAACAGCTTCCTTGCTTTCATTCCTAAACTCGTTGCGGCTGCTCTCATCTTTGCCATCGGTTACGTCGTGGCGAAGATCGTACGTGACATTTTGACGAAGTTCTTGGAGGCGGCAGGGTTAAACAAGTTTGCCGAGAAGCTCCACTTATCGGATTACGTCAAAGGGTCGAGCCTTGCGAAAGCAGTCGGCACGATCGTGTTCATCTTGATCATGATCCCGGTCACGATTTCAGCGCTTGAAGCGTTGAACATCCGCGGGATTTCAGATCCAGCGATTTCGATGCTTAACAACATTTTGGCGATGATTCCAAACATCATCGTTGCCATCGTCTTGATTCTCGTCGGTGTCTTCGTCGCCAAGTGGCTCAAAGGTGTTGTCGTTTCACTCCTTGAGAACTTAGGCGTCAACTCGCTCGCTGAGAAGATGGGCTTCGGTGGACGTTCTACGTCATCGACGTCGGTCGCCCAAGTGATTGGGACGATCGTTCAAATTATCGTAATCTTGTTGTTCGTCTCTGAGGCGCTCCAAGTCGCTAACCTCGACTTCATGGCGTCACTTGCGACAGCAATCTTCGCTTACTTGCCAATGGTCATCGCGGCCATCATTATCTTGGCCGTCGGTTTCTGGCTCGCCAATATGGCAGAACGTCTCGTCGGCAGTGTGCTCGTCGATGGAGCAGGTCAACCGAGCGTTCTCCGTCACGTGGCAAAATATGCGATTCTCGGAATTGCCTTCTTCATGGCAATTAGCCAACTCGGCATCGCGCCGATGATTGTCAACACAGCATTCTTGCTCATCCTCGGTGCAGTCGCGCTTGCGTTCGGCCTTGCCTTCGGTCTCGGTGGACGTGAAACAGCGGCCCGTTACTTGAAGAAAGCTGAGAAGAGCATCGATGAGACAGAAGTCTCGAAAGAAGGGCTCGAGCAAGAAAAAGCACAAATGAATCAAGAAGCCGAAGCTGCAAAACGTGAGGCGAAACAAGGTTTGGATCAATCGAAACGTGAAGCGAATCAAACGAAACAAGAGTTGAAGCGTGAAGCGGATCGGACGAATATGCCGAACCAAACGAACGTAGACGGTCCAGAACCGAACCCGTTCCATGACAATATCACGCCGGATGAAAACAACCGGTCATTAGACGATAATGAAGGACCACTCCGTCCGTAATCAATCGTTGAACAGGTCTCTCACTGAGAGGCCTGTTTTTTTTCGTGATGGCATCAATAGTGAGGGGCGACCGGTCGATAGTATAGGTAATCAGTCGACAGAGGTAGGAGAGGGTTTCGTGTTTAAAACGTTTCAACGAACATTGCTATTGAATTATGTATTAGGGTCAGGCATCGCTGTTTTTGGGGTTGGTGGTTTGTTCATCTTTCAGACGCTCGAGTTGTCCCCGTCTGAAATGATGATTTTATTTTCCATCATGGTCGTGTCAGGGTCAATCATGGCGGCACTGGAGTTGTCCATGTATCGGAGACATGTGGCGCCGGTCCGTGCGGCCTGTTTAAACGAGGTCCCGAGTCGAGCGATGCTTCAGCAGGCGTTTGATCAGACGAGTCGTTTTCCGGTGCTCACGGTCAAGCGGATTATGGGTCCCCACTTGTTCGGGCTATCGATTCCGGCGATGACATTGTCCGTAGTTGCCATTCAACGAGGTTGGGTCGACTTGCCGTATCGGATGATCGGACTTGCTGCCCTCGGTGCCGTATTGATCGCGATTCTTCATGCCCTGATCGAATTGTTTTTAACGTATCGTTCCGTTGAACCGATGCTTCTTCATTTACAGAAACAGAATGAACAGTTGAATGAGCAGCCGCTGCACACGACGTATCATTCGCTCAGTGTCCGAACGAAATTGCTATTCAGTATGCTCGTCATCGGAACGTTCCCCATCATGTTGTTCATGCTCGCCTCAGGCGTGCAGTTATCGAACATCGACCAGGTTGATGCGTATTGGGTGTGGGCCGCCCTCATCCTAGTCGTCATCGTCTGTGTGGCCACATTCAGCAGCGTTTTGCTGTATGACAGTATTAAGCGTCCGCTCGGCGCATTGACCGAAGGGGTCACCGCCATCGATGCCGGCACGCTCCAGCCAATCGCGAACCCATATTCCGACGAATTCGGTCGGCTCGTGACCGGGTTCAATCACATGGTCGAGAACGTGACCCGCCGAGAGGCCGAGAACGAACAATTGCTGAATAGCCTATTCGTCTTATTTGCTGCGACGTTAGACGCTCGTGACTCTTACACAGCCGGACATTCGGAACGCGTTGCCGCGTACTCGGTCGAGTTGGCGAAGGCGCTCGGATTGCCTTCCCATCAAATTGAGTTGCTTCGTAAGTCGGCGCTCCTTCACGACATCGGAAAAATCGGTGTCCGCGATGACGTTTTATTGAAGGAAGACAGATTGACGGACGAGGAGTTCGCACAAATTCAACAACATCCGACAATCGGCATTCACATCTTGAATCAAATCACGTTGCCGGACTCGCTGCAACCGATTTTGGCAGGTGTGCGTTCGCACCATGAACGCATCGATGGGCGCGGGTATCCGGACGGCTTGGCGGGAGAAATGATTCCGCTCTTCGGTCGCATCATGGCCATCGCCGACGCCTATGACGCGATGACATCAGACCGTCCATATCGACAAGGCATGCCGCCTGACAAGGCGTTATCGATTTTAGAAAGCGGACGGGGAACACAATGGGACGCGGCGTTCGTCGACATGTTCGTTCAATTGCGACGTGAAGCGATTTCCGCGTGAAAAAACAGGCCTGCCCCCGATTCAATCGGGAGCGGGCCTGTTCGTCAAAGAAATGCTTCCATGACGTACACACCGGCAATTCCGCCGAGAACGACGAGAACGAGGTTCATACGCAATAAGGCGAGGGTGACCGCGACGACACCGCCGGCGACGGCCGAAGTCGTGTTGCTCGTTGCATGCAATATTCCCGGGAAAATAAGGCTTGCAAGCACCGCGTAAGGCGTGAACAATAAGAAACGCTTCAAGAGCGGGGGAAGCTTCAATTCTTTAAGCCATAGGAGCGGGACGAGCCTCGGAATATAGGTCACGACCGCCATCGCCAAGACGAGTAGCAATAAGCTGATCACGTTGTCCCCTCCTCACGATATAGAAGTGCTCCGGCGCCTGCCGCGACGAACGTCGCGATGATGATGCTCAACCCGGAAGAAAGTGGGAGGATGGGCATCACAACCCAATGTAGAAACCCTTGTGTCCATGCGGCGAGGAGAGCCACGACAACGACGGGTTTTCGTGTGAGTGACGGAACGAGCAGACCGATGAACATGGCGTATAAGGCGATGCCCATGCTCGCCTGAATCGTCGCCGGTAAACCGAAAGCGAGGAACACGCCGATCCACGTCCCGACGTTCCAAGCGAGAAACGCGATCATATTCAGTCCAAGGACGAAATGGCCGCGTGTTGCCTCGTTTCGTGTCGAGGCGACACTGAACGTCTCGTCTGTTACCCCGAAGGCAAGCGCCGCGAGGAAGCGATTCGATGTCGTCTCGAGACGTTGGGATAGCGAGGCGGACATGAGAAAATGTCGCAAGTTCAAAATGAACGTCGTCAATACGATTTCCCAATACATCGAGCCGGCCATGATCAATTGCACGCCGATGAATTGACTGGCTCCTGCGAAAATGAAGAGTGACATCGCGAGCGTGATTGCGTTCGGCATCTCGAACGACTTTGCCAAAAGACCAAAGGCAATCGCAATCGGAATATAGCCGACCGCGACGGGAATCCCGGCACGCATGCCAGAACGAAAAGCCTCTTTGTTGGATAAGCGTACCGTCTCATAGATTGAAGTCGCCATCGACTTTCCTCCTTTCAGAAGTTGGGATGTTCATTCATTCGATGTAAGGAGGTGTTATCCTGCTCGAATGGAGAAAAAAGCGGGTATAGAAAGGCGATAAGGAGAGTGAGCTTATGAGCAGAGCCGAAGAATTCATCGCTTCGTATCATCGGATTGAAGACTATTTGAGCCGGGAGCTCGGGGACGGGAAACATTTCAGTTTCAGCAACATGGTCAACCGTCTCGCCAAGAACAACCCGGTGATCGAGCGCTATAAAGAAGATTTGCATCAGATGAGCCAGTTGCGTAATGCCATCGTCCACGAGCGGCGCGAACCCGATTTCATCATCGCCGAGCCCCATGACTCAATCGTCGACTTGATCCTAGAAGTCGAGCGGGAACTGTTACACCCTCGGCAAGTCGTCCCGCTATTTCGAAAACGCGTGACGACGTTTCGGGCCGACGATCCGCTTCAAGACGTACTAAAAGAAATCCGTAATAAAAATTATTCACAATTTCCGATTTACAGCATCGACGGATCGTGGCTCGGGTTGTTGACGAAAAAAGGCGTGACGAGTTGGCTCGCCGAATCAGCACACGACTCCCTTGTCTCGCTCGACGGGGTACTCGTTAGCCACGTGCTACACCACGACCCGCACATTCATCGCTATCGCTTCATCGCCGCACATACGTCGGTCATCGAAGCGCATCACCATTTCGTGAACATGAAAGAAGGAGCGCGCCTCGACGCCCTCCTCATCACAAAAACCGGCGAAGAGAATGAGCCGCTTCTCGGCATCATTCGACCGCAAGACATCTTATACGTGATTGGTTGAGGCGCCGTGTTCGATGGCGACCTCGTATTGACTGACCGTATTCCCGAGGACGATCGGCTTCACGTCAGACGTGCCGTCGTCCCGTTTTTTATGGGCGTGTTTATACGCGCCGCTGTCACGCCAGTTCTCAAAGCTCGCAGCGTCACGCCAAGTCGTCATGATGACGACTTGATCTTTCGTCTCGTCCGAGGTGTCGGTCAGCACTTGCATACGGATGAACCCGTCCATCGACTCGATTCCTTTCGTCGTCTCGAATCGAGATTTGACCGCTTCGACTTTTCCTTTTTCTACGTCCAACTTGTTCATCACAATCCACATATTGCGTTCCTCCTTCACAAGTATCGTACATCTTCTAGTATAGCGTGAAGTCGGCTCCGATTTATCGCTTCCTGCTCGGTGTCAACGCTTCGTCCACCACTCTTCAAACGTCCAATTGTTCTGTTTCATCGTCGTTGCCTCATTGACGCCGACGTAGCGCAAGTGCCACGGTTCATAGTTGTAGCCGGTGATTTTCTCTTTGCCTTTCGGATAGCGGATGATGAAGCCGTAACGGTGAGCGTTCGCTAGCATCCATCTTCCTTCCGGGGTCTGCTCGAACGAGGCGGCGAGCCCCAGTTGCATGCGCTGGCTCGTCATATCGACGGCGAGTCCGGTCTGATGCTCGCTATGACCTGGCCGGGCGACGTACATCGAGGCGTAAGCCGTCCCTCGAGCATTGACCCAATAATTGTAGAGCGATTTTTGGGTCGTGTAAGAACGATAGGCGCTGAGCGCGTAGAGCGTATGCCCTTGTTTCCGGCCATCATAATAGAGGCGGGCGAGTGCGTGGGCGGCCTCGGCGGCCATGAGCGTCCGTTCGCTTCCTTTCGCGTAGACGGTCGGGATTGTGAGGGTGACGAGTTGGGTGGACCGATAAGTGGATGCGAGTCCATGCTGCTTGTTGACGAGGCGAAGCCGTTCGGTCGAGGAAAGTTTCGGGATACCGGCTTTGAGGTTCGTGGATGGGGTGAAGTAGCGGGTGCTGCCGATGTAGACGTTCGACCAACTTCGGTTATAGACGGAATACTGTACCGGTGTGTTCTTTGGGAGCGTTTTTAAAACCGGTGACGTTTGCATGGCACGTCCATACAGTTTCGTCGATTGGATCGTATAGCCGGCGGTCGTTTTCGTTGCGGCTTCGGTGACATGCGTGCTGAACATCAGGCAGACGATGAGGAACGCGGCGATGAATTTCATGACGGTCATCCTCCTTCTCAATCGATAGTTCTGTTTTCCCTTTTTTACAAATGTTGAAAAGAGAAACTTTTAGGGAATAGAGTACGAGCGTATCCGCCTCATGACCACATCTGGATACGGCCGCAGCCCGATGCGCCGTATCCATGCAAGCGGTACACTTGAACTAACAAGAACGGTCGGGACGAGAAAGGAGTGATCGTATGGAACTCATCTTCGGCTTACCGCTTTTATTGCTCATTTTGTTCTTCGCCTTTTTGTATTTCAACATCAAAGGGTTATCGGACATGTGGAAAGATTACAATCGTACGAAGTCGATGATTCCGCTTGGATTCTTCGTCGTCGGGATTCTCGGGATCTTTACCGGGATTTGGACGTGGCTCGTCATCCTGATTTATTACGCGATTCGTCCGAAGTCGTGACCGAACACCGTATGCGGAGGCATACGGTGTTTTGTTATACTGAGGGCGAGGTGAAATCATGGAAAAGTTAATCAAGGCGTGGTTCATCATCACGCTGATCACATTCATTCTATTCAAACTCGGAGAGACGATGACGGCATCGTACACGGAGCCGGCTGGTGAAGGGAACCCATACGTACTCGTCTTGCTCATCGGCTGGCCGTTCGCGCTATTGTTCGTTTGGATCACCATTCGGCTCGCGCGTCGAACGGTGCAAACGGTCCATCCGTTCGGCCGGGTCGGGCTCATCATCGGCGGCATCGCCATGGCGGCGTTCGCGCTGACGGTCAATGCCGATCAAGCGAGCGCACTCCGTGATGGGATTCAGGAGTCGACGAACGCGGCATATGCGACAGGCTGGAATCAATTCACGAACATCATTTACGTGAACCAACTGACATTTTTCATATTGACCGTCAGTTGCATGGTCGTCGGCATCATGTTGACGTTCATCGCCTCCCCGAAACAAAAAAACGAGGATCAGCCCGAGCGCTGATCCTCGTTTTCAATTAGCGGAGCTTCGCTTGATACAAGCGGGCGTACCGATCGGCCGCGATGATGGCGTCCGCCACGTCTTCCGGTGTAACGTCAAAACCGCTATGAATCGTTTCCCCATCGGCGGTTGCGGCTTGTCCGACTTTTAGGATGTCTTCTCGTGAGGCGTCTTTCAATTTCACGTCTTCGAGCGTGACCGGCAAATCAAGCGCCATATATAAGGCGACGTAACGCTCGAACTCTTCTTGGGTCCGTCCTTCGAGCGCGAGTTGCACGAGCGTGCCGAACGCGACTTTCTCACCGTGGGTCAAGTGATGGATGTCCCCATCGAGCGCCGTGAACCCGTTGTGGATGGCATGGGCCGCGGCCAGACCGCCGCTCTCGAAACCGAGACCGCTGAGTAAGGTGTTCGCCTCGACGACCGCCTCGAGCGCCGGTGTGACGACTTTTGCCTGCACCGACTCGTACGCAGGGATCCCATAGTCAAACAGCACTTCCTCACAACGTTTCGCAATCGCTTCAGCGGCGATGGTCGGGACGCCGCCTGCCATCGTCTTCCCACCGAAGGCGAGGACGCTGCGCACCTCGACCCATGTCGCGAGGGCATCCGCAATGCCTGAGGCGAGGAAGCGGGCCGGCGCTTCGGCAATCAGCTTCGTGTCAACGAGCACGAGGTCCGGGTTTTTCTTATAGAAGCGATAGCTCTCAAAGTTTCCTTCATCGGTATAGATGACGGATAAAGCACTCGTCGGGGCATCCGTCGAGGCGATGGTCGGAACGATGACAATGCGGGCCTCAAGTTCGTCGGCAACCGCTTTGGCGGTATCGAGCGTCTTCCCGCCACCCATGCCGATTACGAACGAGACATGGTTCTCTTTCGCGGCAGCAGCGATTCGCTCAATCTCGTGGCGAGATGCCTCGCCGACAAAATCTGCTTTCTCCGTTTCGACATCGCTTGAGGAAAGAGCGGCGGTCACGCGGTCCCCGATGATGCGCCAAACGATATCGTCGGCAATCAACAGGGCCTTCGAACCGAAATGACTCACATGTTTTCCGAGCTGGTCGATCGTATTCTTACCTTGCACATACTTGGCTGGACTGATGAAAACGCGTTCTGACATAATCAACATCCTTTCGAAGTGAGCTGGCGATGGACAACAGTAAAGTTGTTCCCGGTTTCTGGTGTACGGTAAACGGATATTCGCGTGACAGCTCCGTGAACGAGTGTCACAACGGACATAATGTACTTCCAATGACGATGAGCATCACAATCAAAGCGGCGACGGCGAGAAATCCCCATTCTAGTATCGATTTCGTCACGACAATCCCTCCTGCTGGCTAATGAGACCAGTATACTCGCACAATGGACAACGTCCGTTTTCAAAAAAAGACCAGGTCAAAAAAAGTTTGTCGTTAAGGTCGGGGGAGCATTAAAGGGTTTGAAGGTGAGAAGAGCGGGAACAACTATGTCGTATGCTCATTTCAGAAGGAGGAATTGATGATGTCAAAACATGTATTGATCGTCTCGACGTCTGCCGATAAACTAGAGAATGGCCATGATACAGGACTTTGGCTCGAAGAGTTCGCGGCGCCGTATCTCCAATTCGAGAAGCAAGGATACAAAGTGACCGTCGCAAGTATCGAAGGCGGAGACGTGCCAATCGATGCGAACAGTCTCGAGGACGGCTTGTCACAAGACGTTCTGAACACACAAGATTTGTTAAAAAATACGGCTCGTCTCGACCAGGTTGCAGACGACACGTATGATGCCGTCTTCCTACCAGGTGGACATGGGACGGTCGTCGACTTCCCGAACAGCGAAACATTACAACGCGTCGTACGCGACGTCTATGAGAACGGGAACGTTGTGGCAGCGGTTTGTCACGGACCAATCGGACTCGTGAACGTCAAGTTGAGCAACGGTGAACCGCTCGTGAAAGACAAACAAGTGACGGGCTTCACGGATGCCGAAGAGCGCGAGATGCAGCTCGACTCAGCTGTACCGTTCTTGCTTGAAACGGCGCTTCGCGAGAAAGGCGGCAACTTCGATGGGGCCGACAACTGGGCGGTCAACGTCGCTGTTGACGAGCGTCTCGTCACAGGTCAAAATCCGCAATCGTCTGAGCGGGTCGCCGAAGAAATCGTCAAGTTACTCAAATAACGCCATGGACAATCTAGGCATTGCCTAGATTGTCTTTTTTCGGACATATGTCCTTTTCAAACGATTCATTCTCCCGTACAGTCAGACGAAGAGACAGGGGGAGAAAGAATGGGAATCATCTTTGCGTTGCTCTCGGGCACGTTTATCGCCTTACAAGGCATCTTCAACGCCAAACTCGGCTATGCGGTCGGGGCGTGGTTGTCGGTCACCGTCGTCCACCTCGTCGGATTGGCGTTGGCGCTATTCATCTACGCGTTCAAGCGTGACGGGGATATCACCGCGTTCCGACGCGTCCCTTGGTATTACAGTCTGGGCGGACTGTTCGGTGTGTTCGTCGTCTTCGGTGAGTTGACGGCGATTCAACAGCTCGGCGTGACGTGGGCGATTTGTGTATTGCTCGTCGCACAGTTGATTGGGGCATTTTTAATCGATTCGAACGGCTGGTTCGGTGTCGCAAAGAAACCGGTCACCGGAGGACAGGTCATCGGACTCAGCCTGATGGTGATTGGGATTGGCGTCTATACGTTCACATGAGGAGGACACGAAGATGAAAGTAGAGGCTGCGTTAATACGGCTTGGTTGGCGTCACTTGTTTTCGGAACAGACGCTCGCCCACTCCTCGATTGTGACGTATCCATCCGGGGCGATGCTCTGTGCGAACGATCAAGTAATCGATGCGTTGTTCGTTGTCCTAGAGGGGCGTGTCAAAATCTATACGCTCAGTGAAGAAGGAAAGTTGCGCTTGCTCCGCTTGAAAGCGGCCCCGACATTGATCGGAGACATCGAATACGCGAGCGGACGCCACGTGCTCCATACGGTCGAGGCGGTCGGGCCGGTCGTTTGTTTACGAATCCCGTTCGAGGTGTTGCGAGCGCATAACCGGACCATCGAGTTCACGGAACATCTGTTGCGCGGTGTGTCGGAGAAATTGTTCATCGAGGCGAACGCGTCGTCGAATCATTTGATGTCAACGCTTGAAGAGCGTCTCGCCGGCTACCTCGTCTCGCTCAGTGAGTCCGGAAATGATTTGTTTCAGACAGAGATGAGTCAATTGAAACGAAAAGAAGTGGCCGAGTGGCTCGGGACGAGCTATCGTCACTTGAATCGGACGTTGCAGGCGTTCGCGGATGAGGGACTCGTCGAACGGACGCGGAAACAAGTCAAGATTTTGGATATGGAACGATTAAAGCAGCGTGCCAATGGCATGCTCTACGAGTAAGGAGAATCATCATGATTATCGGAATCATCTGTTCGGCCGTCGCGGGTGCGTTCATCAGCGTCCAAGCGGCCGTCAATGCGAAAATGAACGTCCATCTCGGGGCGTGGGCGACGACGGTGCTCGTATTTGTCGTCGGTCTTCTCGGTTCGCTCATCCCGCTCGCTTTGTTTGGCGGGAACATTCGAGGTGTATTTGACATCTCGCCAATTTATGCGCTCGGCGGGCTGCTCGGGGTAGGCGTCGTCTTTTGCGTCATGCGCAGCATCCAGTTGCTCGGTCCGACTTTGTCGGTGTCGGTCATCCTCGTGTCGCAGTTAGTTTGGGCACTCGGCGTCGACTTGTTCGGTGCGTTCGGCATGCCGCAACTCGCGTTGTCACCCGGGCAAGTCATCGGCTTGATGATATTGTTGCTCGGTGTCGTCATCTTCAAACAGTCACAAGCTGTGGCGCTACAACATGAATCCATGAAGGAAGCCGCTTGAAGGAGTGGCTTTTTTCGTGCATAAAACGGGTACAGAGACGTATGATGGATAAAGTGAACTGAAATAACTATAGAGGTGATGAATACGGTGGGCTCTTCCATATGGATCGACTTAATGATCGTCTTGTTTTTGATCGTGTTGAACGGGATTTTCGCGATGACGGAAATCGCGCTCATCTCATCGAAGCCATCGAAGCTCGAAGTCGAGGCGAATCGGGGGAAGCGGAGCGCGCAAATCGCATTGAAGTATTCAAAAGATCCGACCGACCTATTGTCGACCGTTCAAGTCGGGATCACGTTGATCGGTATCATCAACGGGGCCTACGGGGGCGCCAGGTTCTCGACACCGGTTGGGAATGTGTTCGAGCAGCTCGGTATGAGCGCGCAATCGGCGTCGACAGTCGGGTATGTGCTCGTCGTCACCGTGATCACGTATCTCTCCCTCATCATCGGCGAGCTCGTCCCGAAGCGAATCGCACTCGTCGCGCCGGAACGGGTGACGATGGCAATCATCCCGGCGCTCGACTTATTCAGTAAAGTGATGCGGCCGTTCATTTGGATCTTATCGAAGTCGACGCTGTTCTTGTTCAAACTGCTCGGATTGAAGGCAGAGCGAACGGACGGGGAGACGGAACTTGAAATCAAACAACTGCTGTTCGAAGGGGCACAGCAAGGACAGTTTGCCCATGAAGAGGTGCAGCAAGTCGAGCGCGTGTTTGCGTTTCACGATCAATTGATTTACGAGTTGATGCAGCCGCGGACGACACTCGAATGGGTCGATTTAGAAGATCCGGTGGAAGACATCGAAGCCGCTGTTTATGAGAGCAAGCATAGTAAACTGCCAGTCGGACGGGGGACGCTCGATGATTTCGTCGGCTACGTCGATGTTCGTGACGTGTTGATGCTGCCCGAGTTATCAACCCCTTCGGACATCCTCAAAAAAATTAAACAACCGCTCATCGTGCCAAAACAACGAGAGGCGAGCCAAGTGCTCCAAATGATGCAACAGACCGGGTCACCGATTGCGTTCGTTTTAGACGAGTACGGCGGTTTTCTCGGACTCGTCACGCTATTTGACATCCTTGAAGAGATTGTCGGCGAGGTGATGATTGAAGAAGAACCGCCGGACGTCGTGCGCCGAGAAGACGGTACGTATTTAGCCGATGGGCTGCTCAGCATCGAAGACTTGAAACGGACGCTCGGTATTCGGGACGCCCGATTCGATGAGGGACGGAACGCTTATCATACACTCGCCGGTCTCGTCATCTACACGCTTGGTGACTTCCCGAAACGCGGGGACGTCGTCGAGGCGTATGGCCTACGTTTTGAAGTCGTTGATATGGACGGGAAGCGAGTCGACCAAGTGCTTATTTCTGTGTTACCGGAAGAAACAAAAGAGGCGTGACGCGATTTGCGTCACGCCTCTTTTGTACTTGTCCACGTCTCGACTGCGGCATTCATCAAGATGCGCGCCATGTGGAGCATCGCCCGTTCATCGACGTCAAAGCGAGGGTGATGGTGTGGGAAGATGGCGCCTCGTTCCGGGTTGCCGGCACCGGCAAAGAAGAAGCTACCCGGGACGTGCTGCAAGTAATAGGCGAAATCCTCACCGACCATGAGCGGGGACATCTCGACAATCCCGGCATCTCCGATTACGTTCGCGGCCGAGCGACGCACGTGCTCCGTTTCGATTGGATGATTGATGACCGCGGGATAGCCTTGGATGTAGGTCAAATCATAGTCCGCGCCAGCACCGGCACATGTCGAAGCGATGATGCGCTCCATATCCTCCATGATGCGTGTTTGCGTGTCTGGATTAAACGTCCGGACGGTTCCGGACAAACGGGCTTCGTCTGCGATGACGTTGAACGCCTGTCCCGACTCGAACGTTCCAATCGTCAAGACGGCCGGTTCGAGCGGATCGACGCGGCGACTCAAAATTTGTTGCAGTTGGCTCGCGACGTTCACCCCGACCATGAGCGAATCGATTGTATGGTGCGGGATGGCTCCGTGTCCCCCTTTTCCTTTGATCGTCAGTTCGAAACGGTCAGCTGCCGCCATGATGGAACCGGTTTTCACGCCGATGGTCCCGAACGGAAGCGGTGTCCAAATATGAACGCCATATATATAGTCGACCCCGTCGAGACAGCCATCTTCAATCATCGGTTTGGCGCCACCGGGTGCGAGTTCTTCGGCGAACTGGTGAATCAAGACGACGTCTCCGGGCAAATCGGCCTCGGCGAGCACTTTGGCGAGCACGAGCAGCGACGCCGTATGGGCGTCATGCCCGCACGCATGCATCGCCCCGTTCACTTTCGATCGATACGGGACGTCTTTCAAATCTTGAATCGGCAACGCGTCGAAGTCGGCCCGGAACGCAATCGTCGGCCCGTTCCCGCCTTTGATGCGCCCGACGACACCGTTGCCGCCGACGTCTTCGCGGACATCAAGGCCGAGGTCGCGTAAATAATGCGCGATGAAACGAGGTGTCTCTTGTTCCTCGAACGAGAGTTCAGGATGTTGGTGGAAGTGACGGCGTAGCGTCACCATCTCTTCATATAAATCAGTCAGTCGGGCATCAAGCGTTGTGACAAACATCGAGAACACTCCAATCTTATATATAATGGTCGGTCAAATGTGCTGCCAAACAGCATGGGCGGTCTAATCATCCACGATCCTTGGGTGCAAGCGTTCCTTCGCCTCGAACGGTGTCACCCAAGCAGCATCACTATGTTCGAATGACAAGGCGACTGTCGTCGAAGCAGGACGACACAAGTACGTCAAAATCACCACTTGCCGGCTCGTGTCGGTCAAAAATGTCGTCGCATATAACAGTTGGGTGACAGTGACACGTAACCCGACTTCTTCCTCGACTTCACGTTCAAGCGCTATCTCGAGCCTCTCGCCGAAATCGACTTTGCCGCCGACGAGTTCCCACATGCCGGGATCGATATCGTCTTCGATCGAACGTTTTGCAATCAACAGCTTTCCTTCGTGGACGATGACCGCTTTCACGGCAACGACGATCGTTCCTGGCATATCATCTTTCCTTTCTGATGACGATTTGTTGACATGATTCAGCCTAGACTGTGTTTTTTCCTTATTTTTGTAAAAGATAAGCTTATCGTATACGATGAAAGGGAATTAGAACAGCAGTGAATTCAAGAAACGAGGTGCAGGAATATGTTATGGATTGGATTAGGCGTCATCATCTTGCTGGCGGTCATTTATTTCTCGGCTTACAACGGTCTAGTGAAGTATCGAAATTGGGTCGATGAGGCGTGGGCCCAAATCGATGTACAGCTGAGACGTCGCTACGACTTGATTCCGAACTTGGTCGAGACGGTGAAAGGGTACGCGAAACATGAAGAAGAGACGCTTGCGAAAGTCGTCGAGCTTCGCAATCAGATGGGAGTAAGATCGACGCGGCAAGAACAGATTGACATAAACGATCAGTTGAGCGGCGCACTGAAAAATCTGTTCGCGCTTCGCGAGGCGTATCCTGATTTGAAGGCGAACGAGAATTTTAAGATGCTCCAAGAAGAGTTGACGCAAACGGAAAACAAAGTCGCGTACTCAAGACAGCTCTATAACAACACAGTCATGAAATATAATACAAAAATCGAATCGGTGCCGACGAACGTCATCGCCTCGCTCCATCATTTTGAGAAGCGTGACATGCTCGAGGCGCGAGAGGAAGAACGCGAGAACGTTCGCGTCTCGTTCTAATGCGAGGTGCCAGCGATGCTCCTTTATGAACAGATTCGTAAAAACAAAGTGAAGACAGTGTTCATCGTCGCCGGCTTCATCTTGTTCGTCTTGCTCGTCGGGGCGGCGATTTCGTATATCAATTACGGGGACGCGTTGCCAGGTCTCATTTTCACACCGGTCTTTTCGTTGTTTTATGTCGGTATCGTCATCATGTCGAGCACGGGCATCGTTATGCGGATGAACCATGCGAAAGAAATCACCTCGGTCGAGCAGCATCGCTTCTTATGGCATACGGTCGAGAACATGGCGATGGTCGCCCGGGTGCCGATGCCGCGCGTCTTCATCATCAACGACCCGTCCCCGAACGCGTTCGCGACCGGACTCAAGCCGGAGAAGGCGGCCGTCGCGGTCACGACCGGGCTACTGGACCGCCTGACACGTGAAGAAGTCGAGGGGGTCATCGCCCACGAAGTCGCGCACATCAAAAACTACGACGTCCGATTGTCGACGGTCACGCTCGCCCTCGTCTCGGTCATCGCCATCATGAGTGACATCGGGTCGCGGATGCTGTTCTTTCGAAGTGTCGGCGGACGGCGTGATAACAATCAAAACCCGATTTTCTTAATCGTCGGGCTCGTCCTGCTCGTCCTCGCACCGATTATCGCGACGCTCATCAACTTGGCGATTTCAAGAAATCGTGAATTTTTGGCGGACGCGAGCGGGGCCGAGCTGACGCGTAACCCAGAAGCGCTCGCTTCGGCGCTCGAAAAAATCGCGAACGTCGAGACGCCGGTGAAAGAGGCGTCGAACGCGTCGGCACCGCTCTATTTCTCGGATCCGATGAAGAAAAAGATGAGCGGACTATTGTCGACACACCCGAATCCGGTCGAACGCATCAACCGGTTGCGCCAGATGTGAGGTGCATACTAACTTGACTGATTTACAGAGAGAAGATGCATATGCTAAAATGGATAAAAATGGTATGGGTGTGATTTGAAATTCGAATGCTGTTGAATGTGATCCTAGTTGCTATAGTTTTGTTTATCGGGTTAATTATCCCTGGATTGCTTGGGTATAACTTCACGTGGTTACTGTTACATGGGTTTACGTGGTTGACGACGTATGTGTTGCCCTGGCTGTTTTTTTATCTTTTTGTACGCTTCTATCAACTATATCGTCAACGACAATGAAAGCCACCTCGCATGCGAGGTGGCTTTTGTCGTTTATCCGGCGCGGTGGCTCCGGAGTTTCTCAATCTCTTCGAGGACGAACTGTACGTTCGTGCCGACGATGACTTGAATGTGGTTCGGGCTGACGACTTTAATTCCTGGGATGCCCGCTTTCTTGATTTGCGTTTGGTCGACCGTGTCCATGTCTTTCACATCGACACGGAGACGTGTGACGCATGACTCGATTCCTGTGACGTTTTGGTCGCCACCGAGTCCGTCGTAAATCATCGCTGCCATGGCCGAGTATTGTCCGCCAGCTGCGACTGGAGCTGTTTTTGTTTGGCCTTCAGGCGCTGTCTCGGTTGCGACGGCATCGACCGCCTCATCCGATTCGCGACCTGGTGTCGCCAAGTTGAGCTTGACGATCATGAAGCGGAAGATTGTGTAATAGATGGCACCGAAGACGAGACCTTGGACGAGCAACATGTACGGTTGATTCGCGAGCGGCAACCGTGAGCTGAGCACGAAGTCGACGAGACCGGCACTGAAACCGAACCCGGCCGTCCATTGGAACGTCGCGGCGACAAAGAGTGAGATCCCTGTCAACACAGCATGCACGAGGTAAAGAACTGGCGCGAGGAACATGAACGAGAACTCGAGCGGTTCTGTGACACCTGTGAAGAATGAAGCGAACGCTGCGGCGAGAAGGAGCGAAGCCGCTTGCTTTTTACGTTTTGTTTTCGCTGTGTGGTACATGGCGAGTGCTGCCGCCGGGAGACCGAACATCATGATTGGGAAGAATCCGGCTTGGTAACGTCCCGTGATTCCTTTCTCCCCTTCACCCGACCAGAAGTTTCCGATGTCATTGATACCGGCCACATCGAACCAGAACACCGAGTTCAAGGCGTGGTGAAGACCGGTCGGGATCAACAGACGGTTGAAGAAGCCGTAAAGACCGGCACCGAACGCGCCCATTTTCGAAATCGTTTCACCGAATCCGACGAGTCCTGTGTAGACGACCGGCCAGATGAAGTAAAGAGCGACCGAGACGAGGATCATCGCGAACGCCGTCATAATCGGTACGAGACGCTTGCCGCTGAAGAAGGCGAGGGCGTCAGGCAATTTCACGTGGCTGAAGCGGTTGTACATTTGAGCGGCGACGATACCTGAGAGGATACCGACGAACGCGTTAGCGATTCGTCCGAACGCTGGGTTGACGGCTTCTACGTCGACCCCTTGGAAAAGAGCGACCGTTCCCGCAGAAAGAAGTGTCGTGACCGTGAGGAAAGCGACGAGACCACTGAGGGCGGCTGAGCCGTCACGGTTTTTCGCCATCCCGAGGGCGACCCCGACGGCGAATAGAATTGGAATGTTATCGATGATAGCACCACCGGCTTTAATCAAGAAAGCGGCGGCAATGTTCTCAGACCCCCAGCCGACTGGGTCGATCCAGTAACCGATCCCCATGAGGATGGCCGCTGCAGGAAGTACCGCAACCGGCAACATGAGGGAACGTCCGAGACGTTGTAAAAAGTTCATCATTGTGAATGTCCTCCTTTTTGATGGTGTTGATCTTGCAGGCGTTGAATGTGGAGCGTAATATAACCAAGCTCTGACTCGGGCAAGACGATACCGTATAAGTCTTCCATTTCGTTTGCGACATCAGACGCGCATGTGTATGCCGACGAGAATTTTGTTTGGATCATCTGTAACATATCCTCGTCAATCGTATGATGATCATAATGGTTGACCCGATCCATGACGAATCGTAAATGAGTTAATAAGCGTTGATAGGATAAGTCATCTTCTTCAATGGATAGGTCGAGCCGTCTCGAAATCGATTGAATCATGTCTCGTACGATCGTCGTCTGTTTGAGCGTCTTACGCAAATCACCCCCTTTCACTTTAAGTGTATGGATATGGAGCGCGATGAAGGCGGCTTCATCTTTCGGCATCTTCACCCCGAGCGTATTCTCGATATGCTGAATCGCCCATAGCCCGATTTCATATTCATTGCGATATAGAATTTTGATCTCGTTCAACAGTTTGTTCCGGAGCGAGATCCCTTCTTGCTCCCGTTCGATGGCAAACGAGATATGGTCGGTCAAGACGACGTGGATGTGTTCATTGAACGTCGTCTCGAGCCGCTTTTCCGCGTGACTAATGATTTCTTCTGAAATCGTGAAATGTTCGACCGGGATGCGGCTCAAGAGTTGTTGAAACTTGTCGCCTTCGGACATGACGAACAGCTTCTCAATTTTATGCGGATTGACGACGTCATTGCGCGCCTTCTTAAATGCGACGCCCGGCCCGATAGCAATCTTCTCTTCACCATCGTCCGAGACGATGACCGCATTGTTGTTCAAGATTTTTTTGATTTTTAACATGGTTCCTCCTATCGAGGAGTCATTGTTCCGCTTGAGCGACGACCGTCTTGCCGGGGAGAGCCGGGCCACCTGTGTGGAAAGCATATGGCTCTTTCAGCTCGCCACCGTTCGTGACGATCATCGGCGTGACCGTGTCTTTTCCGGCTTGATGAATTTGTTCGAGGTTCGCTGTGAGCAGCGGTTGTCCGGCGTCGACATGATCGCCTACTATGACATGTACTTTGAACGGTGCGCCTGCGAGCTCGACCGTGTCGAGCCCGACATGGATTAAAATTTCGGCGCCGTCCTCGGTGCGAATCCCGATCGCGTGCTTCGTCGGCGCGACTTGGACGATGGTCCCTTTGGCCGGTGCGACGACGGTCCCGTCCGTCGGCATGATGGCAATCCCGTCGCCCATCATCTTCTCGCTGAACACCGGGTCGCTCACTTCCTCAAGTGGAATGATGTCTCCTTCCATGGGTGCATAAAGTGTCAGTGTATGTCTCTTCATCCACTTATTCAATAACATCTTCGATTCATCCTTTCGTTCGAAAAATGATTGTGAAAAAACAAAACAGGCATGGAGTACAGACGGGTGGCGTGAGCCTTTCGTCTTACCCCATGCCTGATCGAATCAGTCACATGTGATCATTATTCGTTTCGTCATCATCAACATAGCACGCCACTGCAGAGAAGACAAGTCCTAATTTGAAAGCGCTCTCTAAAAATTTTACTTCTTCAGGATTCTGTTGTATAGTAAGGGCGAAACTGAATGAGAAAGGTGTTGCATGTTAATGAGTGAGGTCGTATCTGCCTAACGAACTGAAAAATGTTGGATGACACGCGTTTTTGTCATGCCTTCATGTTCTGTTACAGATACCGCCCTTCATAAACTGCCAGACACCGGTCTGTCTTTTTGCGTTGGTCGTCATCGGCCGACGCTTTTTGTTTGCGCGGTATCTCCATCACATTTCAAGGAGAGATTCCCATGAACGAACAAACATTAGATAAATTGCAATACAATGAACTCATCCAACGCGTCGAACGCTACTGCATTAGCGGATTCGGGCGAAATCTGTTACGAAAGCAACGACCGACGAACCATTTGCAAACAGTGGGAAAACGGCTGCAAGAGACGTCAGAGGCGCGCGCGATTCTCGATGCGACCTCTCACATCCCGTTCATCGGCGTATCCGACATGGAACCGCTCATCGGGAAAATCAGCCGGGGCATCCAACTCGAGGCGAGCGAACTTGAAGCTGTCGCCGAATTTTTCCGCGGTGCTCGGAAGCTGAAGCGGTTCATGGCCGAGCAAACATTCTTTGCGCCACTTTTATCGGCGTATGCGGGGGAAATGAGCGAGTGGCGCCACATCGAGGAAGACATCACGGCGGCGATTCGAGCCGGCCGTGTGCTCGATGAAGCATCAAAAGAACTAAAACGAATTCGCAAACAAATCGACATTCTCGAAGGTCGGATCGAGGAGCGATTGAACAAGTTTTTAAAAAGTGCCGCCAACCGGGAAGCGATTCAAGACGGTTTCGTGACGAAAAAACACGACCGATTCACGATTCCAATCAAAGCGTCGTATAAGCACAAAATCGCCGGGACGATCGTTGACACGTCGAGCCGTGGCACGACCGTTTTCATCGAGCCGGAAGCAATCAGTAAACTCAATGCGGAGCTCGTCGTCAAACGGACGGAAGAAGCGGTCGAAGTCTATCAAGTGCTCGCGACGCTCACTGGCATGGTGGCGGAAGCGTTGCCGACGATTGAAACGACACTCGACGTCATCTCCCAATACGACATGGTGTTCGCGAAAGGGAAGTATAGCCAAGCCATTGACGGCATCGCCCCGCGTGTGAACGCTGTCGGGAAAATCCGTTTGAAACAAGTGCGTCATCCGTTGCTCGAAGGGGCGGTCCCGCTCGACTTCTCGCTCGGCGAGACGTATCGCGGACTCATCATCACCGGGCCGAACGCCGGCGGAAAAACAGTCGTCTTGAAGACAATCGGTTTGCTTAGTTTGATGACGATGAGCGGGTTCCATATCCCGGCCCATCCGGACACGGATATCTCGACGTTTGACGACGTGTTCGTCGACATCGGCGACAATCAAGACATGGGCTCGGCGCTCAGTACGTTCTCGGCCCATATGCACAACGTGGCGAACATCATGCAGAAAGCGGGGAAACGTTCGCTGCTCCTATTTGATGAGATCGGGAGCGGGACCGAGCCGAACGAAGGTGCGGCCCTCGCCATCGCGATTTTAGAAGAGGCGTACAAACGCGGCTGTCTCGTCGTCGCCTCGACCCATTACGGGGAAATCAAAGCGTACTCGGAGACGCATCCGGACTTCATGAATGCGGCGATGCAGTTCGATCCGGACACGCTCGAGCCGAAGTACCGGTTGTTGATCGGTCAGTCCGGCGACAGTAACGCTCTGTTCATCGCGCGGAAAATGAAACTGCCCGCGAGCATTTTGCAGCAGGCGGAACGCTATATGCATGACAAGACGTATGATCAGTCGCTCGTCGATTCGTCACGACTCACACAAGAAGTCATCCGACCGGTCGTCGAACCGGACGAACGCTTCGAGAAAGGCGACCGGGTCCGCCTGCTCGAGACGAATCAAGTCGGCCTCGTGTACGCGATGGATGAATCGTTGCGTCGCGTCACCGTATATGTCGACGGCGTGTCCGGCGATTATCCGCTCCGCCGCGTCCGACTTGAGGCGAAGGCGATCGACCTTTACCCGGCAGGTTATGACCTTGAGACGTTATTTATCGACTATCGGGACCGCAAGGAAGCCCATGACTTTGCCCGCGGTTCGAAAAAAGCGCTCCGTCGCGTCGAGAAAGAGATTCGGGCACGGCAACGGGCTGAACGGGGCGAATGAGAGTATTAGACAAGGCACTCGGGTAAGGAACAAGGACCGGGAGTCGTCCAATCGTTCGGCTGACGGGTAAGTGTCGGAGGTGGATGAAATTGTTTTGGTTAAGCTTGTTGTTTGCTATCGGATTTGCCTTGATTCATTATTTCTCAGGAAATTTGATTCACGTGCGCGAGACGCCACGCAGTCGTTTTTTGTCTCTCGCTGGCGGTGTCGCGGTGTCGTATGTCTTTTTGCACCTCTTACCAGAGTTGAATGAATATCAAGAACAGTTAGAAGGTCATTTAGGAGACGGGCTTTTCGCGTCGATCGAGAATCATATTCTCGTCGTCAGCATGATCGGCTTGGCCGCATTTTACGGTCTCGAGCGATTGGCCACACAGATGAGCCGGCGCGGGAGCAACAACGTGTTCTGGATTCATATGGCGCTGTTCGTTTTCTATAACTTCAGCATCGGCTACGTGCTCGCCGAGAGTACGTTCGATAACGCGTGGACGATGACGCTTTACTTCTTTGCGCTAGGGATTCATTTCATCACAGTCGATCAAGGTCTGAGGCATCACCACAAAGCGATGTACGATCGGGAAGGACGGCTCTTATTGTCCTTTTCGGTGCTCGTCGGGTGGGGCGTTGGCGCGTTCTCGGCGCTCGATGAATTGACGTTGTCTATCATCGTCGCTTTTTTGGCCGGGGGTATCATCTTGAACGTCATGAAAGAAGAGCTGCCCGAAGAACGGGACAGCAGTTTTCGAGCTTTTGCCGTCGGGCTCGTCGGTTATTCGCTCTTATTGTTGGCCATATGAAAAGGCAACCGCGCGCGGTTGCCTTTTTGCTTACAGTGAATTCGTGCTTTGGTTGTCTACGTTGTCGTCGCTTGAAGGTGTACCCTCATCTGTGTTCGACCCGCCGAATGGACCACCGTGATGTGGGCCGTGTCCGCCTCTATGACGTCCGCCGCCAAAGCCGCGCATCCCGTCTAGGTCGTCATAACTCGTGACGTCAGCGAACCGTTCCTCGTGATCGGTGAGAATCGCGTCCGCCTCATCTTGCGTCAAATCACCGGACTCGACCGCTGCGTCGAGTTTGGCTTCATGAGACGCGATCATCGCTTCGATGAACTGTTCGATGGTGATTCCTTTTGATTCGGCCAACTCAGGAAGTGACTGTCCTTCTTCGCGTGCTGCTTCCACTTCGTCCTCAGTCAAACCGAGCGCCTCGAGTAAGGCGGCTTGTCCGGCTGCCCGGTCACCGAACATCCCGCGCTCCCCGCGTTCACCACGCTCACATTGGGTCGTCGTTTCCGTTCCATCAGTCGTTGTCGTATCGTTCGTGGCGGCATAGACGCCTGTGCCTGAGACGGCAAGCAGGCCGGCCAGTGCGATTGCTAATTTATTCATGTCAATCTCCTCCTTTACTACCTCAAGTGTAGGGCGCGACCGTTCAAAAGTTGTGAGGGAGTTGCAAGGTTTTTGCAAATTGTCTTTGGGAAACGATGGGGTCTGTTTCCCGATACGATATAATGAAAGTGGAGGCGATAGAGATGAACGTACTCGTGGTCGAAGATGAACCGAAATTGGCGGACGGGCTCGCCCGCTTTCTGACGTATGCTGGTTTTCACGTTCGTGTGGCCGGTACGCTCGCCGAGGCGAAGCGACAGCTTGAGCAACCGTTCGATGCGGTCCTCCTCGACGTGCGCTTGCCGGACGGGGAAGGGTGGACGCTCATCCCGAAACTGAAGGCGTTGAAGCCTGCTCCTGTCATCATCTTGGCGACGGCACGGGGCGAGGCGGATGACCGTGTGTTCGGACTCGAACTCGGGGCTGACGATTATTTGGTCAAACCGATTGTATTGAAAGAACTCGAAATCCGCCTGAAGCGTCTCGTCAAACAGACGGACGAAATCTCGTTCGGCGACATGACGGTGGACGCTCGCTCCCGGACAGTGACCGATGACGGCCGTGCGATTCGCATGACGAATAAAGAGTACGAGTTGTTGCTTTACTTTTTGAAGCATAGCGGAGAAGCCATCGATCGGAATCGTCTGCTCGATGACGTGTGGGACTACACGTTCGCCGGGGACACCCGGACGGTCGACACACACGTCAAACAGTTGCGCGACAAGTTGCCGACGATGAAACGGCAATTAAAGACGGTGCACCGCGTCGGCTATCGATTGGAGGATATCCGATGAATCGATTGATGAAGAAGTTACTCGTCATGGCGATTTTGCCGCTTACGGTCATGGCCGTGCTCACGTTCGGGCTAACGTCGCTGCTGATTGGTCGCTTTGCCGAGACCGAAAGCTATACTCAACTCGGGCGGGAAGCTGATATTGTCTACGATGCGCTCATGGACGGTCGGGGCATCCCTGGACAGTTCGATGTCGTCGTGTTTCGAGACGGGGAACGGCTCGACCTTGAGCGGGGCGGCCGGATGCATCGCCATATGACACCGTTTCTGAACCCGGACGTATTAAGTGAACGAGACCAAATTCGTATGAACGGAACAAACCTGCTCACGTTCAAACTTGAGGAAGGTGATTTGCAAATTGTGACGTATACGACCGCACCGTTGGCAAATCCACAGTTTCGCCAAATTTACGTCATTCTTGGGAGCGGTTTTTTGTTCGCGCTTCTCGTCGCCATCGGCATGACGTATTGGATGAGCAAGCGTTTGACGACCCCGCTCGTCAAATTGAAACAAGCGACCGCCTCCATCATGTCGGGCCGGCACGATCTCACGCTACCGCCGGTTACCGACGATGAGATTGGTGATTTGACGGAAGCGGTCCGGCAGATGAACATGTCGCTCGAAGAAAAAGAGCGGCTACAGAACACGTTCATCTCCGGGGTCACGCATGACGTTCGCACCCCGCTCGCCATCGTGCGAAACGAGGCGGAGATGCTTGAACTCGGAGTCGTCAAACAAGAAGACGTGGCCGCGACCGGACGGAGCATGACCGAGGAGGTCGACCGCATCGACCGGCTCGTCACCGAAATGCTCGAGTATTCAAAATTATCCGCGAACAAGTTGACGCTTACGATCGAGTCTATTTATATGGACGAATTGATGGAAGAGACCGTTTCACGGATGAAAGAATGGTTCAGTGAAAAGAAAGTGACGGTCGCGCTCGACCTTGAAAGGGTGGCTGCTCAAGTTGACCGAGTGGCGATGGAGCGGATTTTGTCGAACTTTCTTCAAAACGCCTATCACGCCAGCCCGGTCGGCGGCGTGATCACAGTCCGGCTCACAGAGCGACGGCTCGAAATCGAGGACGAGGGGCCGGGCATTCCAGAATCGATGCGGAACAACATATGGGATATGTATGTGAAAGGTGACCGCTCGAACGGGCATGGACTCGGTCTTGCTATCAACAAGCTGTTGCTCGAGGCGCAAGGGTTGTCGTACGGGGTTGAATCACGAGAGGGGGCGGTCTTTTGGATCGAATGGAATTGAATCTGTTTTTACGAGGCGTAAGATTAGAACGGGACCGAGTCGAGTCCCCGGGCTATCCGTTCTCACTGCCGATCTTTCAAAGGTTCAACGAGTTGACGCTGACCCAGCCGGTCACGTTTCTCGTCGGGGAGAACGGGAGCGGAAAATCGACGTTGATTGAAGGGATAGCCATCGCCGCCGGGTTCAACCCGGAAGGCGGAGCGACCTCGTTTCGGTTTGAGACCGATTCGACACATAGTTCGTTGTTTGAAGCGCTTCGGCCAATCCGGGGCGCGTATCGGCCGGAAGACGGCTTTTTTCTTCGTGCCGAGACGGCGTATCAATTGTCGAGCTACGTTGATGAGATTGCGCGCTCGAGTCCGGACCCGGAACGGTTTTACGCATCGTACGGAGGTCGGTCGCTTCATGAACAGTCACATGGGGAAGCGTTCCTTTCGCTCATGTTGCATCGCTTCCGGGGGCGTGGTCTCTATATTTTAGATGAACCCGAGGCCGCGCTGTCGCCGATGCGACAATTGACGATGCTCGCCCGGATGCATGAACTTGTGCAGTCGGGGAGCCAGTTCATCATCGCCACCCATTCGCCGATCCTCATGTCTTATCCTGACGCTGACATCCTTCAAGTCGAGACGGGACTCGAACCGACGTCGTTCGATGAGCTCGAACACGTTCGGGTCATGCGAGACTTTTTGGCGGCCCCGGAACGGATGCAACGTATCTTATTCGAATGAAACGGTCATCGTTTGACACTCCCACGATTGAAACCGTGGGATTCTGAAGTGCTTGTGCGAGCGCAGTCCATTTCTGTTTTGCTCAAGCCTTCAGATGAAGGTGTGCCATCACCCCTCCTGAGACAGACCATATAGGTTCTCAGGCTGATGGACTGTTACCATCCACCACAGGTCGTTGCAGGTGTGTCCACCTGATGTTTTAGCGTCTTTTACGTGACGACAGGCATCGTTTTACCGGTCACATGTTTTCGTGACCGAACCGGATACGATTCTCAAGGTGCGATGGACACGGGCGTTTTAGAGACTTGTACTTGTCTATGGAATATATATACCCGAATGTCGGACGTTCTTCACATCCGAACTCACTTTCATCCCATGCCTAAAGGCGGCTATGCCCGGTATCGGCTTTCCCGTTCGTAAAATCTGTAAGCGTTTTATTTTTCTGTTGACGTCAAGATATCAACGGAGTATGCTAAGGACGAGAAGAAGAAAATCCACTTTGGGATTGTTACTGGTCATGCAGGCAAAACCTAAATTGATGCCGATCATCCAAATTTGGGGACCGGTGTGAATTTAGGTTTTTTTCTTTTCAATCGACCCTGAGCGGAGGTGAATTGATTCCATGCACATTTCAAAAGTGTTCAACAACAACGTCGTGGCTATTCAAGCGAACGGTCAAGAACAAGTCGTCATGGGACGAGGGATTGCGTTTCAAAAGCGGCCAGGTGACGCGATTGACCAAGCACGAATCGAAAAAATCTTTACGCTCGAGAGTAAAGAGAGCCACGAACGGTTCGTCCATTTTTTAAATGAGATGCCGGCTACAGAGATGGATACGGTCAAAGAAATTGTCAAGCTGGCCGAGACGAGACTCGAAAAGACGGTGCACGACTCGCTTTACGTGACGCTCGCCGACCATATTCATTTCGCCCTCAGTCGTTATCGCGATGGAATCGTCATCCGAAACCCGCTCGTTTGAGAAGTGAAACGGTTTTATGGACCTGAATTTTCAATCGGGAAAGAAGCGGTCGCACTCATCAATGAGCGGCACGACGTCGTCCTCGATGAAGATGAGGCCGTCGCCGTCGCCCTGCACCTCGTCAATGCGACGATGTCTGGCGCGAAGGGAGAGAACTTACACCTCGTCACCGAGATGACGAAAGCGACCCAAGCGATCCTTACAATCATCACGTATCATTTTCAAATCGACTTGGATGAAGAGTCACACGCGTACTCTCGGTTCTTGACCCATCTCAAATATTTCGTTCAACGGCTCGCCTCGAAAGAGACGTTTAAGACCGGAGGCGATGAGACGCTGTTTGAGATGGTGAAGCTGCGCTATCCGGACGCCTATGAATGTGTCGAGAAGATTGCGGGATTGATCGCCTCGAAATACAACTATGAGGTGTCGACCGACGAACGGCTCTACATGATGATCCACATCGAAAACTTAATGAAAGAACGACGATCCTAAGGATGGTTACTGATGATTCAGGCCAAACCTAAATGACGCTACGCGATGTAGACGTTCATTTAGGTTTTTCTTTTTACCTCAAACTGAAGGAGTGAGCAAGATGAGCCAATACAAGGCCCTCGCCGACGATATCATTCGTCACGTCGGCGGGAAAGACAACGTCAAGAGCGTGTTCCACTGTGCGACACGGTTACGTTTCAAATTGAAAGATGAAAAAAAGGCCGATCCAGAGACACTGAAACAACACGATGGCGTCATCACGGTCGTTCAAAGCGGCGGCCAGTTCCAAGTCGTCATCGGCAACAACGTGCCGTACGTCTATCAAGATGTCGTCGCAGCCGGAGGTTTTCAAACGTCTTCGAATGAGGAAGAAGAGAAGACGGGCGTGTTCAATCGCTTGATTGATGTCATCGCCGGCATCTTCACCCCGATTCTCGGTCCGATGGCCGGGAGCGGGTTGTTGAAAGGGTTGCTCGCCATTCTCGTCGCCCTCGGTCTCCTCACGCAAGACATGGGCACGTACATCGTCTTGAACGCAGCGGCCGACGCGCTCTTCTACTTCTTACCGGTCATCCTCGGACACTCGGCCGCGAAGAAGTTCGGTGGGAATCCATATATCGGGATGATCATCGGGGGCGCGCTCGTCTATCCGGCTATCGTCGCGATGCAAGGTGCCGGCGAGACGCTCACGTTCCTTAACTTGCCGGTCGTGTTGATGAGCTATGCGTCTTCGGTCATTCCGATTATCTTGGCGACGTACGTCTCGTCAAAAGTGGAGACGTTCTTCAACAAACGGACCCATGAAGCGGTCCGGAACTTCACGACGCCGATGATGGCGCTCTTAATCGTCGTCCCGCTCACGTTCCTCGCCATCGGACCGGTCGCGACGTATGCGAGTCAAGGACTCGCGAACGGTTACTCGTTCCTTTACGGATTAAGTCCGATCGTCGCCATCGCGTTCATCGGCGCGTTCTGGCAAGTGCTCGTCATGTTCGGGCTCCATTGGGGACTCGTGCCGATCGTCATCAACAACTTGGCGGTCGTCGGGATGGATACGATCGTCGTCGGTGTGCTCATGGCGACGTTCGGTCAAGTCGGGGCGACGCTCGCCATCACGCTGAAAGCCCGTGACCCGAAAACGAAAGGGCTCGGCACATCCTCTTCCATCGCGGGTGTGTTCGGAATCACGGAACCGGCGATTTACGGCTTGACGCTCCCACGGAAAAAGCCGTTCGTCTTCGGGATGATCGGTGGGGCGGCCGGCGGTGTCGTCGGCGGGATGCTCGGTACGGCAGCGTACGCGATGGGTGGACTCGGTGTTTTCAGCGTCCCGGTCATGATCCCAGCGACAGGTCTTGATATGACGTTCTATGGCGCTTTGATTGGTATGGTCGTCGCGACGGTCGTCTCGTTCGGCTTGACGTACGTGTTGCATAAAGAAGTGGCACCGACAGAAACGCCGCGCGTCGAATCGGCACCTGTCTTGACCGACCACGTGGGCACGCCTGTCTCCTCACCGGTGAAAGGGGAGGTCGTCGCCCTCGACACGGTTCGGGATGAAGTGTTCTCGAGCGGGGCGATGGGCAAAGGGGTCGCCATCATGCCGAGTGAGGGCGTCGTCTACGCACCGTTTGATGGAGAAGTCATCACGATTTTCCAGTCGAAACATGCGATCGGCCTCCGCTCGGACAGCGGAGTGGAAGTACTCGTTCACGTGGGGCTCGACACCGTTCAGCTTGAAGGACAACATTTTGAGGCGCACGTCGAGAACGGGCAACGGGTGAAAGCGGGGGACGTGCTCGTCACGTTTGACTTAGAGGCAATCACGAAAGCCGGTTATGACACGATCACGCCGGTCATCGTCACGAACACAGGGAACTACTTGGACGTCTTACCGACACATGTCGGCGTCGTCGAACCGAATCATGACGTCTTGCGCGTCTTAGCCTAAAAGGAGGAAATGAACATGAAACAAGTAGCGAAGAACTTTTTATGGGGCGGCGCCACAGCGGCCAACCAATTCGAAGGCGGATATGAAGAAGGTGGCAAGGGGCTATCGATTGCGGATGTGATGCCAGGCGGGAAAGACCGGATGCGAATCATTCACGATCCGTCGTTCGATTTTGCTCTCCACGAAGACTATACGTACCCGAACCATGAGGGAATCGACTTTTATCATCGCTATAAAGAGGACATCGCCTTGTTCAAGGAGATGGGGTTCAAGACGTTCCGGATGTCGATCGCCTGGTCGCGCATCTTCCCGAACGGAGACGAGCTCGAGCCGAACGAGGAAGGTCTCCAATTTTACGATCGGGTCATCGATGAGCTCGTCGCACAAGGAATCGAACCGCTCGTCACCATCTCACACTATGAGATGCCGCTCCACTTGGCGACAGCATACGGAGGTTGGCGTGACCGTCGCCTCGTGACGTTCTTCGAGCGCTATAGCCGTGTCTTGTTCGAACGTTATCAAGGCAAAGTCAAGTATTGGCTCACGTTCAACGAAATCAACGGCGCCCAGTTCATGCCGATGCTCAGCCTAGGGATGGCGATCCGTGAAGGGGACGACCAGTTGCAGTTGACGTACCAAGGACTTCACCATCAGCTCGTGGCGAGCGCACTCGCGACGAAGGCGGCCCGCGAGATTGATCCCGCGGCGCAAGTCGGCTGCATGCTCATCGCGGCGCCGGTCTATCCGTACAGCTCGAACCCGGAAGACATCTGGTACGCGCATGACGCCGAACGGATGATGAACTTCTTCTGTGGCGACGTGCACGTGCGCGGTGAATATCCGTCGTTCGCGAAACGCTTCTTCCGTGAGAACGGGATTGAGCTCGTCATCGAAGACGGGGACCTCGATACATTGAAAGCGAACACGGTCGACTTCTTCTCGCTCAGCTACTACATGTCACGGACGGAGAAGGCGGAGAAGACGGAAGACGAGGCAGCCGGGAACATCATGAGCGGCGTCAAAAATCCGTATCTTCAAGCGAGCGACTGGGGTTGGGAAATCGATCCGATGGGACTTCGCGTCATCTTGAACAAACTGTATGAGCGCTATGAGCTCCCGCTCTTCATCGTCGAGAACGGTCTCGGGGCGTACGACAACGTCGAAGCGGACGGTTCGGTCCATGACGATTATCGCATCGAGTACTTGCGTGACCATTTGAAGGCGATGGTCGAGGCGATTGAGGACGGGGTCGACGTCATCGGCTACACGAGCTGGGGCAGTATCGATCTCGTCAGTGCATCGACGGGTGAATACAGCAAACGGTACGGATTCATCTACGTCGACAAGCATGACGACGGGTCGGGGACGCTCGAGCGTTCACGGAAAGATTCGTTCTTCTGGTATCAAGACGTCATTCGGACGAACGGGGCAAGCCTGTTCGAAGATGAGACGGTAAAATAAAAAAGAGCGGCCACGGCCGCTCTTTTTTATGACTTGGTTATTTTGCGCAAGAAGATAATGGCGAGGCTGATGCCAAACGCAATCAACATGTACGTAGCGATTTCCGTCCATACATCCATCACACGTCCTCCTCGACGAAGACGGCGAGCTCGCCTTGTGGCATGGCGACGAGCAAGTATTGGTCTCCCCCGAGCGGGCGGGCGTCCCCAGCCTGCCAACTCTCGAACTGTTCATGGAAACCGTTGATGAATAATGTGTTGCCAGACTCGAACGTCAATTCGAGATGTGGGTGCTCATCGCCTAGGTGGACGTGATGGACGCGTTCGCGTCGCAACTGGATCAGACGCTCCAATTGTAAGCCTTCATCGAAAGGGGCATCGGCAGTGTGAACGTGCCACGGTCCTTCAATGGACAGCCATGTCTCGTGATTACTTCGTTTGAAGTAGAGTAGGTGGTGATTCGGGCCGGAGCCGAAGTCGATACCAACGAAAGCTGCGGTATTGAACAGGTGTATTAATATCTTTGATGCTTCTTCATATTCGGTGCGGGTCACGCTTCCACCTCACTTAGTTGGGCTAGGTATTTCTATCATTTCACGTTAGTGCGCTAAAGTATAGGGAAAGATTATGTAAAATATCGGAGTGGGTTTGTTGGAAAATCCTTCAAGGAACTTAAAAGTTTGGTCAGTGATTGGGCAAACATTGTCCCGGTCACATCGAATCGCACTATAATATAAATTGAGATGATTTTTATGAAATGAGGGGGAGCGATGATATACGGTATATGGATTGGTGGCATCGTCGTGATCACATTCGTCATCAATTTACTTCGGTTGATGACGACACCGTCGTTGAATCGTTGGCTGCTTGTCGGGGCAAGCAGTCTCGTCGTCATTTGGCACGGGATGTTGTTCGATTTCTACGATTTTCATTGGTCGGTGCTCCTCCTCATCGTGACGGGGCTTGTTTGCTTTCAAGTAAAAGGGATGTTGACGGCAATTGTTGTCAGTTGGCTTCTCGTGTACAGTCAATCCGGGACGCTGTCGTTCCCGTTACTGCTTAGTTATGTCTTTTTCGGTCTCGGAGCTGCGCTTTTATTCGGTTACATCCAGCAGTTAAAGCGAGAACGATCAGAACGGTTGCGTATGTTGACGGCGAGCTCACGGCAGTTGAACGTCTTCCGGGAAGTCAGCTTTACGATGCAGGACACGCTCGACTTGGACCGCTTGTTACAAACGATATTGACGTCGGTGACGGCCGGGCACGGGCTCGGTTTCAACCGCTCTATCATTTTCTTTGCCGATCCTGAAAAAGATAGTATTTACGGCGTCATGGGCACCGGACCGATGAATCCGGAAGAAGGATATCAAATTTGGGAAGAAATTACCCGCCAACATTATGACCTGCAAGATTTGATTGATGAAAAAGAGACGGATGCGACGCACGACGAGCAATTGAATGAACGGGTTCGAAAGATGACGATTCCGTTTAACGACGAGCACGCGTTCAGACGAACGCTCGATTCGGGACGGCCGCTCCACGTCTATGCGAGCATTACCGACGACCCGGTGCTTAGATTGCTACATACGGAATTACAGATGGACGAATGCACGATTTTCCCGCTCCATCATCAAGGCATCCCGTACGGTCTGCTCGTCATCGATAACGTCGTCAACAAGAAACCGATCACACCGCAAAAAATCGACGGGGTACGGCCGATTGCGGAACAGGCTTCGTTGGCGTTGCACCAGACGACGCTCTACCAACGGATTGAAACGCTCGCCCTTCGTGACGGTTTGACCCGTTTGAAAAATCACCGTTCGTTCGAGCAAGACTTGGACGTGTTGTTCCGTGAGTGCGAGGACGAGGAGTTATCGCTCATCGTCATGGATATCGACCATTTCAAACAGTACAACGATACGAACGGACACTTGGCAGGAAACGAGCTATTGACGCGGCTCGCGAGTGTCATCCGGCGCAGCGTACCGGACGAGCAAATGGCGTATCGGTTCGGGGGCGAGGAGTTCGTCGTCCTGTTGCCGCGCTTTGACGAAGTCGAGGCGTCGCATGTGGCCGAGAGGATTCGGACCGCCGTTCTGCAGACCCGTTTCACACATGGGGAGACACAACCGGGCGGGCAGTTGACGCTCAGTTTCGGTGTCGCCTCGAAACATACGCTCTTGCATCAAACCGGTGAACAGCTGATTGAATGCGCCGACCAAGCGCTTTATGCGGCCAAGTCACGCGGGAAAAATCAAGTGTGCCGCTGGGAAGGGGTACCGTTATGAGTGAGTTCAGTGTCATGATCATGGTTGTCGTCTTCGTCGGGACTTTGTTGTTCACGAGCCGTCCGTGTTACCGGCTGATTTTGCGTTCGATTGCCAAACGGGAGGCCGCGCGTTTGAACGTCTCGTTACAGGACGTGTCGTTCTCGTTCGATCAAATGGTTTACTTTATCGCCTTGCCGACGACAGTCCCGGAGGCTCGTGACGCCTCGAGAGACGAGCTCGTCATCGAGCCGTACTATGAATCGTATTTCTTTCCGGAAGTGAACGGGGTCCAAGTGTCTGTGAAGTCAGGGCAAGACACGATTGCGATCGCCTATTTGCCGCTAGGAGACTTCAGTTTGCCAATCCTTGATCGATACGTGGAGACGGGAGTGATCGACGAGCGAACGAACCGAATCATCCGGGCCCATATGATCATCCATGAACGGACGTCTCGTGCCATCCGCGACGAGGTGTATCATCAGCTTCACGAAGACCGAATAGCACAATAAAAGGGCTTTGTTCACTCGAGGTGAACGAAGCCCTTTTCATGCATTCAACATATGGAATCGGGCCGCCCCGATCAAGTTCGCCTCGTTGAAATGCTGACACGTCTCGACATCGATTCGGAACGTTCCGAACGCGTCGCACAGTTCATCGAGATGGCGCTTGATCCCGTCCCGTACTTCAGGACGACGGCTAATGCCGCCGCCGATCAAAATACGTTCCGGGTCCAAGCTGAACTGGATGTTGTAAATACCGATCGCGTTCCAACGATAAAATCGCTCCAACTCCTCTTGAACGACCGGGGCGGTTTGGAGTTCGAAGATGTCTTTTCCAGTCAACGGCCGGCCGAGACGGTCGCTGCACCGCTTGACGAGGACGGCGGTGGCGCCGACTTTACTCCACGTGCCGTCCGGATGGGGAAGTGACGGGTCGAGAATCCAATAACCGAACTCGCCACCATGGAAGTGGGAGCCGATCATCACCTCATTTTTATCGATGAACGCTCCGCCGATACCCGTTCCGATGACGACGGTCGCATAGCGCGCTGTAGAAGCGGCTCCCCCGGTCCAGCCTTCGGCGAGTGCCGCCGCGTTGGCGTCATTCAAGACGGTGACGGGCAAGCTGTAGCGGTTTTTGAACGCCTGTAAGAACGGACGGTCGTGAATGTAAGGCAACGCGCTGATTCCATGAATCACGCCGCTCGCCGAATCGACGGCTCCTGGTGCGCTGATGGCGATACCGGCAATCGACGTTTCAGCAGGTGTCTCGTTAAATATCAAATCGACTTGTTCAAGCAAGCCGTCCCACGTCGCAGGGGTGGGGACGTTTTTGTTCGACAGCAAGGTTCCGTCGGATTGGACGATTCCGTATTTGATGCTCGTTCCGCCGATGTCGATGGTCAAGTAATGTTGCATATGGCTCTACTCCTTTATTCTTGGGGTGACAAGCGTTATTATGCCACATTTTTGAGAAGTGATATGATAGATACAGAAAAATACACAGAATCTCACGATATTGGGAGGAGTTCGATGGACGTTCATATACAGCGTGCCGGCTATGAGTCCGGAGAAGCCGTGATTGAAGAAATCGAGTTCGAGGTTCATCCTGGAGAGATCGTCGGGATGATCGGGTCGAACGGGGCCGGTAAGAGCACGACCATCGCCTGTCTCACCGGGACGATCCCGTGGATGCGCGGAACGGTGGATAGCGGAAGTTACGCCTACATTCCTGAGCAACCGATTTACTATGACTATTTGACGCTCGCTGAACATATCGCGCTCGTCACGGAACTGACGGAAATCGAGACATCGACACGGACGAACAGGTTACTCCAATTGTTTCGGTTGGAGTCGGTGCAGCACGACTACATCGCCTCGTTTTCGAAAGGGATGAAACAAAAAGCGATGATCCTCTTGGCGCTCATTCAAGAGGCGGAGTTTCTTCTCGTCGATGAACCGTTCGTCGGCCTCGACGCGACGACGACGATCCAGTTGCTCCGCCTGCTCGAAGAAGAGCGGCGCCAAGGCACGGGCGTCCTCCTCGTAACCCATGTGCTCGATACGGCAGACAGGTTATGTGACCGTTTCGTCTGGATCGATAACGGGCGCATGCTCGCGAGCGGGACGAAACAAGAAATCCGGACCAGCCTACAAACTGCCGGTGAGTCGTTGTTCGATATGATGGAAGACGTGGCCATGCGATGACGGTCCGAGACGTATGGGTTCGGCGTGTCCGGACACATCTCATAAATCAATGGAAGACGTGGCGGCTTGTTTTTGATTGGACAATCGTCCTGTATGGGGTCATCCCGTTCGCGCTCTTTCTCGGCTATCAATACGCATTGATTTGGCAAGGCGCCTACGCATGGCTTCTAGACGTCCCGATGCTCGCGTGGGCAGCCGTCCTCCTCTTGATTCAGTTGCAAGACAACTTCTTCGCATGGGTCGAGCGAGCGGACGTCACGATTGTCGCGAATCGTGACTTGGTCTCGGCATTGAAACGCTATTCGATCGGGTATCACCTTGTCGGCATGGGAATGAAGTACATGCTCGTCCTCGGACTGTTGGCACCGGTACTCAAGCTTCACGGATGGCCGATCGTCTCGCTCTTCGCATTCGGTTTCGCGCTCTTGCTCGTGGCGTGGCTTCACATGTGGTTGCGCTATCTTCTAGATATGAGCCGGACCCATTGGTCACTCCGGCTCCTCGTACCTGTCGTCGCGTTCTTCTCCACGTATGCGCTGCTCACGGATTTGCCGCTACTCGCGGTCGTCCTCGGCAGCGGAAGTGTCGCCTTTGCGCTTCTTGCGGGGGAGGGCTGGCTTTCGCGCCACCCGTATATTGGCCGCGAAGTCGAGCATGCCGCCAACGTCCGTACGTCGTTTGACCGTTCACTGTTATCGACGTCAGGCGTGTTTGAAAAACCGAACTTGCGAAAGCGTCCCTATTATCGACCCGAAGCGAAGCGGTTTGGCTCGGTTGAGCGTACGCTTGCGATCTTGCTGTACATGCGGACGCCGAGCCACCGCAACTTGTGGTTGCGGCTCATCCCGCTCGCGGTCACAGGGTTTCTACTCGTGCCGAGCTGGTTCAAGCTCGTGATCCCGTTGTATATCGGATATGTGATCTGGCAAGAGCGGAGCGCGTTTCTGACAGAGATGAAACGGCATCCGTTCTTTCGTACCATCGAAGGAAGGAAGAAATGATGAGATGACTGAACAACAATATGAACGACTGCTTCAAATCGAGACGGCGAAACCGCAACAAGGTTTTCCGGCCTCGGTCGAATATCATCGGTACGAGCCGACGCCGTATGAGGCGCTCGATTTACTGCGGGACGCATATCCGCTCGCTTCAACCGACACGGTCGTCGATTTCGGTTCCGGAAAAGGGCGTCTCCCGTTTTACTTTGCCTACACGTTCCGCGTCCGGGCGATTGGCGTCGAAATGGATGGCGGCTATCATGAGGCCGCACTTGAAAACTGGATGAATTATGCGAAAAAGCATCGAACGCGCGGGAGCGTTCAACTCGTCCGCGAGTACGCCGAACGATTTCTGATTCCGCCCGAGGCGAACCGATTTTATTTCTTCAATCCGTTCTCGGTAAACGTGTTCCGCGAGGTCGTCGGCAATATCATTGATTCGGTGGAACTTTCGCCACGTCCGGTCGATATCATCTTGTACTATCCAGCTGACGAATACTTGCACTTTCTAAACGACGAGACGCCGTTCCGCTACGTGCAGGACGTGCGGTTGCCGCTCAAGAATCTTCATGAGCGGTTTCTAATTTATCGTTTTGATATGATGGAATCATCTTGGTGAATGAGGAGTGAAGTGGATGAAGAAGAAAGACATTTTGGAAGCGTACCGTTGGCGTCAAGCGACGAAAGAGTTCGATGCGGATCGCAAGATCGATGAGGACGATTTTGAATTCATCTTGGAGACGGGCCGATTGTCACCAAGCTCGTTCGGATTCGAGCCGTGGCAGTTCGTCGTCGTCCGTCGTGAAGATTTGCTCCAAAAGATCAAACAGCAGGCTTGGGGAGCCCAAGGACAAGCGCTGACGGCGAGTCATTTCGTCTTGATTTTAGCGCGCACCCCTGAGGCGATGCGCTACGACTCGGACTATATCCGTCACATCGTCACGGACGTCCAAGGACGGACCGAGGAGGAGTATGCGCAACGAATCAAGCGTGTGCAGGCGTTCCAAGAAACCGATTATCGTCTCCTTGACGATGAGCGTGCGTTCCAAGAGTGGATCAAGCGCCAGACGTATATCCCGCTTGGTAACATGATGACGGCCGCAGCCCAAATCGGGATCGACTCGTGCCCGATCGAAGGGTTCAATCAAGCCGAAATCGACGAGTTGCTGATTTCAGAAGGGGTCATGGAACGAGGGGCGTGGTCCCTTTCGGTCATGGTCGCGTTCGGACATCGGGCCCGCGATTTCGCACCGAAGACACGGCGTGAATTCAACGAGGTCGTCAAATATATCGGATGAAAAAAAAGCTCAATCGCCTCGAAGCGATTGAGCCTTTGCTTATTTCCAGTCTGTGATGCGGTCGATTGGGAAACGGACCGATGGGTAACCTTCTTCTGCGGCCTTCCCGATTGAGAGGAGCATGACCGGGAGGTAGCGCTCTTTTTCAAGACCGAACGCTTCGGCGATGTTCTTCTTGTCGTAGCCACCGATCGGGTTCGTATCGTAGCCGTGGGCACGGGCGACGAGCATGAGCTGCATCGCGACGAGACCAGAATCGAGCAAGATGCTGTCTTTGATCGCTTCGTTCGGTGCGTCTTTAAAGATGCCTTTGATCATATCGACTTGACGGTCACGGACTTCTGGCGGCATGAGGCCACGCTCGACGGCCGTATCAAAGATCTCTTCCGTGTAATCGGCCATTTGATAGTCAGCGAAGATGGCGATCACGGCTGCAGACGTCTCGACTTGGCGCTTGTTGAAGCTCGCAAGCGGGAGAAGTGTTTCTTTCCCTTCGGCACTGTCGATGACGACGAAGCGCCATGGCTGCAGATTGAGGGAAGACGGGGCGGTCGTCGCTTCCTCGAGGATTTGTGTCATCTCATCTTTTGAGATTTTGACGCTCTCATCGTAGACACGGATTGAGCGGCGTCCTTTCACAATCTCCATAAAGTCTTTCTGTGTCGTCGTATTCATATTAAAGTCTTCCTTTCATGTTGAATGTTGTGTTGTAACGTGTTTAACAGGTCGAGCAATTGCTGTTGCTCCTCTACCTTCATGTTTACAAAAAGTCGGTCCGACAAGCACTTCTTTTGCTCGGTCCAATGTGCGATCTTGTCTCGACCGAGGTCAGTCAAGTCGACATAGATGACGCGATTGTCTTGGGGACAACGTTCACGAGCGATCAGCCCTTGTGCTTCAAGTTGTTTCAAGTGGCGTGTGATAGCGGCATGATCGACATCGACCCGCTGTTGCAGCTCGCGTTGACGAAGCGGACCGACGTGATTCAAGTTGTTCAAAATATCATATCGGCTCAGGCTCAGGCCATCCATTTCTGAATCGAACAGTTGACTGAGTTCTTTTTGTACAGTGATGATGTTGTAGAGAATTTGGTCGCTAGGCGAACAAGAGTCGCGCATCGATAATCCCCCTTAACTGATTGATAACTCAATCATTGATAGCTCATGTAATTCATCCTAACGTCTTTGTCGCCAGGTCGCAAATAAAAAGTTTTAAAAACGTGTTGCCAAACTGTTATATAATAGTTTATATTAAAGTCAACTGATATATAACAATGAATACGAGAGGATGTGAAGGCTTGGAACAGTATAAGCAAATAGGAACTTATCGCGTACATCGGCAGCTGCTCGACTTCGTTTCGGCTCGTGTATTGCCGGAAGCAGCAGAACACCATCCATTTTGGCAAGGGGTCGAACGCATACTTGACGAGTTCATTCCTCGAAATGAGACGTTGCTCCAAGAACGTGAGTCGTTTGAGCGACTGTTACAGGAATGGTACAGCGACCATAAACACAATGTTGAAGTGAACGAGTACGAACGTTTCCTTCGATCGATCGGTTACATCGAGCCGGTCGTCCAGGACTTCCAAATCGACGTCTCGAACGTCGACTCGGAGATCGCACAAAAAGCCGGACCGCAACTCGTCGTCCCGCTCGACAATGCGCGCTACGCCTTGAACGCGGCCAACGCGAGGTGGGGAAGTCTCTACGATGCCTTATACGGCACTGACGTGATCGATGAGTCGGACGGTGAAAAGACGAAAAGTTATAACCCGACCCGAGGTGCGGCCGTCATCGCCTACGCCAAACAGTTTCTCGACGACACGTTCCCGCTCCGTGAAGGGACGCATCGCGAGGCAGAAGGATACAGCATCGAGGGCGATGCCGCTTATGCCGTCCTAGACGGGAAACGTGTTCCGTTCCAACAGCACTGTTTCGTCGGCTACGAAGGTTCTCCTGAATCGCCTGACCGTCTGCTGCTCGTCCATAACGGCCTTCATGCCGAGCTGAAATTCGATCGTCATCATCCGGTCGGGAAGAGCGATCCGGCAGGGCTCGTCGACATTGAGCTCGAATCGGCATTATCGGCGATCGTCGACTGCGAGGACTCGGTCGCGGCCGTCCGGGCTGAAGACAAAGTTCACCTTTACGAAAACTGGCTCGGATTGATGGACGGCACGCTCGAGGCCACGTTCAAAAAAGGGGACCAGTCGCTCACGCGGACGTTGAATCCCGACCGTCATTACATCGGGACGGGCGGACGTGAAGTCGTGTTGCCGGGACGAGCCTTGCTCTTCATCCGAAACGTCGGTCATTTGATGACGACAGATTTGATTCTGGACGGGGAAGGGCGTGAAGTGCCCGAGGGGATCGTGGACGGCATATTCACCGCCTTGATCGCAAGCCGTCACTTGGATGCGAACCGAAATTCTCGTGAACGCTCCATCTATATCGTCAAACCGAAGATGCACGGTTCAAAAGAAGTCGCCTTCACGAACGATTTGTTCGACACCATCGAGGACTTGATCGACGTGCCGCGCCATACGATCAAGGTCGGGGTGATGGATGAAGAGCGGCGGACGTCGCTCAACTTGAAGAATTGCATCCATCAGGTGAAAGGGCGTGTCGTCTTCATCAACACTGGCTTCCTCGATCGAACCGGGGACGAGATTCACACGTCGCTCACGCTTGGGCCGATGCGCCGAAAGGGCGAGATGAAGACGTCAGAGTGGCTTGACGCCTACGAACGTTTGAACGTTCGCGTCGGACTCGGGGCAGGTTTTCATCGCCGCGGCCAAATCGGCAAAGGGATGTGGGCGATGCCGGACCGGATGAATGACATGATGCGGGACAAGGTCAATCACGTCCGATCAGGTGCCACGACAGCATGGGTGCCATCACCGACAGCGGCGACACTCCATGTGCTGCATTACCATCAAGTCGACGCATCCGGTGTCCAACGTGAGCTATTGGACGAACCGTTCGACACAGAGGGCGAACAGCGACGTCTCCTCGAGATCCCGTTGGCGACGAACGAGTATACGGCAGAAGAAGTGAACGAGGAGCTCGAGAACAACTTGCAAGGGTTGCTCGGTTACGTCGTCCGCTGGGTCGAGCAAGGGGTCGGCTGCTCCAAAGTGCCGGACATTCACCACATCGGGTTGATGGAAGACCGGGCGACGCTCCGCATCTCGAGCCAACACGTGGCCAATTGGCTGTATCACGGTGTCTGTACGAAAGAACAAGTGGAAGCGACGCTCCGGCGTATGGCCGAGGTCGTCGACGCGCAAAACGCGGGAGACCCGCAATATCGGCCGATGACGCCTGACGTGGGACGCTCGCTTGCCTATCAAGCCGCGAGAGACTTGGTGTTCCAAGGAACGGACTCGCCGAGCGGGTATACGGAACCGATCTTACATCGGCGCCGTCGTGAATTCATCGAACAGTCGACACGGGAAAATGTAAAAGGAGGAGCATCATCATGACAACGAAAAAACTTGAAAGTGAACAATTGATTGAACGCTGGGTCGTCCGCCGCATCGTTTCGGGAGAATCGACAGCGACGCTCGCCAACACGGCGTTCGTCTACGGGAACGACTTGATGCGTCTCGTCCTCGATCGGACAGACGGTTCACTTCAAATCACGAGAGAACCGGTCGAAGAAGTCGTCGTCTTCCGCAAGCCGGAAGAGCGCGATGAAGAGAACGTCTGCCGCTGTTGCGGGATGGAGCACTCGACGTTCAAGTCGGCGCTTGAGTGCTGTGCTTACTTGGATTAAGTGTGCATCATCTGTTATATAACAAAAGATAATAAAAATAAATAATATAATACAGGAGGAATGAAAATGAACGAACAGCGCAAACAACTTGAGGAAATGCTTCAATCAGAACGGTTTGACGGGGTTGAGCGTCCGTATGGGATCGACGACGTGATGAAACTTCGCGGATCAATTTTGATCGAACACACGCTCGCGGTGAGAGGGGCGGAACGGCTATGGGAACTGCTCCATGAGCGCGATTACGTGCATGCCCTCGGTGCCCTCACGGGGAACCAAGCGATCCAACAAGTGAAAGCGGGGTTAGAGGCCATTTACTTAAGCGGCTGGCAAGTCGCTGCCGATGCGAACCTTTCCGGGCATATGTATCCGGATCAAAGCCTGTATCCGGCCAACTCCGTGCCGAGTGTCGTGAAACGGATCAATCAGGCGCTACAACGGGCCGACCAAATTCAAACGGCGGAAGGGAAAGGCGACACGCACTGGTTCGCCCCGATCGTCGCTGATATGGAAGCCGGGTTCGGCGGAGTGTTGAACGTCTTTGAACTGACGAAAGCGATGATTGAAGCGGGAGCGGCCGGTGTCCACCTCGAAGACCAACTGTCTTCGGAGAAGAAGTGCGGACACCTGGGCGGAAAAGTGTTGCTGCCGACACAGACGGCCGTGAAGAACTTGATTGCGGCCCGCCTCGCGGCGGACGTCATGGGCGTGTCGACGATCATTGTCGCCCGGACGGACGCGCATGCGGCGAACTTGATCACGAGCGATATCGATCCGGTCGACCACCCGTTCATCGTCGGTGACCGGACGCCGGAAGGGTTTTACCGGACCGAAGCGGGCATCGAACAAGCTATCGCCCGCGGTCTCGCCTACGCCCCGTACGCCGACCTCGTCTGGTGCGAGACGTCGGAGCCAGATTTGGACGAAGCGCGCCAATTCGCGGACGCGATTCACGCCAAGTATCCGGGAAAACTGCTCGCCTACAACTGCTCGCCTTCGTTCAACTGGAAGAAGAAGCTGTCGGATGACGAGATCGCCACGTTCCAACAAGAAATCGGGGCGATGGGCTACAAGTTCCAGTTCGTCACGCTCGCCGGTTTCCACTCGCTCAACTTCGGCATGTTCGAGCTCGCGCGCGGATATAAGGACCGCGGTATGGCTGCCTACTCCGAGTTGCAACAAGCCGAGTTCAGTGCTGAACAGCATGGCTACACGGCGACACGTCACCAACGGGAAGTCGGGACCGGGTACTTCGATGAGGTGTCGCTCGTCATCTCCGGAGGTCAGTCGTCAACGACGGCACTTGCCGGATCGACCGAGGCAGAGCAGTTTGAAACACCGTCCCATTAAGCGATGCCCCTCAGCAAGAGGGGTTTTTTTGTGTCCAAATTCGGAATGCGGACGTCCTATTCATTGAAATGTGACGTTTTTCACATTATTGCTGTCAAACTCTTGCTACGCTGAACGTGTCAAAATGAATATGGAGGTTATGACAGATGACACAGACATTCACGGGCGATACGCACGTATCTGAAATCGTCAAACAATGCCCACAAGCGGCAGACATTTTCAAACGAAACCGAATCGATTTTTGTTGCGGTGGTAATCGGCCGCTCGCTGAAGCGACAGACAAATCGAAGCGGTCGACGGAAGACATTCTAGAAGAAGTCAATGCGCTTTATCAACGCAAGCAAGAGATGAACGAGAAGAGCATCGATTGGGATGCCGCGTCTTCTTCGGAATTGATCGAGCATATCATCTATAAACATCACCAGTTTTTGACGGACGAATTGCCACAGCTTACACCATATGTGACAAAAGTGTTTCGGGTCCACGGACAAAACCATCCGCACCTCGGGCGCATCCATCAACTGTTCAATCAATTGAAGGTGGAACTGGAACAACACATTGTCAAAGAAGAGACGGAAGATTTCCCGACGTTGCTTCGTCACGAGACGGCACCGACGGTTGAAACGAAACAGGAGCTTGATGACATATTGGTTTCACTCGAGTCAGAGCATGCGGCCGCCGGTGACATTTTGAAAGAGTTGCGTCACATCACGAACGACTATACGCCGCCTGAAGGTGCGTGTGGGACGTATCGTCTTGTTTACCAACGTTTAGAGGCGCTCGAGTCAGATACGTTCGAACATATTCATCTCGAGAACAACATTTTATTCCCGCGGGCGCGCACGTTCGCTTAAGCAAGGGCACACCTCTACTCACGTGGGGGTGTCTTTTTGTGACGTTTGATACAGATAGGAGTCGAATCAATCGGTACGATGAAGTGAGAAGCAAAGGAGTGATGAATCATGAAACGGGTGAGTGGGGTCATCATCGGGGTGACGGTCGCTTTGTTATTAACTCAAGTCTGGTCGAGTCCGGCTCATGAAGAGACTGTGACCATTTTGGCGGCTGCAAGCTTAGGACCGGCTTTGGAAGAGGTCGAACGGCAACTTGAAGCGGAACTCGATGGGGTCGATGTTCGGGTCGTGACGAACGGGAGCGGCGCCTTGCGAGCCCAAATCAATCACGGCTCTCCCGCGGATATCTTTTTGGCCGCAAGCGTTGACGATGTCGACCGATTGCACATCCCGATTCTAGAGCGAGATGTGTTCTTGCATAACGAGTTGTGGGTCGTTACACCGAAAGGAAAACCGTGTGCGGAGACGTGGGACGACTTACATACGTGCGCTCGCATCGTCATCGGTGACCCGGTGAACGTCCCGGCCGGGCGGTACGCGAAAATAGCGCTAGAAAGGGAAGGAGAGTGGGAACAAGCGGAGCCTCGAATGATGTTCGCTCAGAATGTGAGACAAGTGTTGACGCTCATCGAACAAGGCGACGCGAATGCAGGATTCGTCTATAAGACGGAGTTGACGACAGACGTCGAGGCGATTCAGTCGGTCCCGCTTGAAGCGACGGGCCTGATCTCGTATCCGGCGGTCCGCTTGACGCATGAATCTCATGTGCGAGATGTGTACGCTCGTCTGTTTGATGACGATATCCAAGCCTACTTTTTCGCGAGAGGATTTTCCAAATGACGCAATCTCCACTTCAGCTCACGTTCGAAGTCGGGATGATGGCGACGATGAGCGCCTTCGTTCTCGCCTTCGGGTCGGCCTATTTCATGCATCACCGTCAGTTCAAAGGGAAACGGCTACTCGAGACGATCTTTTTATTACCGCTCATCTTGCCGCCGACGGTCATCGGATTGTATGCCTTGATCATCCTTGGCAACAACGGGATTGGCGGGTTCTTGCCGATCACCATCCTGTTCACAAAACAGGCGAACGTCATTGCGTCGGCGTTAGCCGCATTCCCGCTCATCTATCAAACGATTCGGCTCGGGCTCAAACAGCTTGATGCAGAATGGTATGAGGCCGGACGCGTGCTCGGCGGGTCAGAGCGGCAACTGTTCACGTACGTGACGATCCCGCTCTTGTTACCTGCGTTGACGAGCGGGTTCGTCCTCGGATTCGCTAGATCGATCGGTGAATTTGGGATCACGATGATGATTGCGGGAAACATCCCAGGCGAGACGATGACACTCGCCACAGCGATTTATATGGCGACGATCAACGGCGATATGACCCAGGCACTCATCTGGAGCGGGTGGTTGGTCGGGTTGGCATTTTTAGTGTTATGGCTCAGCGAACGTTACGGTAAGCGCCAATATTAGTCGATCACATCGACTTTTTTCACATAAGACCGGTTCGGAGTATTTAAGATGCTCGGACCGGTCTTTTTCCAAAGGTGAACATGGTCGCCGACTTTGATTTGATCGAACGTCGACTTGACTTGGAACTTGTACCAGCTCACGTTTTCGGACCCGGTCAAGGCGAATAGCGTGTCAGCGTTTAAGTTGGCTTCTTCCGCACTTATGCCGCTGATGATGAGGGCGGTGCGGTCCGATTCATTCACTTCAATGACATAACCGTCAACGTCGGGTTCGGTCGTCGCCCGATTGGCGAAGACAAAACCGATGGAAAAAACGATGAGCATGGACATGATGGTAAAAAATAAAAAGATTTTAACGGATGATTTCATAGGAAGTCCCCCTTCGTTCATTATTCTGTCACGTCTCGAATCGCTTATCTGTGAAAAAAGTAACAGTTAAGTCGAGACGTCGTCTTTATGATGAAACTATGAAGTCGCTCGGAAAGAGAAGGGGGAACACATATGTCCGACCGTTATTTTTATTCGACCGCTGCGAAGTGGTCGTTCGTAGGATTCACCGCTTTAGTACTCTCAACATGGGTCGCCTCGGGCAGATTCGAACACGTCGACATGGCGCTGTTCGGTTATTACATCGGCGCCGTCGTCTGCATGATTGGGATGGTCGTCCGCTTGACGTTATTCTTTGCACGGCCGGCCACCTCGCAAGTGTTGAAGCGAAGTATTAAACAGATGAAGGCAGAAAAAAAGCGAGCCAGTAAAGCTGTGGCCGCGACGACCGTGAACAACATCGTCTTGCAAAAGTTTATATGGGAGCGAGGGTGGTACCGCTGGACACAGCACATGTTGATCGCTTGGGGATGTCTCGGCTCGTTCGCCATCACGTTCGGTTTAACGTTCCAGTGGATGCGTTTCGACTTGATTGATATTCAGACGTACCAAATCGTCGTCTTCAATATTCCGACCATCCAGATGGCTGCCCACGGACTGTTCGCCGAACTCGTCTATAACGGGTTGAACATCACCGCACTCATGCTTCTTGTCGGGGTGCTGATGGCGCTTTACCGTCGAATCAACGACCAAGACGTTAAAGTAACGCAACGTTTCGAATTTGATATTCTACCGCTGTTGATGTTGCTCATCGTTACCGTATCGGGACTGCTATTGACCGTCTCCTATGTGTTTTTCGGTGGTTTCATTCATCACGAGCTCGCCTTGTTCCATCAATTGACCGTCATCATCTTTTTATGCTATTTCCCGTTCGGAAAGCTGTTCCATTTACCGGTGCGGCCAATGGCGGCGAGTGTCCCGATGAACTATCGGGAAGTCGAGGCGGACGAGACACGGGTCTGTGCCGGATGCGGCACGCGCTATGCGACCGACAACCAAGTCGAAGACGTTCAGGCGATTCTTCAAGCGCAGACGCTCCAACTCGGGTTGAGTGACGGAACGCAGCTGTCTGACTATTGCCAACCGTGTCGCCGTTCGATGCGCGTGAAGATGCAATTGAATTTGATGAACGGTCAGTTGCCGACCCATCCGGTCGATACGAACACCGGCATGTCGATGCCAGGGTTTGGTCGGCCGAAGGAGACGAAAGGTGAGGCAAAAGATGAGACACCTGTGCGTTAAGTGCGGCGAACCGACCGGAACGCTTGAAGAAGTCGAACAAGTGAAGCAATTGCTCGAAGGGTCGGACCAACTCGTGAAAGTCGATGCGGCGCACACGGTCCAAGACCTCTGTCACGCCTGTCGTCGTCGGGCCCGGCTCGATTCGGCGCTCGGACGGCCCGGAAGTGACGGGATGCATTATCCGCTTCAAACGATTAACGGCTATCACGTCAGTGGATTTTCAAAACGAAGAGCGGAAACGTTCTATGGAGGGGAAGACGATGAGTGACTTTTTAACGTCGCCAGAAGTACAGAATTTAATCAAACCGGGTGAAAAGTTGATCACGACCCACTGTTGTTACTGTGGCATGCAGTGCGGCATGCATATCCGGGTCGATGAGAAAACCGGGGCCGTCAGAGGCGTTGAACCACGCTACGATTTCCCGGTCAACAAAGGAAAACTTTGTCCGAAAGGCGTCACGGCCTATCAAACGATCGAACATCCGGACCGCATCATGACTCCGCTCATCAAACGGAACGGCAAGTTTGAAAAAGCGACATGGGAAGAAGCGCTCGACGTGATCGAAGCGAACTTTAAACGCATTCAACGAGAGCATGGGAAAGATGCTGTGTCCGTCTTCGGCGGCGTCTCGATGACGAATGAAAAATGTTACCTCGTCGGGAAGTATGCCCGGGTCGCACTCGGCACACGGTTCATCGATTACAACGGTCGCTTCTGCATGTCGTCAGCTGCCGGCGGTTTCTTAAAGACACTCGGGATTGACCGCGGGGCGACGCTTCCATGGACGGAGTTCGAGCACGTCGACACATTCTTTGTCGCCGGTTCGAATATCGCCGAATGTCATCCGACGACGACGCAACATATTTGGAAGGCGAAAGACAAAGGCGCGAAAATCATCGTCGCCGACCCGCGTGAAATTCCGATGGCGCGCGTCGCCGATGTCCATCTCGATTTGAAGCCAGGGACGGATGCGGCGCTTGCGATGGGACTGCTCAACTTTTTAGTCGAACACGATTATGTTGATCAAGCGTACGTGGATGAGCGTTGCGATAACTACGAAGAGTTGAAAGCGTCGGTCCGAGACTGGACGCTCGAACGGACGAGTGAGGTGACCGGTGTCGCCATCGAAAAACTCGAGAAGGCCGGTCATATTTACGGGAAGAGCCCACGTTCGGTCATGCTGTTCGCCCGTGGTGTCGAGCAACAGTCGAAAGGGGTCGACAACGTATCACTCTATACGTCGATGGCGCTCTTACGCGGCATGGTCGGGAAATTCGCCTCTGGTGTCGCGACGATGACGGGACAAGGGAACGGCCAGGGGGGCCGTGAGCACGGCCAAAAAGCTGATTTGTTGCCGGGCTACCGCAAACTGACTGATCCGAAAGCTGTTGAATATGTGAGCGGGGTCTGGGGAATCGACCCTTCCGAGATGCCGAAGCCAGGCGTCTCCGCTTTTGAGATGTTTGATGAAATTCAAGCCGGCACGATTCGGGCGATGCACCTCATGTGCTCGAACCCGGCCGTCTCGGCGCCGAACCTCCCTTACGTATGGGACAGTTTTAACAAGCTTGACTTCTTCGTCGTCAGCGACTTCTTCATGTCAGAGTCGTGTGAGTTCGCGGACGTCGTCTTGCCAGCCTGCTCATGGGCCGAGGACGAAGGAACGACTACGAATTTAGAAGGGCGTGTCGTTCGAATCCGGAAAGTCCGCGAGCCGCTCGGTGAATCGCTCCCAGACTGGGAAATCATGAAACGGATCGCCGAACGGATGGGACGCGGACAGTACTTCCCGTACGAGACGGCACGTGAGATTTGGGAAGAGTTCCGGATTGCGACGAAAGGCGGAGCGGCTGACTACTCAGGCATCACGTGGGAACGGATCGACAACGAGTACGGCGTGTTCTGGCCTTGTCCGTCGGAAGACCATCCTGGTACCCCGACGATGTTCAAAGAACGGTTCGGCACAGCGAACGGGAAGGCGAACCTTCCTGTCGTCACATATCGTCCAGCGGGAGAGTATGCGAACGCAGAATTCCCGGTCACGCTCACGACAGGGCGTGTCGTCTTCCACTATTTATCTGGAAACCAGACGAGACGGGTCGATTTCTTGAGCACGATGTCGAAATTGCCATTCGTCGAGATTCATCCTGAACTCGCATCCGACTACGGTGTTCAAACGGGCGACAAAGTCGAGATTCGGACGCGGCGCGGCGCTATGATCGTCGAGGCACGTTTAACGAAAGCGATTCGTAAAGACACGATCTTCGTCCCTTACCATTGGGGCAAAGAGCTCGCCATCAACCAATTGACGAATCCTTGTCTTGACCCGATGTCACGGATGCCAGAATTTAAAGTATGCGCGGCCCAAATGAAGAAGTTGCCTGCGAACACCCCGTTACACATTAACCCGTTGACGGTCCCGCTCGGCTCAAGCGTACCGTTCGTGGCGGACCATGCGATTGCGACGAGTTGTCACGTCATGGATGAGGAGGTACAAACGAAATGAACAAAGTCATGTATTTAGAGTTTGAACGTTGTATCGGTTGTCGTGCTTGTCAGGCGGCTTGCCGCGAATGCGGGGACCACGAAGGGCTCGAGCGCAACTACGTCGACTATATCGATTTCTCGGAGAACCGTCAGACGTTCCCGATGATCTGTATGCAGTGTAAAAATCCGGCCTGTGCCCAAGTATGTCCGGCCAACGCGATTCAAATTACTCCGGAAGGCGTCGTCTTATCTGCTTCCGAAGAAAAGTGTATCGGCTGCCGCAACTGTACGTTCGCCTGTCCGTTCGGGATCCCAAAATTCGATTTTGAGAAAAACAAGATGTACAAGTGTGACATGTGTTATGACCGCTCGAAGCACGATATCGCCCCGATGTGCGCGTCAGTTTGTCCATCAGATGCGATCCGTTTTATCGACCATGACGAGATGATGCAGTTGCGGCGTCAACGTGTCCAAATGAACATGATTGAAGGAAAAAAACCTTCACAAGACGATAAATGGAATTACGTCCCTGAATTCTTTGGCGTCTATTCCGATTGAGATAGAAAGGAAGATGACTTATGTCAAACGAATCAAAAGACCGGGAACGTTTATCCGCGCTCGTCGACAACTTGAGTCGGGCCGATGATGTAAAACTAAATCGACGGGCGTTCATCAAATCGACGTTCGGCGCGGGCATCGCGCTCGGACTCGCGACCGTCCCGTTCAATATTGCCGCGTTCGTTCGCAGTGAGCCGAAAACCGATCGGCAGTTCATCACGACGGTCGCTTCACTTGAGCCGGGAAAATCGCTCGAATTCGAATACCCGGGCAAGGAATCCTCGTTGCTCGTCCACTTAAAAAATGGGGAATTCGTCGCTTACAATAATAAGTGTACGCATTTACAGTGTCCGGTCTTCTATGTCGAAGAAGAAGACGTATTGCTATGTCCGTGCCATCGTGGCTATTTCAGTGTCGATGGTCAGCCTCAGTCCGGACCACCACAACGAGAGCTTCCTAAAATCTTGCTTGAAATCGAGAACGGAAAAATCTTTGCGGTCGGAAGAGAGATTCATCATGGGGCGTAAGGTGTGGAGTTTGCTCGGTCTCGTAATCTTATTGGCGACGAATATGATCTTATTGCAATATACGATTGAAAGCTACATGGTATACGATCATGCTTCGATGCGGCTTTACATGGGAATTGCGATTGTGAACGTCGGATTGATCGCATTAGTATATCGATATTGGAAGAAAATTGAATATAAGGTGAAAGAATAGTCGCCCCTTTGAAACGCTTCCAAATGTTGATTGCGTTTCAAAGGGGTTTGTGTTTAGAATAGAGGCAAGCTGCAAATTGGTGCGGATTTTTAGGAAGGTTGGTGGAAATGGCTCACTCTAGCAAAACGATGGTACTCGATGAAACGAAAAAACTGGCTCATCGGATCATCCATATCCCAAAAGGCGGTTTCTTGTTCCGGGAACAAGAAGATGCGAGCGAATTTTATATTGTGAAGACGGGACTCATTCAAATCTCTAAATTGACGGAGAACGGCAAAGAGTTGACGTTACGCTGTTTAAGTGCGGAGGCTTGTTGCGGAGAGTTGACGTTGTTCGCGATTGAACCAAAATATTTATTCAATGCGAAAGCGTTAGAAGATAGTGAAATTTATGCCGTTAAAATCGAACGGATTGAAAATATGATTTTGTCATCGAACCCTGAATTTGTACGTGAGTTCATGGTGATGATCAACGAGCATATGCGAAAACAGCACACGAAATTCCGGGACCTCGTGTTGAACGGGAAGAAAGGTGCGCTCTATTCGACACTGATTCGCATGGCGAACAGCTATGGGGTGGAAGTCGAAGAGGGTATCCTCATCGACTTGAAACTGAAAAACCAAGAGCTCGCCAACTATTGCGGTACGTCGCGTGAACGCGTGAACCGCATGTTGAACGAGCTCGCCCAAGAAGGGATCATTTCGCTCCCGTCCCGTCAAATCATTATTCATGATTTAGAAAAGTTGAAGCAGCTTAATCATTGTGAAGATTGTCCGATTTCGGTCTGTGTTATCGATTGATCACATGACGGCCGCAAGCGATAACTCACCTTCAAAATGTTCTAACCCATCGGCCTCGATCGTACAGGCCGATACATAAAACTCGCCATCTTCCACCAATTCGTAAGACCGAAGGACTCCTTCGGCCAGCTTGATCCCGTTGGCGCGGACCTCGACGACGACACCTTCCATCGAGCGGACGCGCGCAGCGGATAAGAAGTCCAGCCATCGTTTGAAGTGACGATAGACGGTGACCGTCGTCCCGTCTCCTAAATAACCGATGACGGCCTGTGTGTCATCGATTGTCACGTCATGATGGGTGTCAATCCGAGTGAGCAAGTTGTACAGTGCTTCTAGTTCTTCTAGCGGACTTTCAAGCGGGAACGTGATATCGAGCCCCGTCTCCGTGAACGCGGCCTCGGCAATCGAGACACCGAAGACACGGAACACTTGGACTCCGTCTTGACTGAAAAAATAAGGTTGCAAAGCCATGCGGGCTTCAGGCATGCAGTGAATTCGAATAAGATGCGACAAATCAATCCCTCCTCTATTCCTTACGATAAGGAACAGAGGAGGGATTTTCTGTGTTCAATGTCACAGAACGAAAAGAAAACTTATTTTGTCACAGAATCATGACAAGCTCGTGAAATTAAGAAAGATGCGAAATAAGTGTGAAAGATGACACACTTTTTTAGGAGGTGGCTCGATAGGATGAGTGTATGGTACGAATTGACCCGATTAGAGGAGGAACTGATGATGCAACAACTACAAAAAACAACAAACGGCCTGACCGAGTGGAAGCCGGAAGATACCCAGTTTTGGGAAGGGACAGGCAAACGAGTCGCCAGTCGTAACCTACTCGTCTCCGTCCCGGCGTTAACGCTCGCGTTCATTGTCTGGCAGATGTGGTCAGTGGCCGCCGTACAATTGAATTCAATCGGATTTAGTTTTACGCAAGGGCAGTTGTTCACCTTGGCTGCACTCCCAGGGCTCGTCGGGGCGTCGTTGCGCTTTTTCTACACGTTCGCGAACAGTATATTCGGCGGGCGGAACTGGACGATCTTCTCGACATCGATTTTATTGTTGCCGCTTCTCGGTATCGCTTACGCTGTTCAAAACGTGAACACACCGTATTGGGTATTCATGGTTCTAGCTGCACTTTGCGGACTCGGGGGCGGGAACTTCTCGTCTTCAAACGCGAACATCGGCGCCTTCTATCCGAAAGCGAAAAAAGGGACGGCGCTCGGTATTAACGGTGGAGTCGGGAACTTAGGTGTCTCGCTCGTTCAACTGATTACACCATTGGTGATCACGACGGGGATTTTTGGTGTCATCGGTGGAAGTGCCCTCGTGACTGATACAGGCGAGCAAATTTGGCTTCAAAACGCAGCGCTTCTCTGGGTCGTTCCGACCATCGTGTTGACCGTTTGCGCCTATTTGTTCATGGATAACCTCCCGACGGCACGCCAATCGATTCGAGAACAAGCAAGTGTATTCAAAGAAAAACACTTCTGGATCCAAACGCTACTTTACACGGCGGCGTTCGGATCGTTTATCGGCTATGCCGCGGCGTTTCCGATGATCTTAAAATTGAAGTTCCCGGAATCTGATTTGATGGCACTCGCGTTTCTCGGGGCCTTCTTGGGCGCTTCATCTCGACCTTTCGGCGGATGGATCAGTGACAAAGTCGGTGCCGCGAAAGTGACACTGATCGTCTTTGGCATCATGGCGCTCGGCACAGTGTCAGTCATCATGGCAATCACGAACGACAATTTAACGATGTTCTTCGTTTCATTCGTCATCTTGTTCATCGCAACCGGTCTTAATTCGGGGGCGACGTTCGCGATGATACCGCACGTGTTCGTAGCCACGAAAACGCCGGCCGTCGTCGGTTTCTCGGCAGCCTTCGCGGCATACGGCGCCTTCTTCATTCCGAAGATGTTCGGTTGGTCGCTTGACCTCGTCGGCTCATTCAACGGCGCATTGTTCGTCATGCTAGGGCTCTATGCGATCTCAATTGCGATCACGATTTACTACTACTTGCGAAGCGGTGCTGAAAAACCAATTCGCTGACGACGACGGAGGGGCTTTGACAGTCCCTTCGGACGTGATAAGAAAGGATGAAAGAGCATGACACCATGGACCGATCGTCGAAGACGGCCGCTAGAAGATTTACGTATCTCAGTCATTGATAAATGCAACTTTCGCTGCCGGTACTGCATGCCAGAAGAGGCGTTTCGTCACCACCAGTTTTTGAAGCGCGACGAACTGCTATCGTTTGATGAGATCGAGAGGTTCGTTCGGATCGTTGCGCCGCATGGTGTAAAGAAAGTCCGATTGACGGGGGGAGAGCCGTTGTTACGCCCCAACCTTGATGACTTGATCCGTCGTTTACGTAACGTCACAACGATTGAGACGATCGGTTTGACGACGAACGGCGTCTATCTAGAACGGACGGCGAAGGCGCTGAAGCAAGCCGGGCTTGACCGGGTCAACGTCAGCCTAGACGCTTTATCAGCCGAGACGTTCGGGATGATGAACGGGCGGGGGACGTCACCGGAGATGGTGTTACGAGGCATCGATGAGGCGAAACGACAAGGGATCGAAGTGAAAGTGAACATGGTCGTCCGAAAAGGATGGAACGACCATGAAGTCGCCCCGATGGCCGCCTATTTCAAAGAACGGAACATCACGCTCCGTTATATCGAGTTCATGGACGTCGGTACAGCGAATGAGTGGAACGTCGAACATGTCGTATCGTCTGAATCGATTTTAGACGTGTTACGCCAACGAAACGGCTTGCTCGAGCCTCTTGCTCCCGAGGCGCTCGGAGAAGTCGCGAAACGCTATCGTTATGACGATGGAGCGGAAGTCGGTTTCATCTCCTCGGTCAGTCAACCGTTTTGTGGGACATGTACGCGAGGCCGTCTATCGAGTGATGGTAAATGGTACACGTGTCTATTCGTGGAAGACGGAACCGACATTCGCGAACTGTTACGTAGCGGGGCGAGCGATGACCTGATCGCGATGACGTTGAAAATGGTATGGGAAGTACGTGACGACCGCTATTCAGAAGAACGGTCGCGCAGTGGCAACCGGATACGAAAGCGGATTGAAATGAGTTATATCGGAGGGTGAAGGTCATGCAAGCACACAATCACACACATGAAAACACGAAGCGTGTCCGGGCCGCGATTTTAACGATTTCGGACACGCGCACGCTCGATACGGACGTGTCAGGTGAACATATTTGCACGTTGTTGAAAGAAGAGGCACATACGGTCACGTACCGCGAGATCACGAAAGATGATCCGCTTGAAATCGAGGCGGCTGTCAGACGAATGGTCGATGAGAAGATGGATGTCATCTTGACGACCGGAGGGACAGGAATCACGAAACGGGACGTCACGATCGAGACGATTCGACCGCTGCTCGACCGAGAGATGGTCGGCTTCGGCGAACTGTTCCGTCACGTCAGCTTTACGGAAGATATCGGTCCGGCGGCGATGCTGTCACGGGCTCTCGCCGGACGCATCGGGGACACGATCATCTTCTCAATGCCAGGATCGCGAGGCGCTGTCGATTTGGCGATGACCCGTTTGATTCTCCCAGAACTCTCACACATCGTCTGGGAAGCGACGCGATGATTGGCATCGTCTTGGCAGGCGGCAAATCGCGCCGCTTCGGGTCCCCTAAATGGCAAGTTCGCTACCAGGGTGTCTCGTTTGAAGAACGGGCACGGCAAACAATGGCGACGACGACGACGGCTCAGTGGAGCGTCGTACCAGCCGGACAGACGACGGCCCCGCATCAACTGGAAGACGACCACGAATGGCGCGGTATGGGACCGCTCGCAGGCATCGTCACCGTCATGCGGCACGTTTCGAGTGATTGGTATGCCGTCTGTGCGTGTGACACGCCACTGGTGCCGCCGTGCGTTTATGAGCGCCTGGCGACGGAACGAGGGGATCGGCCGGTTGTCGCTTACGCAGACGAGCGGATCCATCCGCTCATCGCGTTGTATCCCCGCTCGATGTTGGCGCAGTTTGAAGTCGCGCTACGTCGCGGACAACGGGCGGTCATGCCTCATGTGACCGAGGCAACAATCGTCTCGTTTGAAGAGCGGGATTGGTTTAAAAATGTGAATACGCAACATGATTTTGAAGCACTGCTAGGGAAGGAAGTGGAGTAATGGAAAAGGTGTCGACGCTATTTCGCAAACCGCTTGCCGTTGACGAGGCGATCTCACTCGTCCGAGAAGCGACAAGGCGAGCCGAGACGGAAACGGTACCGTTGCATCGGTCGAACGGGCGAACGTTGGCGATGGACCTCGTCGCGACACATGACGTTCCCGCGTTCGACAAGTCGCCGTATGACGGCTTTGCGGTCCGGTCCGCAGACCTACAAATTGCGAGCCGCGATGAACCGGTGACATTACCCATTCAATACGTGCAAGGCGCCGGGCATGTCGGGGCGCCGTTACGTGACGGTCAGGCCATTCGGATCATGACCGGGGCCAAGATTCCAGCCGGGGCCGATGCGGTCGTCATGCTCGAGCTCGTTCAAGCGGACGAACGAGTCGTGACGTTCAAGCGGCCTGCCCGTGATGCGAACATCTCCTATCGCGGCGAAGATGTGGCGGCAGGAACGAATCTCGTCAATCGCGGCACCCGAATCAACCCAGGCGTCATCGCCTTGCTCGCGACGTTCGGCTACGAGCGGGTCGACGTGTACGGGAAACCGCACATCACCGTGTTTGCGACCGGCGACGAGCTCGTCGAACCGGGACTGAAGAAAGATGAGGGCCGGATTTACAATTCGAACGCATATATGATTCTCGCCCAAATCGAAGCGCTCGGTGGCACGGCGACGTACGGCGGCATCTTACCGGATACGTTCACCTCGACGAAACGTGCGATTGACGAGGCACTTCAAACGAGTGACGCCATTGTCACGACGGGCGGGGTGTCGGTCGGAGATTTCGATTATTTGCCCGACGTGTATCATGCGCTCGGGGCGACGGTACTGTTCAATAAAGTCGGGATGCGGCCCGGATCCGTCACGACTGTCGCGCGCGTAAACGACCGGCTGTTATTCGGTTTGTCCGGCAATCCGTCGGCGTGCTTCGTCGGCACGGAGCTGTTCGTCGGCACGTATATGAAGACGTTGTTCGGGCAAACGGAGCGCCCGACTATCGAGGCGCAGCTCGGTATCGATTTCCCGAAACCGAATCCGTTCGACCGGTTCGTGCGCGGTCATGTCACGATCGAAGCGGCCGGATTGGCGGTCGTTCATCCGAGTGGCAAAGACAAATCGGGCATCGTCTCCTCGCTTGCGACGTGCAATGCGTTGATTCATCTGCCAGGCGGGACGAGAGGGTTTCAAAAAGGAGATATGGTGCGATGTCACATCATCGATCAGCTTTGATTTTACAAGTGGTCGGCTATCAAAATAGCGGCAAGACATCGTTCGTCTCCGAGTTGACGAAGCAGTTGTCGTCGGCTGGTCGACGCGTCGGGGTGATCAAGCATCACGGTCACGGCGGGGCGCTTGACTTACCCATGTCTGACTCGCATCGCCACGCGTTGGCTGGTGCTGTATTATCGAGCGTGATCGGTGAAGACGGGACGTTCATCGAATGGCAAGCCGTCGACACGTTTGAACTGCTGTTAAATTGGTATGAAGCACACGTCGATATCGTCCTCATCGAAGGATACAAACGAAAAGACTACCCGAAAATTGTACTTGTCCGAGACGGACAGGAACAACCAATCGATTTGACGAACGTGATTGCACGCGGAGATTCCGTGACAGACCGTGCTCGGTTGATGCGTGCTGTGGAAAGGTGGATGGGCGATGAAATGGTACGAAGTAAATGAACATCCGCTCGAACCGATGGCACTCTACGAGGTGGTCCGACATCGTAACGTTGGAGCGGTCGTGCTGTTCATCGGAACGGTGCGGGAGATGACAGGGTCTAAACAGACCGAGCTCCTCGAGTACGAATCGTACGTGCCGATGGCCGAGAAGATGCTCGAACAAATCGCGCAAGAAGTGGCGGAACGTTGGCCTGGTGCATTGACAGCCATCCATCACCGAATCGGGCGGCTCGACATTACGGAAGAAGCGGTCGTCATCGCGACGAGTTCTTCCCACCGTGCCGATGCGTATGAGGCGAACCGGTACGCGATCGAACGCATCAAAGAAATCGTTCCGATTTGGAAACGAGAGCATTGGACAGACGGTACGAAATGGATGGGTGATCAAAAAGAGCAGCTGCCGGGCCGCCCGGAAGGAGTGACGTACACATGATTGAAGTATTGTGCTTTGCCCACGTGGCAGAAGAATTGGCCGTCCGATCCTATACCGTTTCAGCGCCGCAAACCATCGCCGCCTTGCGAGCTGATTTGGCCGATCGGGGCGTCTCGGGTGCAGAACGGCTCATGTTCGCGGTCAATGAGCGTTATGAGATGGATGACTACATGATCGAAGACGGGGACACGGTTGCCGTCATTCCAATGGTAAGCGGAGGGTAAACGATGGAATTGACACATATGAACAACCAAGGGCGGGCGCAGATGGTCGATGTATCGGATAAACCGGAAACGACTCGGACAGCTCGGGCCCGGACATCGGTGGGGCTGAGCGGAGAGCTCAAACAGCTCATCACGGACGGCAGTCTCGTGAAAGGCGACGTGCTCGCCGTCGCCCAAGTGGCTGGCATCATGGCCGCTAAAGAGACGAGCCGCATTATTCCGATGTGCCATCCGCTCGCCTTGAAAAAAGTTGATTTGACGTTCGAGTGGGACGAGACGCAGCTCATCATCGAGTCGTTCGTGAAGACGAAAGGGGATACCGGTGTCGAGATGGAGGCGTTGACAGCCGCGTCAGTCGCTGCTTTGACCGTGTACGATATGACGAAAGCCGTCGATAAAGGAATCGTCATCGGACCGACGTACTTGCTCGAGAAACAAGGTGGGAAGTCTGGAGACTACATCCGATGACACGCATCCCGGAGCGCTATGCGCGGCAAGCCCGATTTCATGGCATCGGAGCGGAAGGTCAAAATGAACTAGCGATGAAGCGCGTTCTCCTTGTAGGGCTCGGCGCTCTCGGTGCGGCAGTATCGGATCAGCTCGTGCGTGCCGGCGTCTCGCTCATCCTCGTCGACCGCGATTATGTCGAGATGACGAACTTGCAGCGACAGACGCTCTACGCAGAACAGGATGCGCTCGCCGAGACGCCAAAAGCGATTGCGGCGTTTGAACGGTTAAAGGCGATCAACTCAGATGTCGATTTGAACACGCACATCGCCGACGTCTCTTGGGATTGGCTTCGTCCGTTGCCTCACGTCGACATGGTGCTGGACGCAACAGATAACGTCGACACACGCCTTCTATTGAATGACTTTGCGCTCGAACGCGGCATTCCGTTTTTATTCGCCTCGTGCGTTGGAGCCTATGGGATGAACTACACAGTGATGCCAGGGCAGGCACCTTGTCTTCGTTGCCTCATGCGTCATTTACCGCTTGCCGGACAGACGTGTGCGTCAGCGGGGGTCGTGGCGCCGATCGTGCAACACGTGGCGAGTCGTCAAGCGGTGGAGACGCTTAAATATTTGACGGGCCGTCATGAGAAAATGGAACGCCGTCTCTTGATTGAAGACATGTGGGAAAATCAGTCGCAACGACTCGATGTCGCACGACTCGTCGACGTGTCGTGTAAGTCTTGCCAACAACATGAATATCCGAGCCTCGTTCCGAATCGACAGCAGACAGCACTTTTATGTGGACGTGACGTTGTCCAAGTCCGCCGGCCTATCGAAGGGCTTGAGCCGATCGCCAATCAGCTTGAGCGAGCCGACGTCTCCGTGAAGCGGACACCGTTCATGTTGGAGTGGCGATGGCGAAATCATCGGATGCTCTTATTCAAAGATGGTCGGGTGCTCGTCCATGGAGTCGATGACACGCATGTCGCGGCAGCGATGGTCGATGAATGTCTTGGCGCATAATAAAAGAAGTGTCCACCGAGTTCGGTGGGCACTTCTTTTGATTAGCGAGGAATCGTGAGCACTTGGCCGACACTGATCAAGTTGACGTTCGTAATATTGTTGGCAGCGGCAATCTTGGCGACGGTCGTGTTATAGGCTGTCGCAATCTTATAGAGGGTGTCGCCCGACTTGACCGTGTATTTGACGGTCGTCGCAGGCGGCGGTGTGACGGTCGTGCCCGGGATGATCAACACTTGTCCGACGTAAATCGAGTTGACGTTCGTGATATTGTTGGCGGCGGCAATTTTCGCGACGGTCGTCTTATACAGCGTCGCGATCTTATAGAGGGTGTCGCCTGACTTGACCGTGTATTTGACGGTCGTCGTAGGCGGCGGTGTGACGGTCGTACCTGGAATGACGAGCACTTGTCCGACGGAAATCAAGTTGTAGTTGGTGATTTTGTTCGCGGCAGCGAGGGCGGCGACGGTGACGTTGTAAGCACGGGCGATGCTGTAGAGCGTATCCCCTGATTTGACAGTGTACGTTTTACCGGTCGGTGCTTGTTGATACGCGAGCAGTTGTGAGACGGTGACGAACTTGTACCCTTTCGCTTTTAGTTGTGAAATCATCGTAGGCAAGGCGAGCGGTGTGCCCGGTGCGCCTGCACCTGTGTGCATCAAGACGATTGAGCCAGGTTTGATGTTCGTTTGGACTTTTGTGTTGATTTGACTGGCGGTGAGACCTTTCCAGTCGATTGTGTCAATGTTCCATTGAATCGTATAACCATAGCCGGCTGCGCCGACTCCGTTCAAGACGGCACTATTCACAGCGCCGAACGGTGCCCGGAAAATCGGTTTTGTCGTCTTGCCTGTTAGTGACTTGACGATCGCTTCCGTCCGATCGAGCTCTGTTTTCATTTGAGTGGCGGTTAATTTGGTAAAGTCTGGATGGCTGTAGGAGTGGTTACCGAGTTGGTGACCTTTGGCTGCGATGTTTTTAATGTATTGGGGGTGATGGTTGGCGCCCGATCCAGTTAAAAAGAAAGTGGCTTTGACGTTGTTTTTCGCGAGTATGTCCAAAATCTTGTTCGTATTCGCACCATCCGCCCCATCATCGAACGTCAATGCCACGACTTTACTGGTCGTGTTCACGCTCGTTATGAATTTTGAAGCGGCGGCATCGGCTGATTTTGGATAAGTGACTAACGGTGCCAACATGATCAACAAGGCCATTAATACACGTACGAACCTGCTCTTCATTTTCCATTCGCCTCCATTCATGGTGTATGTATCTTGATGTTAAGGCTTTCCAAATATTGAGCTGTATATATATTTTATATACCCCATTTCAGATGATCTCATCAAAAAACCTAAAATTAGACAAAGGAATTTTTGGCGAACGTCTCTCAAATTATGTGTGCAATTTATGAGCGAGGGGCGTGGTAAATATCACACAATCCTCACACATTTCCTGAAAAAGGATGGTATCATGAACAAAGTGTGAAACATGTAAGCGGTTAAATAGGGGGATGTATGATGAAACGAACAATGATGAATTTGGGAATGGCGACAAGTCTCGCTAGCGTACTGGTGCTTGGGGCTTGTGGATCCGAACAAACAGACAATGCGGCTCAAACCGTCCAATCGATGGAACCCGTCGAAGCCGAATTGAACGTGCCGGCGACAGCTGACAAAGGGGAAACCGTCACGCTCTCGGTACGTGTCACGCAAGAAGACAAACCGGTCGACGATGCCGACGAAATCAAGTTCGAAGTATGGAAGAACGGGGCAAAAGAAGATAGCGAGATGATGAAGGCGTCACTGACTGAAGACGGGGTATATGAAGTCGACACGACGTTCGCCGATGAAGCGGTTTATACGGTGCAAGTCCATGTGACGGCTCGATCGATGCACACGATGCCGACGACGAACGTCACGGTCGGTCATCCGGAAACGGCGGCTGAGGCGGAGGAAACGAGCGACCATCATCACCACGCCGGTGCTGACATTGTGCTTGAACCGAAACAAGCGACGGTGAACGAACCGCAACCGTTCAAGGTGAACGTGGAAATCGACCACGAGACGCTCACTGGGGCTGACGTCCAACTTGAAGTGTTCAAAGACGGAGCTGAAAAACATGAGTGGGTGAAACTTGAAGAGACGGACGGTGTGTACACAGGGGAGCACACGTTTACCGAGGCGGGACCATATAACGTTCAAGTTCATGTGACGAAAGGGCACGACATCCATGAACACGTCATGGAGACGGTCGAAGTCCAATGAAAAAATCGATCGGCCGCGGCCGATCGATTTTTCTTATGCGTTCTGATAGAGTGATTCGACTTGTTGTTGAAGTGATTCGTTCTCGAGGAACTCATCGTACGTCGCTTCTTTGTCGACGATACCGTTCGGCGTCACTTCGATGATGCGCGTGGCGATCGTCGAGATGAGCTGATGGTCATGCGAGCTGAAGAGGAGCACGCCTTTGAACGTCTCGAGACCGTTGTTGAGTGCCGTGATCGACTCGAGGTCCAAGTGGTTCGTCGGATCGTCGAGGACGAGGACGTTCGAGTTCGAGAGCATCATCTTCGAGAGCATGCAACGGACTTTCTCTCCCCCTGAGAGGACAGATGCTTTCTTCATGACTTCTTCGCCTGAGAAGAGCATGCGTCCGAGGAAGCCACGGAGGAACGTATCCGACTCGTCTGCTGGCGAGAACTGGCGTAACCAGTCCAAAATGCTCTTGTCCGAGCCTTCGAAGTATTCCGAGTTGTCTTTCGGGAAGTACGACTGTGTCGTCGTCACGCCCCATTTGACCGTACCCGTATCCGGTTCCATTTCGCCCATGATGATCTTGAAGAGCGTCGTGATGGCGACGTCTGAACGGCCGACGAATGCGACTTTGTCCGTCTTGTTCAGTGAGAACGTGACGTTGTCGAGCACTTTCACGCCATCAATCGTCTTCGAGACGTTGTCGACGTAAAGGACGTCGTTCCCGATTTCACGTTCCATCGAGAATCCGACAAACGGGTAACGGCGTGATGACGGACGGATGTCGTCGAGTGTGATCTTATCGAGCAACTTCTTACGCGATGTCGCTTGACGCGCCTTCGAGGCGTTCGAGCTGAAACGGGCGATGAAGTTTTGGAGTTCTTTGATTTTCTCTTCTTTTTTCTTGTTCTGGTCGTTGGCCATACGTGAAGCGAGTTGGCTCGACTCGTACCAGAAGTCGTAGTTCCCGACGTACAATTGGATTTTCCCGAAGTCGAGGTCGGCCATGTGCGTACAAACTTTGTTCAAGAAGTGACGGTCGTGGGATACGACGATGACGGTGTTCTCGAAGTTGATTAAGAACTCTTCGAGCCATTGGATCGCCTTGAGGTCAAGTCCGTTCGTCGGCTCATCAAGAAGCAGGATGTCCGGCTTGCCGAATAGCGCCTGTGCGAGGAGGACTTTAACTTTCTCGCCGCCTGTGAGCTCGCTCATGAGTTTATGGTGCGAAGCGTCCGTGATGCCGAGTCCTTGAAGGACCATTGCGGCTTCCGATTCAGCTTCCCAACCGTTCATCTCGGCGAATTCGCCTTCGAGTTCCGCGGCACGCATGCCGTCCTCGTCAGAGAAGTCTTCTTTCATATAAATAGCGTCTTTTTCTTTCATGACTTGATACAAGCGTTCGTGACCCATGATGACGGTCTCGAGAACAGCTTGGTCTTCATACGCGTAATGGTCCTGTTTGAGGACGGCGAGGCGTTCGCCTGGTGAGAAGCTGACGTCACCTGTCGTCGTATCTTGCTCGCCGGCAAGAATTTTTAAGAATGTTGATTTTCCGGCACCGTTCGCGCCGATCAATCCGTAACAGTTGCCTGGTGTGAACTTGATGTTCACGTCTTCGAACAACTTGCGTCCACCGAATTGGAGACTTACGTTATTTACTGTAATCATGTATAGGATCCCTCGTTTTTCTGATTAGTTTACGACGTGTATTGTATCATGTTTTTTGAAAACGCGCAGTGATGGGTAAATATGAAACAAAAGTTGACAAGCTTCGTAGAAGGAAATTAGGGGGGAAGACTATGAAAACATCATTATCGCTTCGTGAAGCGTGGAGCAACTATTATCGAAAAGACTTCTTTCGACTGCTCGTCATTTTCATCGTGACGAGCATTGCGTCTTATTTCATCTTTCGTTCATTCGTCACGAGTGAGCAAATCGAAGAAATCTTGACTCAGATTGGCGATATGTTCGAGTCGCGTGGACTGACGTTCGATACGAGTGCGTTTGATACGATGATCGCCCTCTTCGTGAACAACACGCGCGTCGCACTACTCGCCTTTTTACTTGGGATGATCCCATTGTTCATCCCGTATGTGTTCATCGTCGTCAACGCGGCCATCATCGGCCTCGTCGCCATGATCGTCGACTTTGCCGGCGAATCGGTCATGAAAGTGATCGCGCTCGGCATCTTGCCGCACGGCATCACGGAGATTTCGGCCATCCTGCTCGGTGCGGCGATGGGGTTGTCGCTCAACCGACATATTTGGCACAGGATGCGGGGGAAAGAGACGGACGTCACGTTAAAAGCGCTCTTTTTCGTCGGATTGAAGATGTTTCTTTTCATCGTCGTCCCGCTACTCGCCATCTCGGCTGTCATCGAGGCGTACGTCACGCCGCTCTTATTACAGTAAAACAGCCATCGTGTGATGGCTGTTTTTATTGTGACGCCGTCGTCTCGAAACAGCGGAGCAGCGTGATGCCATCAGGAGAGACGCGACCGTTCACCTGCCACACTTCAAGCCCATTCCTAATCGCCTCACGTATCAACTGGCGAATCAAGGCATCGTGTCTCCGGTTCGGATTTCCCGTGAAGACGGGCGCGTCGTACAAGAAGACATAGAGCAAGACGGCCCGACCGGCTTCCGGTAACGTTGCGATCAGCGCCTCGAGATGACGAATCAACCGTTCGGTCTCGACCGGTCTCGTCACCGCACGTCGTTCAAAGCGGGGGAGCGGTGTCACGAATAGTTCGGTGAGCGGCATCTTTACCTCCATATAGAGACCGTCAACTTTGAAATCGAGTCGCGACCGTGCGACGAGGGGTTCTCGTTCGATGCGTTCCGGAGATGAAAAGACCGGTAAGGCGTTGAGGCTCAACAAGTGAGCGACCCAGTCGTTGACGCGACCTTGATGAATGCCGATCCATTGCGTATCGTCGATCGAGATGGCCTCGACCGTGAAGCGGGTCGTGCGGTTCGTCCCGTCTGCCGGTGAGACGAGGCAAGGTACCCCATGAAAGACGAGGTCGCCGATGCGTCCTGTGACCGGACAGTGACAGGCGACGACCTCATCATCAAGCAACACGTCCATGACGAACCGATTGCGTCGCTTGACGATTGTCCCTTCGCGTAACGGTTGTTCGAATTGGGACATCAGCCGACGCGCGTGATCGTCGTGTCGAGCTCGAACGCGACGTTGCCGGCCAAGGCGCGTGAAATCATGCAACCGTCTTTCGCTTTCTTGGCGATGCGTTCGACGAGCGAGATGTCGCGGTCTGTCGCGGTCTGTGGCATCAGGACGCGCGTCGCGTACCGAATCGTCTCATACGTGAACACGCCGTTCGTCACGTCGACGATGCCTTCGGCGTCAATCGTGATCCCTTGATGCGTCAAGTCGCTCCGACCGAGCATGGCCGCGAGGGTGATGATATAACACGTCGCCGCCGCCCCGAGGAGCATCTCATCCGGATTCGTCCCGATGCCAGGTCCGTCCATTTCTGGGGGGATGGAAATCTTTGTCTTTAATCGTTCCGCCTCGATCGTACCGACGTCGTTGCGTCCGCCGGTCCAGTCGAGGTTCATGTGAAAGGTGTGCTTCATAAAAAAATCGCCTCCAATATCTCTAGTGTAGAAGAGAATGAGTGGAGGCGCATAAATTATGCTCGAGCCCGTTCGGCGAACGTGCGAAGCGTCTGGATGATGACGTGTGTCGCTTTTTCCATGTTGTTGACGGAGATATATTCGAACTTTCCATGATAGTTCTCGCCGCCGGTAAAGATGTTCGGCGTCGGAAGGCCCATGTAAGACAGTTGCGAACCGTCCGTTCCCCCGCGAATCGGTTCGATTTTCGGTTCGATGCCAAGGTCACGCATGACGTCCGCGACCGTGTCGACGATGTGTTTCACCGGGACGATCTTTTCGGCCATGTTGTAATATTGATCGTCCATCTTCAAGTCGATGCGCGCTTCACCGTATTTCTGCTTCCATTCCGCGACGAGCTTCTCAAGCAACACTTTGCGTGCCTCGAATTTCGCTTTGTCGTGGTCGCGGATGATGTACTGGAGCGTCGTCGTCTCGACATCGCCCGAGAAACCGTTCAAGTGGAAGAAGCCTTCATACTCGCTCGTGTGCTCCGGTGCTTCGTCGGCCGGGAGGCGGTTATGGAATGCCATCGCCAGCTTCATCGAGTTGACCATCTTGTTCTTCGCGCTGCCTGGGTGGACGTTCGTTCCGTGGAACGTCACGGTCGCACCGGCTGCGTTGAAACTCTCGTACTGCAGTTCGCCGAGTGGACCGCCGTCCATCGTGTAGGCGAAGTCCGCATTGAAGCGCTCGACGTCGAATTTGTGTGGTCCGCGTCCGATTTCTTCGTCAGGTGTGAAGGCGATCCGGACCGGTCCGTGTTCGATCTCCGGATGGGCGAGCAAGTACTCGACCGCGGTGACGATCTCGGCGATGCCCGCTTTGTCATCGGCCCCGAGGAGCGTCGTTCCGTCCGTCGTCATGAGTGTGTGACCGACGTATCCGTCAAGCTCAGGGAAGTCTTTCGGTGACATGATGACACCGAGTGCCTCGTTCAAGACGATATCGCCGCCCTCGTAATGTTCGACGAGTTGCGGATTGACGTTCGTCCCGGTGAAATCGGTCGCCGTGTCAACGTGAGCGAGGAGCCCGATCGTCGGCACATCAAAGTCAACGTTGCTTGGAAGTGTCGCGAACAAGTAGCCATACGCATCCGTCTCGACGTCTTCGAGACCGAGCGCTTTCAACTCGGCTTCGAGATGACGAATCAAATCCCATTGTTTTGCCGTCGACGGCGTCGTCTCACTCGTGAAGTCAGATTGCGTGTCAATCTTGGCGTACGTCATTAACCGTTCAATCAATTTTGATTGCATAAAAAATACCTCCCCAAATCGTTTCTCATCCGTTTTAGTGTAGCACGGGAACCGTTTGGAGAAGTATCAAAATTGTTTGAAAACTGGACGGGTGTCATTAAATGAGGAATGGTAGCAAATAAGGAAGCAAAAACGACGTGAAAATGGCTGAGAGTCCCATCGCAGCCCCACCTGTTGCACCCGATAGCGGATGTTCCGTCGCGGCTTGGGCCGTACCGATGCCGTGACTGATTGTCCCGAGCGCGAGACCGCGCGTGAACGGATCACTCACGTTAAAGAGTGTTAAAATCATGGGTCCGATCATGGCACCGAGTATGCCGCAGGCGACCGTGATCGAAGCGGCAAGCGACGCATCTCCTTGAAGCTGTCTCGCGAGTTCGAGGGCGATTGGAGCCGTGACCGATTTGACCGAGAGTCCGATGAGTACTTTGTCTGTCAATGTAAGTGTTGTGCCAACTATGACGGCGACAAGTATGGTCGAGACGGTACCGGCAAGTATCGCGCCAAGGGCGCGTTTCGCCCGCGCGAGCAGTGTCGGCAAGTTGCGATAAAGCGGCAAGCCTAACGCGACCGTCGCCGGACCGAGCAGGATGGTGATGATGTCTTTCGCCGGTTCATATACGTCATACGATTGACCAGATAAAAGAAGCGTCACAATCAAAAACGTGGTGCTCAAGAAGACGACGTTCGTGAACGGGGACGCCCATTTAAAAGACAACTTCCGACTGATGAGATAGACGGCAATCGTGACGAGTACCCAAAAGATCGTCATGATGCTTCACCCCGTCTACCTGAGATGACTGCGGTCACGACAAGCCCGACAAGCAAACTAATAAGTAAGGAGACAAAGAGCGGGATGCCCTCTGCTTTTAACAGGTCGCTATAGGACATGAGACCGACCGCAATCGGAATAAAGAAAAAAGCGAGGTGTTTCGTCAAAAACCCGGCACTATCCTCAATCCACTCGACACGGATCACTTTCGTCATGAGCAAGGTCAACAGTAACACCATCCCTATGACGTTGCCTGGAACGTTCCAGGCGAGCGTCGCGACAATCCAATTGCCGAGCGCGCTTAACCCGAATAAGAGCGAAAGGCCGATTATCCATTTGATTAAAAGTTGCATGAGTGACATCCTTTCGCGTATAAGTTCAAAACGTATGCATTTTCTCAAGTTTTCACATCGTGGTCAAGATAAAGGCTAGTCAAAAAAAGATAATGGGTACATACGTTCGGTGTGTTACACTACTTTCATCATATACAAATGAGGTGCGAAAATGGAACTACAATCGGTAAAGCGGTTGATCGAATCACGTGAACTTGAGCATGGAGAAGAGATTGTGGCGGCGTTCAAGAAACGCGTCAATGTGAAGCTCGTCCCGCGCGCAACGCGGGAGGAAGTAGCGATCGGGTACTCCAAATTTGGCGGGTATCCTGATTTGGTAAGTGCAGCCGACCATCCAGGGGAGAATTTGACGTTTTTGGCTCAGTTCCGGTTGAGCGATTTCGCTAGATGCGAATCGGTCGAGGCGCTACCTAAGGAAGGTCTGTTATCATTCTTTTACGATTTGGATGAACAGCCGTGGGGGGATGCGGACGAACGGCATTTGTGGCGTGTCGTCTACACGAATGAAACGACACTCGAGCGCGTTCGGATCGGCGAGGCGCTCAACGAACGTGATGTTGCGTTCGAGGAAAGCTATGCCCCGATTGTCGATTCGTTGCTCGAACTCATGACGGAGGACGATTTCACGGCGATGGAAGAACTGTTCGATGAAGGCGAAGTACATGCGATCGGCGGACATCCGGATGCGGTCCAAAACGATGTGTTCGAAGAGATTGAAGACACGCATGGCGAACGCTTCTCCAATCCGTTCCTACTCTTTCAAATGGACTCGACGGAAGAGCTCGACGTCATGTTCGGGGATGCCGGCATCCTTTACTTCCTCATCCCGACCGAAGCGCTCCGAGCCAAACGTTTCGAAGAAGCGGAAATCATCATGCAATGTTATTGAACGCCAAAAGAGAGTCGACCGCAGATGGTCAACTCTCTTTTTGATTACGCTTGTTTCTGTTTACGGAACCGTGCGAAGAACTCATACACGATCGGAACGATGAGGAGCGTCAATAGCGTCGAACTTGTGAGTCCGCCGATGACGGTCACACCGAGTCCTTTCGAGATGAGGGCGCCGCCTTCAAGGCCGAGGGCGAGCGGTGACAAGGCACCGATCGTCGCGAGCGCCGTCATGAGGATCGGACGGAGTCGCGTACCGGCCGCTTCAAGTAGCGCCTCGCGTGTCGATAATCCTGCTGCTTCTTTATGGATGACGCGGTCGATCAAGACGATCGCGTTCGTGACGACGATCCCGATCAACATGAGCGCCCCGATGAGTGCCGAGACGGAAATCGTCTCACCCGTGATGAGAAGGGCGACGAGTCCCCCGATAATCGCATAAGGAAGCGAGAACAAGACGACGAACGGGGTGATGGCGCCGCCGAACGTAATGACGAGCACCAAGTAGACGATGGCAACGGCCGCTAGCATGGCGAGACCGAGTTGCGTAAACGACTCTTGAATCTGTTCTGTCACGCCGCCGATATCGTAGGACACACCGCTAGGCAGGTCGATCGCTGCCACGCGTTCTTCAATCGCGGCCGACGCTTCGGTCGCTTTGTCCGTGCTGAGCTCGACGTTGACACGGGCGAGGAGCTTGCCGTCGCGCTGTACGAGCGTGTCCGGTGTCGTCCCTTCCTCGACTTCAATGAAGTCCGAGATTGGACGTGGGCCGAACGGGGTCGTGATTTCTTGCGCTTGCAAGTCTTCGATGCTGTCATATGTGACTTGTTCGGTCGGGATGATGACATCGAGTTGTTTGTCATCGACCGTCACACTGGCGAGCGGGCTTTCCTGTGCCTGGAACTGGCCGATCGTTTGAGCGATTTGGAACGCCGAGACACCGGCTTCAGCTGCCGCTTGTTGGTCGACGTTGAACGTGTATTGCACGTACGACTCACGCAAGTCAGACGTGGCTTGACGGACGTAATCGGTCTCTTGTTCGATCGTCTCGACGAACGTCGGAACAATCGCCTCGAGATCCTCAAGCGAGTTGGCATAGACGTTGTACGTCACGCCGCTCGTTGCACCTCCACCCGTGAAATCTTGCTCTTTCCACTCACCGGCAGGGGCGAGTTCGTTCAAACGTTCGATATCTGAAAGTTTGACGTCGGCGAAATCTTTCGTGGCCGGGTCGTATTGAACGATGAAGATTCCTTGCTTGTTGTTGCCCGGATTGAGCGGGTTTTCGCCGCCGACCGTGAACTGGACGTCGGTCGCGTTCGGCTGTTCGTCCATGAAATACGTTTCCGCGACTTCAGCCGCTGCGATCGAATCGTCGAGCGTCTGGCCTGGTTCTGGGTCGAACGTGACGAACAACGTCTTCTCAGAGTCTTGGTTCAAGAAGTTGACACCGATGGCCGGGACGAGCGCGAAGCTACCGACCAAGAGGAGCGTCGCGAGCCCGAAGACGACGAGCTTATGGTTGAGTGACCAGTCGAGGACACCACGGTACCATTCGGCGAGTTTGCCTGGACCTTCTTCTGGTTTCAACTTGTCGCGGTTCTTGAAGAACGAGTCGGCCATCATCGGCACGACCGTAATAGCGACAAGGAGCGAGGCGAGCAAGGCGAAGACGACGGTCAATGCGAACGGCAAGAACAACTCGCCGACAAAGCCGGTCACAAAGCCGAGCGGTAAGAAGACGGCGATTGTCACGATCGTCGAAGAAGCGATTGGAATGAACACTTCTTTCGTCGAGGCAATGATGAGTTCTTTGCCGCGCAGCGGTTCGTTCGGACGCGTGAGACGGCGATAGATGTTTTCGATGACGACGATAGAGTCATCGACGACACGACCGATGGCGACCGTCATCGCACCGAGCGTCATGATGTTGAGCGTAATGTCGAGTTGCTTCAAGACGATGAGCGCCATTAAGAGCGAAAGCGGGATCGAGATGACGGCGATGATCGTCGAGCGGACGTTACGAAGGAACACGAGAATGATCAAGATGGCGAATAACCCGCCGAGTAGCGCTTTCGATACCATCGTTTCGACCGATTCTTCAATCGGTTGTCCTTGGTCAAGCGTGATGGAGACGTTGGCCGTCTCATAGTCCGCTTCAAAATCATCAAGGATGTCTTTGACCGCGTTGACGACGTCGACCGTGTTCGCATCTTGCGTCTTCGTCACTTGAATGCCGATTGACCGTTCCCCGTTCGAACGTGAAATCGACTCTTCGATACCACGGTCTTCGATGGTCGCGAGTTCGCTCAAGGCGACCGTCGGGACGGACGTCGGCACGTTGGCCGGGATATCACTCGGAATGTCTGTCGGCAGGTCGGTTGGCAGTTGCGGTGTCTCTCCGGTCGGGAGTTCACTCGGCACACCTGGCGCCTGTGGCGATTCGGCTGGTGAGTATGGGATTTGCAGGTCGCGGAACGCTTCAAGCGTCTCAGACTTGCCGTCGATGACGACCGCTTGCTCCGAGTCCCCGAGTTCATATAGGCCGAGGGCGATGCGGGCATCGTTCGCTTGAATCAACTGCTTGACCGTCTCTTCCGTCAAATTGTATTCGGCGAGGGCGGCGGCGTCGAACTCAAGTTCGACGCGACGGATCTCTTGTCCGGCGATTTGGACGAGCTGGGCCCCTTCCACTCCTTCGAGGGCGGGTTGCAACTCTTCCTCGACGAGCTTCGTCAATTCAGCCAAGTCGAGGCTCTCATCTGAGACCGCTGCCCCGATGACCGGGAACGCGTCAAAGCTGAGGCGCGACACTTGCGGGTCTTGGACGGCTTCTGGCAAGTCGACGTTACTGAGTGCGTCTTTCACTTGCTGCTCGGCCGATTCCATGTCGGTGCTGAAATCATAGTCGATTTGAATGTTCGACGCGTTTTGGAATGAGCTCGAGCGGACTTGTTCGACTCCGTTCAAGCTTTTCAGCCGGTCTTCGAGCACGGTGCTCACTTCGTCGAGCACTTGCTCAGGTGATGCTCCTGGGTAAATCGTTGTCACCGAAACGGTCGGTGTCGTGATGTCAGGAAGTGTTTCAAGTTTCATCGTGAGACCGGCGAAGATTCCGGCGGCCGTCAAGATGATCGTCATCAACCAGACTGCGAACTTGTTGTTGACGGAAAAGGACGTGATTTTTTGCATGGGGTTCCATTCTCCTCTGCGTGCGAATTAGTTTTCCGTATCGATACGGCGGGCTCGCTCGATTAACCGAGCGATGATTTGTTGCTTCAATTCTGTCGGAGGGACGCCGACGTGGAAATGTTCGGACATCATCATCCCTTCGAGCGCATAACGGATAATCATCGTCTCAACGGGATCGCTCGTCTGTTGAAACTGCGCGAAGAACGTGTCGATTTCGTGCTTCCATCGCTCGGCATAGTCTTGATCGACAGCGAACAATGTTAAAAAAGCGATCATCTTCTCGGCATCGATATGGAGTGAAGAACGTTCTGGGTACAACTTCGTCTCGTCGAACAGTCGCACGAACGCCTCGATCGGACCGTAGCCCTCTAGTTGAAGCGATTCGTACATGTCGTTTTGTTCTGTTTGCAACCGCTCGACGATGGCGGTCAATAACGCCTCTTTTGATGGATAGTGGTAGAGCAATCCACCTTTTGACACGCCAGCCGTCTTAGCGACTTCATCTAACGTGAGTTGATGGACTCCGTGCTCCATAATGATGTCGCTTGCCGCATCTAACAATTTTTGTTTCGTCACATTCGATCGGTTCGTCATCGTACCCCTCTTTTCTATACCGACCAGACGGTTTTTTCTTTCTCATCATAAATGTCAAATCATTTTGAAGTCAAGAAATGATGCACTCAAAACTGTTAAGTTATAAATTTATAACTACTGTAAACGATTTCAAAAAAAGGTTGACGTGAGAATGATTATCAGTGATGATAGTAATTGAGAGTAATTATCATTACCAATAAACAGACTAAAACGTGGGGGACTTACACATGAACAAAAAGTATATGGCACTAGGACTTTCGGCAGCACTTACGACATCTTTGCTTGCCGCTTGCGCGAGCACAGAAGAGACAACGTCAACAGGAGACAATGAGACGGCGGAAGAGTCAAAAGTCGTCAACGTCTACTCAAGCCGTCATTACGACGTCGACAAAGAGCTTTACAAGCAGTTCGAAGAAGAGACGGGTGTGAAAGTCAACGTTGTCGAAGGGAAGGGCGACGAGCTACTCGAGCGTCTCAATACAGAAGGGTCGAACACAGAAGCAGATCTTTTCATCACGGCGGACGCCGGAAACTTGCACCAAGCGAAAGAATCAGGTCATCTTCAAGCGGTCGATAGCGACGTGCTTGAGTCGAACATCCCAGAAAAATACCGTGATACGGACAATGAGTGGTTCGGTCTCACAAAGCGTGCTCGTGTCATCGTCTATGCGAAAGACCGTGTGAATCCTGAAGACTTGTCGACGTATGAAGCACTCACAGAAGAACAGTGGAACGGGAAAGTGCTCGTTCGTCCATCTGAAAACATGTACAACATCTCGCTTCTCGCATCGTTCATCGAAGTGAACGGTGTCGACAAGGCGAAAGAATGGGCAGAAGGCCTCGTGAACAACTTCGCGCGTGACCCGCAAGGAAACGACCGTGACCAAGCGAAAGCGGTAGTAGCCGGAGAAGGTGACGTTGCCATCATGAACACGTACTACATGGGTCTCATGTTGAACTCAGAAGACGCGGAAGAAAAGAAAGTCGCGGAACAAGTCGGTGTGTTCTTCCCGAACCAAGACACGACTGGTACGCACGTCAACATCTCTGGGATCGCGATGACGAAAGCGTCGAAAAACTCAGAGAATGCGAAGAAACTCATGGAGTTCATGTCTAACCCGTCAGCCCAAGAGCAGTTCGCAAGTGCAAACTTCGAATACCCGGTCAATGAATCAGTCGAACCGAACGAGCTCCTCAAATCATGGGGTGAGTTCAAAGAGCAAGACATCAACTTGTCTGTGCTCGGTGAGAATCAGCAAGAAGCTATCCGTGTGTTGAACGAATCTGGTTGGAAATAAGACGACTTCGGCTTGAACAAACGTTCAGGCCGAAGATTTTTCGGTTTCTCGGCAGTCTGACGGTACAACGTGAGGGCGGAAACTGATATGATGGGACAGGAAGTGATCGAAAGAAAGAATGGGAGCTGTACGGCATGAACTGGTATGCGATGAAACGACAACTGAATGGATGGGCCATCCTTAGCTTTATCGCGTTGTTGTTCATCGTCTTGCCCGGGATCATCGTTTTGATTGAATTGTTCGCACCGGTGAACGACAACTGGCAACATATCCGTGAGTATTTGTTGCCGCGTTACGTGAGGAACACGCTCGTGATCATGCTCGCGACCGGTGTCTTGACGACGATTATCGGGACAAGCCTTGCTTGGTTTATCACCGTGTATGATTTCCCGTTCCGTCGATTTTTCAAATGGGCGCTCATCTTACCGCTCGCCATCCCGCCGTATATCGGGGCGTATACGTATCATGGGATCTTGAATTACACAGGCGTCATCCAGACGACGCTCCGGAACGATTTTGGGATTTCCGTGAATCAGTCGTATTTCAACATCATGACGATTCAAGGAACGATCTTCATCTTCACGCTCTTTTTATATCCGTACATTTATACGATCACAAGGGCCTTTCTCCACAACCAGTCTTCCTCGATGATCGAGAACGCCCGCATCCTTGGGCGCGGGTCATGGGACATCTTCTTTACGGTCGTCATCCCGATTTCTCGCGTCGCCATCATCGGCGGCGTCAGCCTCGTCTTGATGGAAGTGTTAAACGACTATGGGGTCGTGAAGTATTTCGGGATTCAGACGTTCAGTACGGCTATCTTCAGCACATGGTTCGGGATGAAGGACACGTCTTCTGCGCTTAAACTCGCCGGGACGCTCATGATTCTCGTCATCGCGATTTTGACGATGGAACGGCTCGTCCGGGGGAGAAAGCAGTTCAGCTATGCGACGACGAAAGTGAAGCCGCTGAAGCCGAGACCGCTGAACGGATGGCATCGTTACGCGGTCCTCGGTTACGTGTCGACGGTGTTCGGGATTGCCTTCGTCATCCCGTTCGTCCAGCTCATCGCCTGGACGGTATTGACGTTCGAGCAAGTGTTCACAGCGGAATTCTTCCGACTCGTCTGGAACACGGTGAGCGTCGCCTTCATCGCCACGGTGATCATCCTCGTGTTCGCCCTCATCATCGCCAACTATACGCGATTGTTCCCGTCGAACATGACGCGTGTCATCTCGAAAGTGACGACGCTCGGCTATTCGATTCCGGGAGCGGCCATCGCCATCGCTGTCATCACATTGTTCTTACTATTAGATGAATGGGTGTTGAAAGTGGCGCTCGCGTTAGATTTAGGGCAGACGTTCGTATTCCGGACGACGCTCATCATGCTCATCTTCGCCTACGTCATTCGTTTCCTCGCCATCGGGTACAACTCGATCGAGAGCGGGTTCGAGAAAGTCGGAAAGTCGTTCACAGAGGCGTCGCGTATGCTCGGGTGGGGGACCGTGCAGACGTTCTTCCGGGTTGATATCCCGATGATCAAAGGGGCGATCATGAGTGCGTTCATCCTCGTCTTTATCGACATCATGAAAGAGTTGCCGCTGACGCTGTTTTTACAACCGTTCAACTTCTCAACGCTTGCGACGCAAGCGTTCAAATATGTCAGTGACGAGAAGATTCATGAGGCCGCGCTCGCCTCGATCGTCATCGTGCTCATGAGCGGATTGTTGATCTTTGTTTTCCATAAGGTGCTTGATAAGGAGGCCGACTAATGTTTGTTCAAATCAACGACTTACACTTCAGCTATAAAGGTGCGAACGAAGAGACGATCAAAGGGTTCTCGCTCTCGATCACAAAAGGTGAGATTGTCTCGCTTCTTGGTGACAGCGGCTCGGGGAAAAGTACGATTTTACGCCTCATCGCCGGTCTCGAGATGCCGAATCAAGGCGTCGTCGTCGTCAACGATTGCGTCTGTTGTGACGACTGCCAATTCATGCCGCCGGAACAACGCGGTGTTGGCATGGTGTTCCAAGACTATGCACTCTTCCCGCACATGACCGTTGAGAAGAACATCCGTTTTGGCCTTCATAAACTTGGACGGAAAGAACGGAACGAACGGGTCGAGGAGATGCTTGCGCTCGTGAACTTGTCGGAGTTCCGTCACCGGTTCCCGTACGAATTGAGCGGCGGTCAACAGCAACGTGTCGCGCTCGCGCGTGCGCTCGCACCGAAGCCGTCCCTCCTCATCTTAGATGAGCCGTTCAGTAACTTGGACACGTCACTCCAGCACCGGATCCGCGACGACTTGCGCCGTCTCTTGAAACAGACGGGTACGACGACGATCTTCGTCACCCACGACGAAGAGGACGCGGAAGCGCTCGCTGACCGCATCGTCTACCTCGGAGAAGGCAAAATCAAGAAGCAAATCATGACGGAGAACAACAAGACGTTCAACCCGCAGATTCCATGTTTCGTATAAGTACGGCGCACTCATTCATCAAAAATGGGTGCGTCTTTTTTGTGAAACTCATTACTCAAAGAAACGATTGTCTAAAGCAGACAGATGCTCTTGCCAATCCGACCAATGGGATTGAAGTGATGTGATCAATCCAGTCCCACCGAAGCTAATTGTACTTTCATGGGATGCATAAATAATCCAGTTCATTTTTTGGTCAAACCAATAACGTTCTAAATACCGACCGTCATAACAAGGATCTAATGAAGCGGTGTCGATTTGCCATAGCGTACGGTCCTCATGCAGTTCAAATATTTGTTCCGTCCCTTGGTCCCGTATCCATTGCTGGATTTCTTCGATTTTTTGATCGACATCTTCAATGTAATCGCTATCGAATGCAATCACATCGAATCGATGAGAGGTGGAGAGAGGGTACCAATAATATGTGTCGTCCACACCCCAAATGGTGCGAATTCTTCTCGTTAACTGATTTGCAAAAGGTTTTGAAAGTTGAATCCTCATGATTTGAAACTCCTTATCTTAACTCGATGTATTTTTTGCTACATTCACTATATATGGAAAATAGACAAAAGGCCCTTAGATTTTGTAGATGGCACTGAAATACTTCAACATCCGAGTGCTTCCGTCCGGCACGCCGCTATACATGCCCGACTTGCCGAATATGCTGCTGCAAACTAGTCGCGGTCAACCTGAAGCGAATCATCACCCTTCGAGATAAGACCAAAGGAAAAGGGGACTGTCCCGACGTGAGTCGGTTCAGTCCCCTTTTCAGTTCACGCTCAGATAACGCGAAGGTCTTTCAGTGCCCTAAAAGATGCGTGTTTTCGAGTGTTATTTCGTTTGTTCGGAAGGACTCGATTCATTGCCGAGCCGGTCGATTGCCGTGACGTAATAGGTGGCCCCTTCGTCCGGCACTTCAATACTTTTTCGGGCATGGGACGGAACGCTCTCAAGATGCACGTTCTCCCCGTCAATGACTTGGTAAATCCGATATCCAATCACAGTGTCATTACGGACGGCATGCCACGTGAGGAACGTACCGCGAAGTTCGACGTTCGTCGGGACATCGAGCGCGATGTCATCAGCGAGAGGCACTTCCGCATCGACGAGTTCGGTATAGACGACGAATCGCTCGTCATAACCGGCACTGCCGAACGTTCCGGAACACGTGATCAAGTTTAAGTTCCGTTTATCCGTTGCGCCGAAGATTTCTTTAATGGGCGCACTTGCTGTCTCATACCGCTCGGTCTTCGTCACCTCGAACCGGAGCGTGTTCCCAGCCTCGTCAACGATGACGATTTCATCACCTTCAACGAGTTTGTCGAGCTCGTAGAAGACGGCGGGCCCCGTCTTACTGTCGACATGTCCGGCGATGACGGCATTGCCTTTACTGCCGGGCTTGACACCGGGCTCGAACCAGCCGACTTGATCCTCATCAGCTGGCACGCCCATCTGTCCGTTTTCGAGCACGCCGACTTGTTCGATGGCGGTGTCGACGTTGATTTTTGGGATTTGGATGGTGACGGGTGTTACGGCCTTGGCGCTTTCTTCTTCCACTGCGAGCCGAAGTTTCTTCACCTCTTCCTGTAGAAGTGAGAATTCAGCCGATAAATCTGGACTCTCCTCTATTTGTTTTTCTTCTACAGGTGGTGACGACGATTCTTGGGCGCTCGTCCACGTCCAGAAGCCAAAACAAAAGAGAGAGAGCGCCAGAAACAAATGGCGCTTGTTCATGGGCTCCCTCCTTATTTCTTATTGTTCAGAGACTTTACGGTTGCGAAGTGTGACAAAGGCGAGTAAGATTCCGCCAAGTACAGCAAGGCCAGCGTAGAGTGTGTTCATCGATTGTTTTTGTGCACCACCGAGACCTGTTTCAGGCATTTCTTCAGGCATCGTTGTTTCAGCAAACTTGTCAGGCATTTGCGTCACGATCGCGTTACCGAGTGTCTCACCAACACCGAACATGAACGCGTATCCTTCACGGAATGACATCCAAGCCGCTTCTGCATCACCGGCTACATATTGATCGAACGTTTGAAGCACGAGTGCTTCGTGTTGTTTGATTGCTTCTTCACCGGCAGCTTGTGGCAAGTTGCCTTCTGTCGCCGCGTCGAGGAATGTGCTGAAGTCGACAGCGAACTGGTCGAGCTTCATGCGGGCTTCTTCGATTTTCGCTTCGTCGCCTTCGAGTGTAGCGGCAACGATGTCACCTTGGGCTGTGATGTGGTTGCCGTTCCATACTTTCTCGAACTGGGCCGCACCTTCATCACCGTAGACTGAACCGATGGCTGCTTTGAAATCGAGTGTGTTCTGATCTTCAGCCCAGCTCACGTAGTCGAAGTCTTCTGCTTGGTCGTACCCTTTTTGCATGCCGATTGCGGCGAGGGCGAAGTGTTCACCAGCAAGGCTGTTCAATGTCGAACGAAGCTCGACGGCCGGTGTGTCGGCTGGTGAATCGAACTTGTCAGGCATTTGTGTAACGATTGCACCTGAGAGGGCTTTACTGATGTCGAACATGAGCTTGTATCCTTCACGATACGTCATATATGCTGACTCATAGTCACCTGCGACATAGTTGTCGAATACTGAGAGAACTTGGTCTTCGTGAAGTTCAAGGACGTCAGCTGCAGCGTCTTTTGGAAGGTTTCCTTCTGTCGCTGCGTCGAGGAACGTTGAGAATTCTTCAACGAATTCATCTACTTCTGCTTCTGCTTCAGCGCGGAGTGCTTGATCCTCTGACTTGGCTGCTTCGACGAAGTCTGCCGAGTAGTCGTTATGGCCGGCGAAGATTTCTTCGAATTGCGCCGCGCCTTCGTCACCGTAGATTGATGCGATAGCCGGTGTCACATCGAGTGCGTTCTGGTCGAGCGCTTTCATCGCGACTTCAGCGTCAGGTGCTCCGTCGTAAGCTTTCATCATCGATGTGACCGCTAAGACGTAATGCTCAGACAGCAACTGGTCGAGGGTCGCACGAAGGTCACCAGCCGGTGTACTCGCTGTCGGTGCGTGATCTGCCGCCTGGGCGTTGATTGGGACGAGTAAGCCTAACGCTAACGCTGGTGCTACAATCTTGTTCATTGTTTTCTTCTTCATGTGAATCGCTCCTTTTTTTGTGAGTGTTGTCGTTGTTTACACCCATCTAACGGAGCGGTTCAAAAAATGGATCACTCTTTTTTTATTTTTTTTCGTTTTTTTGTTGAAGTGTGCGATACACCCCTGGTGCGACGCCATATTTCCGTTTGAAGATGCGATGGAAATATGGGTATGTTCGAAAACCGGATAGCTCGGCGATTCGTTCGAGCGAGTGTTGTGTATACCGCATTTGCTCTTCGGCGAGCTGTAACCGGATCGACTGGGCGTACTCGATAATCGTCATGCCAGTCACTTCTTTAAAGAGGTGCACGGTCCGCGACACGCTCAAGTCGACCGCGTCGGCGACATCGACGATTTTAAAGTCTGCTGTGACGTTTCTTTCTATATAACGCATCATGCGAGACACGACAGGGGGACGGATATTGGTCCGGCCGTCCACCATCGATCGGTCGAGCATGAGTAAAAGCGCCTCGACCAACTTTTCGATCAACGCGGTGCTCTGTTCATCCACTGGTCGTCGCGCTTCTTCAGTGATATGTTGCCAAAGCGAGAGAAGGCGGGGGTCGATCGAGATCGACGTGACCCTGGAGCGAGTTCCCGTCGCCCACCATGCATCGAGCGTCGGGCCAGCACAAAACAAATGATAGTCGCCACTCGCGGGAGTATCGATGTTCAACTCATAGTAATCCCCTGGTGTGACGAGCAATAAATCACCAGGACGTGTGACGTACGTCTCCCCATTGACAAGAACGCGGGCCGCTCCTTCTGTCTGCAAGCGGATCAAGTACGTGCCCAATCGGTTAGCGAACGGAAAAGTATATGTGGAGGTATGGTATGAATAGCCACAAAAGCCGATTTCCATTGAATCACTCCTTTATAATAGCAAGATTGTGCATATATTGATCATATCATGAATAGGCATGAACGTCGGGACGGGTTACGATGATGACGTCAGATTGAACCGATGATGAGGAGGAGACAACTATGAAACAATGGTGGAAAGAAGCAGTCGTGTATCAAATTTATCCCCGCAGCTTTAACGATTCGAACGGGGACGGGATTGGGGACATCCCAGGGATCACGGAGAAGATGTCGTATTTGGCTGAACTCGGGATTGACGTCATCTGGCTATCGCCAGTGTATGATTCACCGAACGACGACAACGGTTACGACATTCGCGACTATCGTGCCATCATGGATGAGTTCGGAACGATGGACGACTTTGACGCGATGCTTGAAGAGGCACACCGTCACGGCATTAAAATCATGATGGACCTCGTTGTCAATCACTCGTCAGACGAGCACCACTGGTTCATGGAATCTCGTTCTTCAAAAGATAGCCCGTTCCGAGACTACTACATTTGGAAAAAGGGCAAGGATGGTCAACCGCCGACAAACTGGGGCGCTTTCTTTGGTGGCAGTGCGTGGGCATACGATGAGGCGAGCGATGAATACTACTTGCATCTGTTCAGTAAGAAACAGCCTGACTTGAACTGGGAGTCGGAGACGTTGCGCCGGGAAGTATACGATTTGATGACGTATTGGCTCGATAAAGGCGTCGACGGTTTCCGGATGGACGTCATCAACATGATTTCAAAAGATCAGAGCTATCCGGACGGGGAGACGCGCGGCACCGGGTACGGAGACGGGACACCATTCTTCTTCAATGGCCCCCGCATCCACGAGTTCATGCAAGAGATGAACCGGGAAGTGTTATCGAAGTACGACACGATCACGGTCGGCGAGATGCCGGGCGTCAGCGTCGAGGAAGCGAAGCTTTATACGGGAGAAGACCGGAACGAGTTGAACATGGTGTTCCATTTCGAACACGTCGACGTCGGCAACGGCAGTTTCGGGAAGTGGAACCCGACCGACTGGAACTTGACGGACTTGAAGACGATCTTCTCCCGTTGGCAAGAAGGGCTTGACGAAGAAGGGTGGAACAGCCTTTATTGGAGTAACCATGACCAACCGCGGGCGATTTCACGTTTCGGTAACGATTCAGACGAGTACCGTGTCGTCTCCGGCAAGATGCTCGCGACACTTTTGCACATGTTGAAAGGGACGCCTTATATTTATCAAGGGGAAGAGTTCGGGATGACAAACGTCGCGTTCGACTCGATCGAGAAGTATCGTGACATCGAGACGCTCAATGCGTATCGCGATTACACATCGAACGGCTTGTTGACGCACGAGGAAATCTTCCGTGGCATCCACGCCCGTGGACGTGATAATTCGCGGACACCGGTCCAATGGTCGGCTGAGGCGCAAGGCGGGTTCACGACGGGTACGCCATGGATCGACGTTAACCCGAACTACATTGAGGTGAACGCGGAAGCGGCACGAAACGATCCAGACTCGCTCTTCCATTACTATCGTCAGCTGATCACGTTGCGGAAACAAAATCCGGTCGTCGTCTACGGGAAGTATGAGTTATTGCTTCCGGAAGACGAAGCCATCTATGCGTTCACGCGCACGCTCGACGGGGAAACGTGGCTCGTCCTATGTAACTTCTCAGCCGAGACGCAAACAAGAACGCTTCCGTATGAAGTGAATGAACGTGTCATCGGCAACATGGAGCCGATTGAACCGTTCACGCTTCGCCCATACGAGGCACAAGTGTACAAACTATGACAAAAAAAAAACTCGCCCGAGCGGCGAGTTTTTTTCTGGCCTATATATTCTCTCCAGTAATCGGGAATAAGAAAAATAGACTCTGACTTTCAAAGGGGGAAACGAGATGAAGACGTTGATTGCGTATACGTCGCGTTACGGTACGAGTGAGAAAGTCGCCCATCTTTTGGCTGAACGTCTGTCTGGAAACGTCCACGTGCAAAATTTGGTCGACGAACCGGGCGTCGATTGGGGGACGATCGACCATGTTATCGTCGGAGGCTCCATTCGGATGGGAAAAGTCCAAGATGAGTTAACGGACTGGTTGAAGCAAAACGAGGGACCATTGCTCGAACGTCCGCTCGGGTTGTACTTGTGCGCCGGGACGCCGACCGCGGCAGAACGGCAACGTGAACTCGAAGGTGCGTACGGTGAACCGTTATGGGCGCACGCCTACTTCGTCGAAGTCGTCGGTAGTGGCTATGACTTTGAGCGGATGGGGTTCCTCGATAAAGCCATCGTTCGAATGATGGCGAAGCAGACGGTCAGCTCACTCAACTTGGATGAAGCGCGGTTAGACGAACTAGTCGAGTCAGCTCAAGCGTCGCTCCGCACCCGTTCTGAAAATCCGTAAGCGAACAAGTCGCGGGCATCGAGTGGACTTTGGGAGGAGATGAGCGCATCTCCTCCCTTTTGTTCGCCTTCGATGTGGCGAAGCGTCACTGTCGAGAGTCGTCCTCCGATTTTAATGGCAATCGGTGCCGAATGTCGGCACGTCACATCTTCGACGGTAATCCGGTCGGTCCGGTTCGCTCCCCCGAACAGCTCGATGTCGGCGCGTCCTGACATGAAACCGCTCGTCGCGATCCGTTTCAAGCGGACGTCACGTGATTTATACTGAATGGCAAGGGCGGGATTGGCTTCATAATCGTAGGTCGGATCACCGACGGCCGTGAAACCATGAATGAATACGTCTTGATAAGCGGACACGACGAGACTGCGCGGAGACGATCGCTTATACAGTGGGGAACGGATCGGTTCAATGGAGACCAAGTTCGTGCCTGATATGAAACGGGCCGTCTTCGAGTCCGGGTCGTCCGCCAAGTGATGGCCGATATGCCGGAAGTTGTACGAGCGATTGTCATGGTATGAAATGTGACCAAAAATATGGACGTCGTGGGCGGCCGAGGACGTCGCATGTGCTTTGACCTCGATCCCGCCGAAACAGCCCTCGGTCATGTTATTCACGAGCACGACATGCCGTGACCCGTCATCGACCTCGATGCCGTTTGAATTCGAGAAGCCGGATGTGTGGGTCCGACCGTGTGGATGATGACAGTAGCAGTTCGTGACGTAGATGGCGTCACTATGATGCGTCGTAATGCCGTCATCCCCGTAATTCGTCGCCTCGCAACGGTCGAGCCAGACGTAGCGGCTTCCTTTCGCTGCACGTAAGCCGTCACCGAGATAGTGGTAATGAGGGGCGGTAATATCAAACGCGTGCAGCCCGGCGTTTTTCGCCGTCACGTGATGAACCCATCCGAACGTGACGTGTGCGAGTGTCAACGCGCTTGAAGCCGTATCCCCGCTAGACGTTCGGTCCACAGCACCGAGTCGGTCGACGTTCCAGTCAAGTGTCAGATGGGCGATTTCGATATGGTGGTTTCCGAGAAATGGGGTCGCATTCCGGAGCAGTCGCCGATATTTAGGTGCCTGGTCGTGAAGCTTGATCGTCGTTTCGTCCTGCCCCGCCCCTTCGAGCACACAATTAGATGGGATACGGATGCCTCGCACGACATAAACGCCAGCCGGAACGTACACATGACGATTCGAGCGCAGGGCGAGGCGAAAGGCGAGCGTGCAGTCGGTCTTGCCATCCCCGACGGCCCCGTACTCGGTCACATCGATGCGTCGTATCGTTGCTTGTCTCAAGTTTAAATATTCGGCATCAAGCCGACGCATCCAGACGGGGCGGACGAGATCATCGACGATCTCGAGCGGGAGGGAACTCGTCACGGGGGTGATCCGTTCCGTCAGCGGTATGCGTGACGCGTACGTCTTCCGTTGATCGGGATAGCGATTCCGTCTCGTCGCCGCATGCCAAGCAAGTGTGTCGGAAAGCAACTCGTCTTCGTTCCAATTGGAATGGGCTGCGATGCTTGCGCGAATTTGTTTCGGGTTGATTCGGTCCATCATCTTCGTCTCCTCCTAGCAATCGATTCACTTGAATCTACCCGTTTTTAAAGTATTTTTAGCAAACCGAAGTATTTAGTAGACAGAAGCATTTATCCGTGGTATATTACATATGTGCTTAATTAAGAATAGCTGGAAACATAATTCACAAAACGCTTTGGATTATTTTTCGTTTAAGATAATCCTATAGGTTTGTGATTTTTTATTGGTCAGTTTTTTCTAGTAAGGCACTACTAGAACGCACAGCGTTTATTTCAGGAGGGTTCATTATGAACACAGGTAAAGTAAAATGGTTTAACTCAGAAAAAGGTTACGGCTTCATCGAAATGGAAGGCGGAGACGACGTATTCGTACACTTCTCAGCAATCCAAGGCGACGGCTTCAAGACACTTGAAGAAGGCCAAGCAGTAACTTTCGAAATCACTGACGGAGCTCGTGGACCACAAGCTTCTAACGTTGAAAAAATCTAATCTTCCTTTCTAAGGAATATGATAACCTGTTCGCTTCGGCGAGCAGGTTTTTTTGTGTCCGTGTGTTTAATCGCTTGTCCCCGGGGAAAGAGTATACGAGTGACGATTACAAGGAGGTTTTTTAGAATGGATGCATTACAAACGGCAAAACAGATTCTAGACCATAGTAACGTGGGAACGATGGCTACCGTTTACAAAGGGAAGCCGCACAGCCGCTATATGACGTTTTTCCATGATGAGTTGACACTCTATACCGCAACTTCAAAAGATACGGATAAAGTGGACGAGTTGCAAAACAATCCGTACACGCACATTTTAATTGGTTATGACGGGGATGGAGTCGGGGACACGTATCTCGAGATTTTAGGTGAGACGACCGTGTCGGATGACGAGTCGATGAAAGAGAAAGTGTGGAATGAGAAGCTCGAAGGCTGGTTCGAGGGACCGGATGATCCGAAACTCGTCATCTTGAAAATCTCACCGCAATCGATGCGCGTGATGAATAAAAAAGGTCAAGCACCGCAAGAAGTGACTTTATAATGTAAAGAAGAGACGTCGAAAGGGACGTCTTTTTTATTGACCAATTTCCAAAAAGTGACTGACATGTGTCGCACATATGAACGAATCGTGAACGATTGTCATAGCCTATGTGAAAAGGTGAACATGGATGATATATTGTGAATGTAATCACATATGAGTCATCATTCAACATAACAAGGAGGAATTATCATGTTCACAAAGTTTTGGCAAAACCATAACATCGCGACCGGCATCTTGACCGTGCTTCGGATTTGGCTCGGTTATCACTGGCTCACAGCCGGATGGGGCAAAGTCACAGGCGACTTCTCGTCAGGCGGGTATCTTCAAAACGCGGCGTCGCTCGCTACAGGTGACCATCCAGCCGTCGCAGGTTGGTGGGCCGCTTTCCTGGAAGGATTCGCGATCCCGAACGCTGCCTTGTTTGACATCTTGATCCCGTACGGTGAGGTTCTCGTCGGTCTCGGGCTCTTGCTCGGTGCTTTGACTCGCAGCGCTGCCTTCTTCGGTCTCGTCATGAACATGGCGTTCTTGCTCTCTGGTACGGTCAGCACGAACCCGACGATGCTCATCGTCTCGGTCCTTATCCTCGTCGCCGGCTATAACGCTGGGAAAATCGGGGTCGACGGTTTGTTCCTTCGCAAGTTCGTCGAAACGAAAGTCATGCACCGTTCACCAAATCGTCAAATAGCGTGACGAATTTATGACATTCTCCTGTGACAAACCGCTCGTTCTTCGGCTACGATGAACGTAGCATAGATTGAAAAGGAGAACGATCATGAACGCTACACAGTTTAAATGGCTCGGATATACGGAAGGAATGTCATTCCTGCTCCTCTTATTGATTGCGATGCCACTCAAGTATTTAGCAGGTATGCCGCTCGCCGTCAGCATCGTCGGCGCGGCCCACGGTTTCTTGTTTGTCGCGTACGTGGCGGCCGCCGTTTACATGGCATGGCGCTTTAGCTGGGGCTTCAAGGTTTTGGTCATGGCGGTCATGGCGTCGGTCATCCCGCTCGGACCGTTTCTATTGGAGAAGCGAGTCCTCCCATCAACAGAAAAGACATCGAACTGAACACGTTCGATGTCTTTTTGCGTTCACTGATGGGCCGAGGCACTTTCAGATTCGCCGAGGACGACCGCCTTTTCAGCAGCGATGTCGTGCCGGATCCGGTGCATCGCGAACAACGTAAGCGACAGCAGACAGACCATACAAATCGCATATAGGAGCGCAGTCGATACCCACTCACTGAGTGCCCCGAATAATACAAATCCTAGCGGCGTGATGCCCATGGCGAGTGATTCGAGGACGCCCATGACCCGGCCGAGATAACTCGGCTCCGTATTCGTTTGTAAGAACAATTGAATCGGAATATTAACGCGGATGATGAAAAATCCACTCAGTAAGGCGAACCCTGTCAGGAAGACGATGGCCGGCGTGACCGAGAAGTTGTAATAAAGCGGGACCGCCGGCGCGATGAATAGGCAACTGATGATCATGAGCGCCGTCCGAGTTGTCGCTAAACGATATTTGATTTTAAAGAGCGGTAACGCGTGGGCGAGCGAGGCGACTAAAAAGCCGACGGCGAACATGCTTTCCAAAAAGCCGAACTGGAGGGGGCTGACGCCGATTTCCTGTAATGCGGCAATCGGAAATAGTACCTCTGAAGCGACGAAGAAGAAGTTGAGAAACGCCGCGAGAACGGTCAACGTCCACAGGACCCGTTGTCGTTTCAAGTAGCGAAAGCCGGAACGGACGTCGTCCCACGTCGATTGATCGGTAGGAACATGTTCGTACGCTCGGAATGTGAGGCGGGAGGCAAACAAGGCGGCAACGATGAACAAGAAGGAAGAGCTGAACAAGAACGTGGAGACGGGTAGCAACGTGAACAGTGCTCCGGCCAACAGTGGTGTACCGATGCTCGAGACGGAGATGATGCTTTGGATGAGCGAGTTGGCGCGTTGGAGTCCGTTCTCGTCAAACAAGAGTGGAATTGAACTTGTCAGCGTGACCGATAAGAAAGTCGAGACGACGGAGAGCAGACATGTGATAATCAAGAAAGCAGGGACGCCGAACGTCCAGACGAGACTTGCGAGCCCGGCCAAGAAAAACAAGAGGGCGTTGAGTGATTCCATCGTGATGATGACGAGCTTGCGGTTCAATTTGTCGGCATACGCGCCGGCAAACGGAGAAAGCAACACACGGGGCAACGTTCCTGCGAGTAAGACGAGGGCGAACTGAAGCCCCGACCCTGACGTCGTGAGCACTGTCAATCCAGCGACGAACGTGAACAAGCTTGAGGCGAACAGTGACATGAACTTTCCGAGCAACAAGACGTACAAATTTGATGATGTGGTTGTCATACAGATTCTCCTTTACTATTAAGTTCAACCTGATTTAACTTTATAGTAAACGACAGAACCCTGTTTGTATATAAAAAAGTTCAATTAAATTTAACTTTCGAGAGGTGCTCTATGATTGGACAACAGATTAAAGCGTTACGAAAAGAAAAAAAACTGACACAAAGCCAACTCGCTGAAGGGATTATCACGAAATCGATGCTCAGCATGATTGAGAATGGCAAGGCGGAGGCGTCGATGCGCAGCCTGCGCGAGATCGCGAAACGACTAGACGTGCCGGTGCAGTCGCTGCTCGTTGATCCAAAAGAAGAAGAGTTGCAACGACTTGTGGAAGAGATCGAGTATGCGCAATTAAGTCTCACTCCTTGGTCGGAAGAAGCGACAAATGAGGCGTTAGAACCTTATCTCTCGATAGAAATGAACTCGGTTTGGCAAGGAAAAGCGTTCGTGATCATGGGCGACAACATGGAGCACGATTCGAATCGTGATAAGCTACTGTCCTACTACGACCAGGCCATTTCGATATTTGAACGGCTAGGTGAAAAGAATGAGCTGGTGATGGCGCTTATTGGAAAGGCTTATTACTATATCCTATGGAATCAGTTTGACGAAGCGAGCGCGCAAATTGAACAAATGGAGCTCATGGACATTCGTAATATGTCGTCAAGGACACGGACGGAATATAGCATGCTACTCGTCATGAAGGAACTGACGTATGAGGGGAATCTTCAGGGTGCTATCCGACATTTGGACGGCGCCTTGAGACATATGCACCAAACACGGACGTATTATCGAGCTGACGATGTCCATCGAACGATTGCGCTGTGTTCGTTGTATCTGAAGGACGAACAACGGATCAACGAGGCGTTTTTAAAAGCGAGACAGTATATTCAGTTCACGGATGATCACGTGGCGAAAGTACGTCTGGCATTGTCGGAAGCGCTGTACGCGATTCATTATCGACGTGTCGAACAACTCGGGCATCACATCCAGGAGATGGAACAGTTGTTAGCCGATGACTATACGTTTGTCGCTGCGATTGAGATGTCCAAAGGTGTTTATCATGCGATGAAAGGAAATAAAGAATCTGGAAATGCTGCATTCAATTCTTTATGGAACGGCATGGATGGTTGGAAGTCGCACAGCTTGATTGATCAAGCCGTCTACTTTGAAGGGGTGTTGATTGGAGCGAGCTATGGATGCGGGATCGATTTGGTACCTTCCATCCAGGAAGCTGTCGAGAAGTTTCCGAACGGGTTTTATCGGACACATTTGACGGGTCTCTTACAAAAAATCAAGGGCTGATTGCTCAGCCCTTGAACGTTTGAATGAGTGTTCCTTTCCCATCCTCGACTTGAATCGAGGCGTGGGCACCGTTGATGAGCGTCAGTTGGGGCGGCACATGGCCACAGTCGATGTCATAGATGATCGGCACATTGAGCATGTCTTGAAGTTCAGCGTAAACCTCTTCGGCCGTATACCCTTGGACCGATTGCTGCGCTTCGCTTCGCTTCGCCCGAACAAAATACCGCTCGCGTGATCGAACCAACCGGCCCACTTCATTTGAAGGAGGGTCCGTTTGAGTGCGGGGACGTCGAGCTCGGCGTTCTCAAAGTACCAAAGGATCGGCTCCCCGTTCAAGCGCTCCCGTTGAAACGAAGCGATGTCACCATAAGGCGTCCCGATCGTATGCAACAAGACATCGATACAGCCGCCGAGCAATCGTCCTGTCGCTTCGTTGCCGCCAATTGACTTCCATTCGGTCGTCTCGGTCAAATGGTAGATGTGCGGAGTCGGATTCCCGTGTTGCCACTCTTTTTGATAGTGCTCAGAGGAGCGTTGAATGACGGTCTCGCCTTCTTTTGCCGAGACGACGTCGAGCCAGCGTGAACTCGTCTCGTCCCACTCCTCGCCGCGAAGATCGACGAGGTTCGTCCCGTGCGCTGAGGCGATGCCGGTCTTTAACGTATAAACGAATAGAAATAAGCTGACGTCGGAATAACCGAGCATCCATTTCGCCGGCAGCTCGTCCCACGCGATGCGGTCTAAAATTTCAATCAACAGCGTCCCGCCCCACGGTGGGATGATCAAATCGATTGCTTCGTCTTGAAACAGCGCCGTCAACTCATGGGCGCGGACTTCAGCAGGCGCCGACTTGGCGTTTGACTGCGTCCAGCTCGACGGCTGAAAACGTAACGTGAAACCACGACTCGCGAACGTCTTCTCCGCTTCATGGAGTAAATGATGGAGCTCGGTCGGGATGCCGGACGACGGCGCCGTGACGCCGACCGTTCTGCCGGTCAGCTGGGGATAACGAATCATAAAGGCCTCCTGTGGATAAGTAGTGGGGTTAAGTGTGGAATTGGGTTATCCACATGTGGACAAGTTACTTTTGACGCATGTGTTCTGCATGGCGGATGCCCCACGCGTTCATCGTCTCAAGGACCGGGATCAGCGTCTGTCCGTATTCGCTCAACCGATAATCGACGCGAGGCGGAACTTCCGGATAGACGGTCCGAATGATGATATCTTGCTCTTCTAAGTCACGAAGTTGGGCTGTCAAAATCTTTTGACTAATGTTCGGCAGCGAACGTTTCAGCTCGCTGAACCGGAGCGTATTTCCGTTGATGAGTGCGAGTAAAATCGATGGCTTCCATTTACCGGTAATCAGTTCGAGCGCCGTATCCACTTCGCAGCTTGATATTATCGTCACACCGTTCTCTCCTTTATGGTTTCTTTTAGGTAACTATACCACCTTTTTGTGCCGTCTTCTGTCGATTTCACTTAGCGGGTATACTGAAGGTAGAGGTGAGAAAACATGAAGTTAACAAATGTACAACTCGGCGCCGTCACGTTGCGCGTCAGCGACTTGAACACGATGCAAGCTTTTTATAAAGAAGTCATCGGGATGGATGTCCTCGACACGAGAGACGGGTACGTGACGCTCGGTGCAAAGACGACACCGCTCGTCATCTTGCATGAAGTGAAAGGTGTTCGTCCGAATCCGCGGACAGCCGGTTTGTTCCACATGGCAATCTTGCTCCCGGATCGTATCGAGCTCGGGCGCATTCTCCGCCATTTGATTGAACAACGGATCGAAGTCGGACAAGGCGATCATTTGGTCAGCGAGGCGTTCTACTTGAGCGATCCGGAAGGCAATGGCATTGAACTATATGCCGATCGCCCCCGCGAGCAATGGGAGTATGAGGCGAACGGACATGTGAAGATGTCGACGGACCCGGTCGAGTACGAATCGATGCTCGAGGCTGCGTCCGACCGTCCGTTCACAGGGTTACCATCCGGGACGACGATGGGACACGTCCACTTCAAAGTACGTTCCCTTGAAGCGGCGAAGTTATTCTATCAAAATCGTCTCGGCTTCACCGTGACGACCGATTCGTACCCGGGCGCATTGTTTTTAGCCGCTGACGGGTACCATCACCACATCGGGACGAACGTTTGGGCGCGGCCGAGCGCGCCGATGGGGGAAGAGGCCGGTCTTGAGGCGTGGACGCTCTTAGTCGATGCGGCGACGAACCGCGAACTTGGCGGGACGACAGCAGACTGGTCGCTCACCGATGACGACGGTATCACGGTCAACATAAAAAGCGTGGACTAATGTCCGCGCTTTTTTAGCGTGCTGAAATTTTCTTTTGACTTGAATCAAACGAGAGACGAATGCCGCGTTTTTGATACGCTTGTTCGACACGTTTTGAATTGATGCTGAGCTCAAGGTGAGCGAGTTTCAAATGTTCAAGTTCTGGCACCGTGACATCGAGACGGACGAGCTCCATGTTGCGCTCGGCTTTCTTGCGGGTGCGTCTCAAGTTACGGGGCACTTCCTCTGACGTCAGTGCCGCGATCGTTTCATTGATTTGTTGTCGCTTGTCGCCTTTGACGCTGAGCGCCGTATACAATTTTTCGAGCGAACCGAATCGCTTGATCAATTGTACCGACTGACTCTCGTCAAGTCCGGCCACAGGCGGAATCCCGTCGGAACGGTCCCCGGTCAACGCTTTGACGGCGGAGAGCTGTTTTGGCTTCAAGCCTTCATAGAGTGCTGCAATTTCTTCCGGGCGAATTTCGAGATGTCGCTTAAGTGGAAGCGGGCGGTTGTCTTTGATGTCACAACGTGCCTGCATTTGTTGCAGTTCTTGTGTCTGAAGCCAGACGGTGATACGTGGGCTCACGAGCTGAAGTAAGTCTTTGTCCTTCGTCATGATGACGACAGGAGCGCTACAGCTGAACTTCCGAGCGATGTGGGCGATCAAATCTTCACCTTCATACCCTTCGACTTGATATTGCGGGATGCCGCTCTCTTCAAGTAGTTGGCGCATAAGTTCCATTTGAGCCTTCAGCTCGGGTGGGGTTTGGCGACGACGGCGTTTATAGCCTGGATATAGCTCTCGACGCCATAATGTTTCACGTGAGACGTCCCACACGACGACAAAATGGGATGGACGATGTCTGCGTAGAATCGTCCGGATGAGGCCAGTCATTCCGATGACGGCACTCCGATCGTTTTTAGATACCTCGCGTCCTTTTTTCGTTCGGCTCGCGGCGGCACCGTAATAGGCACTGGCCAGCATGGAGTTACCGTCAATTAAAAATAGTTTACGTTCCATGCGTAACCTTCTTTCTGTAGTTGTTGGACCGAACAATCTTGAATAGTTCGGTGATGTTGTGTCAATGAGTGACACGCACTCAAATAAGCAACATATGTGCAGTATATCACGACAAGGCTTGAAAATATAGCGACAGTTCTGAGCACATAAGAAAAGCCTGCCCCGATTGAGAGGGGCAGGCTAGAGGAGTCGGTCAGTCGACTTCGTTCTGAATTTCATCTTTATGGGCCAGGATCAAGTCGACGAAAACGATACGATGATTGTCCACCTCGCGGACGATCAACTCGTGGTCACCTTGTAAGATGAAGCGTTCGCCGGTCCGAGCGTTCGCTTTTTGTGACAACACAAAGCCGCCGATCGTATCGACATCGTCTTCGATCTCGATACCGAAACGCTCTTCTATCTCTTGCGTAAGGACGAGACCCGACAGGCGATAATGGCCCGGGGCGACTTCCGTGATCTCGGCTTGTTCATCACGGTCAAACTCGTCACGAATCTCACCGACGATCTCTTCGAGAATGTCTTCGATCGTGAGCAGGCCAGCTGTGCCCCCGTACTCATCGATGACAAGACACATCATCGTGCGCGCATTCTGCATTTTCACCATCGCCTCTTGGAGCGGTGTGAACTCGGTGACGAGCGGTAACTGATGGATGAACGATTCGAACGGGGCGTCACTGTTCGTAAGCTGTGCCGTGAATAACTGCTTGGCGTTGACGAAGCCGAGCACGTCATCGCGATCACCGTCACGTGTGACCGGGTAGCGCGTATACTGGTGTTCTTGGACGGTTGCGATAATCGATTCAATCGAATCTTCCTCATCAATCGTCACCATATTCATCCGAGGTACCATCGCATCTTTGGCGATCCGTTCATCGAATGAAAAGATGTTTTGAACGTACGCGAGCTCATTCTCGTTAATTTCTCCGCTTTTGAAACTCTCCGTCATGATGATTTTCAGCTCTTCTTCCGAATGTGCTGTCTCTTGCGCCGTCGTCTGTACACCGAACAGGCGAAGCGTGAGGCGGGCCAGGCTGTTCAGCACGCGAATGAACGGATACATCAATCTCGTGAACGCGAACAGCGGTCTGGCGACGAGAAGCGTCAGTTTTTCCGCTTCATGCACGGCAAGCGTTTTCGGCACGAGTTCGCCGATGACGACGTGCAAGAAGGCGATCAGCAAAAAGGCGAGTAAGAACGAGAGGACAGTGGAGACCGTCGGCGAAACGTTCAACAAGTTGACGAGCGGTTCCATCATCCCTTCGATTTGATCGGCACCAATCCAACCGAGTCCAAGTGCCGCAAGCGTGATGCCAAATTGTGAAGCGGAAAGTGAGTCATCTAAATTTTCGATCACTTTTTTTGCGACGACTGCCCGTCTGTTCCCTTCAAGCACAAGCTGGTCGAGTCTCGCACTGCGTACTTTGACAATTGAAAATTCGGCCGCGACGAAAAAAGCGGTCAAGAAGATGAGCAGGGCAACGATGAATAAACTGAGTAACGTGGGACTGTCCAAAAATTCCCCCAAAAATCGGGGAGTCACCTCCATAAAATAAGATTGTATGTCGTTCAGACGATTCCTGAGAACGAATAGTTGGTTTCAGTATAGTAGATTTGCCATAAATATTCAAAATAGAGGCCAAAAGGTTTCAATAAGAAGGGAATGAGGGAACTACAAAACGAGAAGCTGAAGGAGGAAACGACATGGCAAACTATCCAGAGTTAAAAGGAAAAGTCGCGGTCATCACCGGGAGTTCGAAAGGAATCGGACGTGCTGTTGCTGAACGTTATGCGCAGGAAGGCGTTAGCGTCGTCTTGAACTATCGCAGCAGTGAAGACGAGATGAATGAGGTCATTCGCGGCATCGAAGCGAGTGGCGGAAAAGCGGTCGCGGTCAAAGGGGACGTCGCGGAAGAAGGGCTCGCCGAGAAGATGATTGAAAAAGCCGTCTCAGAATTTGGAAAGATGGACATCTTCGTCAACAATGCGGGTGTCCAAGTCGAGGCGAAGACACATGAGATGGAGCTCGATAACTGGAAGAAAATCATCGATACGAACTTGACGGGCACGTTCCTAGGTGTGCGGGCCGCTTTGAAATATTTCGTCGAACACGAGATTCAAGGGAATATCATCAACATGTCGTCGGTGCATGAAGTCATCCCGCGTCCGGGTTATACCCACTACGCGGCGAGTAAAGGCGGCGTCAAGATGTTCACAAAATCGGTCGCGCTCGAATACGCACCGAACAAGATTCGCGTGAACGCGATCGCACCAGGTGCGATTGATACACCAATCAACGAAGAGACGATGCAAGACCCGGAAGAGAAGAAAGGGCTCGAGGCGCTCATCCCGACGCATGAGATCGGTCGTCCCGAACAAATATCGGCGGTCGCCGCATGGCTCGCATCAGATGAGTCGTCGTACGTGACCGGTACGACAATCTTTGCGGACGGTGGCCTTTCGCTCTATCCGGCGTTCGGTCCAGAGAACAAAGTCCAATAAAAAACAGGGGTCCGCGCGATGCGGCCCCTTTCTTTATTAACTACTCATCTTATCTTCGGCTACATATTTCGGTAACGTGATGGTGAAGGTCGATCCTTCACCGACGCTTGAATCGACATGGATCGATCCGCCATGGCCTTCCGCGATCTCTTTACAGATGGCGAGGCCAAGACCGGTGCCGCCGATTTTACGGCTGGCCGAGTTGTCGACGCGATAAAACTTGTCGAACAGTTTGGAGATCGCCGATTCGGGGATTCCGATGCCTTTGTCTTGAACCGAAATCTCAATCGTGTCCGCCTGGTCGTGCGTGACACAGACGGCGACTTTTCCACCTTCCGGCGAATATTTAATCGCGTTGTGAAGCAAGTTCGTGAACAGTTGGCTCAACCGATCGCGATCCCCGTAAACGAGGAGGTTCGTATCACATTCGAGCGTGAGATCGTGATGTAGGCTCGAGCCTTGATGCATCGCAATCGTCTCCGCCAAGATGTCATGTAGACGTTCAGGCTGATTGTCGTAAGCCTGTTGACCAGACTCCATGCGCTGGACGTCGAGGAGGTTGGAAATCAAGTCCTCGAGACGCAGCGTCTCTTGGTGAATCATGCCCAAATATTGATCGACGCGTTCCGGCTGTAAGCTCCGATAGCGCAAGAGCTCCGTGAAGCCGATGATGCTCGTGAGCGGGGTGCGCAACTCATGGGATACCGTCGAGACGAGTTCGGTCTTCAAGCGATCGACTTCTGTCTCTTGTGTCACGTCACGGAAGACGAGCATCGTCCCGTGTCGCGTGCCCCGTAAATAAATCTTCTCCGCATACATCTGAATGAAGCGCTCTTCTTGGTTCATCGAGAACGTTTCACTTTCTTCCATGCTCTCACCTTCGAAAGCACGCCGCATGAACGAGAAGAATGCGTCTTTTTGGTCGACTTGGAGGCCGAGTGCTTCTAAGTCGGCGTCGAGACGATACAAGTCCATCTCGTTTCGTTTCGTGACGGCTTGATTGAACATGACGAATAGTGCCTGGTTCGCCATCTTGTCATTCGTCGTATGTTCGACGTAAATGACGGCGTCCCGAATCGAGTGAAGCAGACGGGCCGTCTTTTCCCGTTCCTCTTCGACTTGATGACGTTGCGTCGCGAGCGAGGACGCCATCTGACGGAACGAGTCGGTCAATTGGCCGACCTCGTTTCGGGACGAGCCCCACTGCGCCGGTACGACTTGTTCGTGCGCGAGCCGACCGCTGTTGACGATCAAGTCTTGAAGTTGACCCGTCAATCGCTGCACATACGGACGGGCCGCGATGAAGAGAACGAGCAAGACGCCTAGCAGTGATAGTAACCAAAGCACTTGCGCCCACTTCGTATGTGTCGCGAGTTGCTAACGTAGTTGATTCTCTTCTTCGTTCAAGGAGTTTCGATATTCGGTGAATACGGACTCCATGTCGACGATGCTCGCGCTCATATCGGCAGCGCTTTTCGAGTTGATTTTAAACTTTCGGTCCGCCGGTGGTTCCGCCTGTGGCGTCACTTTTCCAAGTGTGGGCATCTGGAGGAACGGCTCCGTCACCGTACCGGCTCGTTTCGCCACGACATATCGTTCGAGGCTCGGCATGACCCGCTCTTGATAGGCCGAGAAGAGCGTGCGAGCGTCGCTAGCGTATAGTTTCTCTTTTTCAGTGACCGCGTTCGCTTCGAACCAAGCGGTCTGAGTCTCAATCAACGCCTGTTTATCTTTGACGCGGGTGAGCATCTCCTCGTCACCGAGGATGACGTATCCGCGCATCTCGTATTGCATTGATTGCCACGTCTCGAATAGCTCAGTCGCATTCGTTCTGCGTTCGCTGACATTCTCGAGCGAGGTCGTCGTCTGTTCGATGCGATTTTCCGTAAACACGTATACGGCAAGCGAGGTAAGGAGGATCAGTCCGATGAATAAGTAGAAGACGAATAAAAACTGCCTTCCGATCCGCTGGTCAATCCATGCTTTCATATAGACCGTTCCTTCCTGGAACTGTGTACATTCCATCTGTGACAAAAATCCTGACTAGTTCGTCCCTCCATTGTACAGATTTCATTCAGCCGTTACCAACAATCAAGAAAAATCAGGAAATCCACTAGTATTCATTGACTAATAGTGAACGTTGGGCTATTGTTCAATGTATAGTAGAGGAGGCGGGATGATGAATCCTCAATTTAAAAAGGGCGTGCTCAATCTATGCGTGCTCGCGCTCGTCGAACAGGGTGATCGTTACGGCTACGAGCTCGTCCAAGCCATTTCGGCGAAAGTGTCCATCTCGGAAGGGGCGGTCTATCCGCTCCTCCGGCGGTTAACGTCTGACGGGTACTTCACGACATATTTAAAAGAGTCGGCCGAAGGGCCGCCGCGAAAGTATTACACGATCACGGACCAAGGGCAGATGCATCTAGAGGCGTTACGGAACGAGTGGGAATTGTTCACGACAGGCGTCAACGAATTGATCAAAGGGGGAGACGACGTATGATAGAAGAACAGTATTTGGGAGAGCTCGAACGATTGCTTGCCGGGGTGAGCGTCATCGAACGGGTCGATATGTTGCGTGACGTGTCCGAGTATTTTGCGAACGGACGGGCAGACGGAAAGACGGACGAGGCGATGATTGAAGAGCTTGGACGGCCGGAGACGTTAGCCGGTGAACTGCTCGGTTCGGCCGACTCATCTTCTGAAGTTAGTCGTAAAGAGCCGACCGTCGTCAAAAGCCAGAACGTGGCGTTCCAAAACGTCTCGATCGACGTCCTGCAAGCGCAGGTCCGCGTCGCCCCGTCGCATGACGGTTTTGCCTACGCCACGCTCGAGACGGAACGAGACCACGGGGTGACGATGAATATCGTCGGGGACACCTTGGAAATCCGAATCGAATCCGAGCGTCGCTTCGGTCTATCGAACTTGTTCGCCTGGGCGGTGACGAAGGCCCCGGTGCTCCACGTCGAGCTGCCCCGTCATGCGTATGAGCAAGTCGTCTTGAAAAATCGTCACGGCTCGTGCGACGTGCGGAACCTAGATGCGGCATCGGTCGAAGTCGAGAGCGAGAACGGAAGCATCACGGTTCACACCGTGAATGCGAAGCGCGGCTCTTTCCGCTCCTCGAACGGGAAAGTCAGTCTCACGGCGGTGAGCGGTCAGGCGTTACATGCCCATTCATCGAACGGGCGCGTGGAAGTAGGCACCTCGAGCGTCGATCGATTAGAGGTCCACTCCTCGAACGGACGTCTCGATATCCATGACGTACGAGGCACTGTCGAGGCGAAGACCTCGAACGGTCGGATCGACTATGCGATTGATGCGCTCGAGCACCCGGTCCGCCTGAAGACGAATAATGGACGCATCGACGTTCGTCTGAAACGTGAGCCCCATGACGCCGTCATCCGTGCGAAAACGAACAACGGCAAAGTCGAGTTGTTCGGGGACCGGGCGAACGAGCGGACGTATGGGGACGGTTCGGTCGAACTTAGACTGGCGAGTTCGAACGGGAGCATTACCGTCGAACAAGCATGAAAAAAGACTCGCGCGTGAATAACTCACGCGCGAGTCTTTTTGTTTAAAGGTCATGAACGAGCACATAAGCGACACGGACCGGTCCGTGAACCCCGACGATCAAGTTCATCTCGATATCGGCCGAGTTCGATGGGCCGGAGATGAAATTGACGCCGTTCGGTGACGCGAGGTCCCCATCTCGGTCCAAATCACTGAGCCGCTTCGCTGCTTGCGTCATCCGGGGGGCAAGCACCGATTTTGGGATGATGGCGATATGATCTTGCGGCAACAAACTAATCGTCCGCGACTTTCCAGGCTTCGCATATTGAACGATCGTCGCGCTCTCGGCGAGCGCCTCGTCAGCGATCGTAATGCCGATATCGGCTTTGACGGCTAACGCCCGACTTTCATCCGGACGTTCTGCGTCCCACCAATCGAACGATTCGCTCGTCTTTGGTGCCCACGATTTGATTCGTTCGTCTTGCTCGGCGATGATGGCGGATCCTTCATAGCGTTCAATTAAAAGACGGAGCGTATCGTCGAGGTGAGCCGAATCGCACTCGACGACGTCCGTATGGATGCGCATCGCAACCATGCGAAACGTCTCAAGGAGCTCCTCTTCAGATGCGTCTTTCAACACCTCGTCTTGCGGGCGGTGCTTGTACACACGTTTGGGCGGGGTCAAGTCGACGTCACGTCCGAGTTGTTTGGCGATACGATTCAAAAAGTCTTCCCGATTCGTGATTGTTCCTGGATTCACTGTGCATTCCCCCGTTTCTTAAACCAGTCCCGTACGGTCTGTTTAGCCGGTTGCGGCATATCTTTCGAGTCGGTCCAAGCCGGTAAGCCTTTATCAATTTGGCCCGCCTTTGTGAACGGGGATGTGGCGAACGGCGCCATCTGTTCGGCCGCCTCGAATAAGAACGGGCTCGATGATGTGACGGCGAAACCTTTCATGGCGATGCGTTCGACGAACGGTGACTGCTTCTTTTCTTCGACGATGACGCGGCGATGCTCGATCAACAGCTCATGGAGCGGAATCTTGACCGGGCACGCTTCCGTACAGGCACCGCATAAACTCGAGGCGTAAGGCAATTCTTTATAATTCTCGTAACCGTCAAGGAGCGGTGCGAGCACGGCGCCGATCGGGCCAGGATAGATCGAGCCGTAGGCGTGACCGCCAATATGACGATACACGGGACAGACGTTGATGCAGGCGGCGCAGCGGATGCATTGCAGCACCGATTGGAACTGGGTGCCGAGAATCCCAGATCGCTTGTTGTCGACGATGACGAGATGGAACTCTTCAGGACCATCGACTTCACCGGCGCCTCTCGTGCCGGCGAACGTCGTGATGTACGACGTGAGACGTTGCCCGACGGCGCTTCGGCACAACATGTTGACGAGCACTTCGAACTCTTCGTATGACGGCACGATCCGTTCCATCCCCATGACGGAGATGACGGTATCCGGGAGCGATGTGACCATGCGGCCGTTCCCTTCGTTCGTGACGAGACCGACGGCACCGCTCTCGGCGATGGCGAAGTTACATCCGGTGATCCCGACTTCCGCTTTCAAGAAATCTTTCCGCAGCTCGCGACGAGCGTAACGGCCGAGTTCGGTCGGGTCGTTCGTTCCGACGTACCCGTGGGCCGTGAACGTTTCATGGACGGCGTTTCGATCTTTATGGAGCGCGGGGGCGACGATATGGGACGGTGGATCGTTGTCGAGTTGAAGGATCCATTCCCCGAGGTCCGACTCGACGACCGTACAACCCTCCTCATGGAGTGCCTCGTTCAAACCGATTTCCTCGGTCACCATCGATTTCGATTTGACGACGTGTTTCGCCTCTTTTGAGCGGACGACTTCACGGATGTATCGGTTCGCTTCTTCCGGTGTCTCCGCGAAGAAGACGTTGCCGCCGCGTTTCGAGATGTTCTCACTTAGCTGATATAAGTAATAGTCGAGATGTTCGAGCACGTGCTGGCGAATCTCTTCCGAATGGTCACGGAACGCTTCCCAGTCCCCGAGTTCGCCGGCAGCGTTCAGCCGACCGTCACGAAGCCGGTTTTGAGCCGAGCTGACAGCTTGGCGCATGAACGGGTTGTCGATCCCGTCTTTGCGACGTGCTTGAAACTTTTCATCTAGCCGAATCCCCATACTCATGCTTGTTTCACCCCTTCGTTCAACACTTCCGCGATATGCATCACTTTGATCGGATGCCCTTGTTTATGTAGGCGTCCGCCGATATTCATTAGACATGAGGCGTCCGCACCAATCAAGATGTCCGCTCCTGAGTTTAAGATTGACTCCACTTTCTCGTCGACCATCTGAACCGATACGTCCGGCATCTTGACCGAGAACGTCCCCCCGAAACCACAGCAGTTATGGACACCATCGAGCGGAAGCATCGTCAAGCCGTCAACATGTTTGAGCAGTTGTCCCGGTGCCGCCTCAATCCCGAGGAGACGCGTCATATGGCACGAGGCGTGATACGTCGCTTTGGCCGGAAACTTCGCCCCGACGTCTTTCACTTCGAGCACGTCGACGATGAATTGTGTCAACTCGAACGTCTTCGCCGCATGCGCCTCGGCCCGCGCTTTCCACGCTGGGTCGTCTTTGAATAAGTGTGGATAATCACGCATCATCATGACGCAAGAACCCGACGGCCCGACGATGTAATCGGCATCGGCTTTCTCGAACGTTTCAATCATGTGTTTGGCCACTTTTTTCGTCTCTTCATGGTAACCGCTGTTATAGGCGGGTTGACCGCAACACGTCTGCTCGAACGGGAAACTGACGTCACAACCGAGATGTTCTAATAGTTCGACCGTCGCTTGTCCTACCGATGGGAACAACGTATCGGAGAGACAAGTGACGAACAGCGCCACTTTAGGCATGTTCATTCCTTCTTTCCTGTAAATAGTGATATTCGTAAACGGTTTCAACGCCATTATTCCATAACAGAGCGACGAAAATAAAGAAAAATGGGGCGATTCTCACAAAAAACTGTAAAATCCTGTCTAATTGAGAACGGGATGATAATGAACGTGTATTCACAACTTTTCTGCTATACGACAGTGATTCCCTGATTAATAACAGAAAAACCCTCGTCTTGCGACGAGGGTCAAATTAAATATTATAGGAAGAACATTTCCAAAATGAATAATCCCGCGAACAAATAGATGAGTGGGTGGACCGTCTCTTTGTTCATTGCCTTAAAGATCGGATAGAGGATGAAACCGAATGCGATCCCACGCTCGATGCTGCCTGAGAGCGGCATGATCAGAATCGTCATGAACGCCGGGAAGTATTCGCTGAAGTCCGACCAGTCAATGTAGCGGACGTTCGTCAACATGAGGGCACCGACGATGATGAGCGCCGGAGCTGTGATGGCGGCGACACCGGAGATGGCGCCGATAAGCGGGCTGAAGAAGAGCGTGAGTCCAAATAGGGCCGCGACGACAGCGGTCGTCAAACCGGTCCGTCCGCCTTGGGCGACGCCGGCAGCCGACTCGATATACGCCGTCGATGGGCTCGTCCCGACGAGCGAACCGCCCATCGTCGCGAGTGAGTCAGCGAACAAGGCTCGATGTCCATTCTCGATCGTGCCATCCTTTTTCATGAGACCCGCTTGTTTGCCGACACCGACGAGCGTGCCGGTCGTATCGAACAGCGTGACGAGGAAGAATGACAATACGGCGCCGAACAGCCCGTATTGGATGACGTCGGTGAACGCCGTGACCGGATTGACCATGAGACCTTCCGGCAACGTCGGCATCGCCGTCACACCGTCGATTTTTAACAAGCCCATGAAATAGGCCGCGATGCCCGTGATCACCATTCCGATGAGGAGTGAGCCCGGCACGTTCCGGGAGAACAGAAGCGCCGAGACGATCAAACCGCCGAGAACGAGCAAGACGCTCGGGGACGACAAATCACCAAGACGGACGAGGTTCGCCTCGTCTGCGACGATGAGCCCCGACAGTTTCAATCCGAGCGAAGCGATGAACAACCCGATTCCGGTCGTGATGGCATGTTTCAGTGACGCCGGGATCGCTTGAATCAGTTTCGTCCGAATTGGGGACAACGATAAGATCAAGAAAAAGACGGACGAGACGAAGACGACACCGAGCGCGGTCGACGGGGCGATTTGCTGTTGGGCGACGAGCGTATAGGCGAAGAAGGCGTTCAAGCCCATCCCTGGTGCGACGGCGATCGGGAGGTTGGCGTAAAGCGCCATTAACCCGGTCCCGATTAAAATAGCGATAATCGTCGCTGTGAACGCCTGCGCGAACGGGATGCCGGCATCCGACAAAATCGCCGGGTTGACGACCGAGATGTAAGCCATCGTGACGAACGTTGTGACGCCGGCGGTCACTTCTTGTTTAACGTTCGTTCCATGTTGCTGTAAACGAAATAAGTTCATGAATAAGACTCCTTATGATGATGAATTTCCGAACATTAATAGTCCGGTTAATCAGAAATAAACGCTATCAACTTGATGACTATACAAAAATGAGGTTGAGTCGTCAATCATTTCGAATGAAAAAACTAAAAAACGTTCGAATTATTCATATATTGTTCGGAAATAGATGGAATAAAAATAAAGCTTGCTCTGAAACGCGTTTCAGCCTGTACGCTTGAATCAAAGGAGGGGAAGTCCGATGAATGGATCAACATGGAAGACGTTTTGCAGCGGGATCGTCTATGAACTGGTGATCAATCAGTTGTACACGCCGTTCGGAAAAATGTTGTGCAGCCATTTCCAAGATGAGTTCCTTCAGTTGCCAATCGAGGAACGGTTCCGTCTCGTGCAAGCGATTCGTGTGCAGGTGATCGACAAGGGTGGCAGTCCGGATGCAAACTGGGTACACTATATGCAAAGACTGACAAACTGAGGTGAGACGAGTTGGCGAACATTCGAGATATCGCGAAACATGCAGACGTGTCCGTGACGACGGTATCGCGCGTCATCAATGCGCATCCGTACGTGTCAGATGAGAAACGGGAGCGGGTGCAGCGCGCGATGAAAGAGCTCGGCTATTTACGGAATCAGCAAGCGTTGACGCTCTCGACCGGTCGGACACAGCGGTTCGTCGTCGTCTTACCGTACATGGACCATCCGTACTATGGCCTGTTCGTCAACGGGTTGGCGAAAGCCGCGCTCGGGAAAGACTACCGGCTCGTCATGTGGCAGACCGAATATCGACTCGATCAAGAACGCCAAGCGCTCGACTTGTTGAAGCATCGGGAAGTTGACGGTGCGATCGTGTTGTCGCATACGATGACGTTCGAGGAGATGGAGACGTATCGAGCCTATGGTCCGATCTCCGTCGCGACGGTCGGGGCGCCGAAGACGATCTCGTCTGTGCACGTCGATCATTACACCGCTTTTCAAGCCGGTCTCCGTGTCATAACAGAGGCAGGCTATAAAGACGTCGGCATCGTCTTATCGAGGCCGAACAGTCCAAGCTCCATCGCGCGTCAGCGGGCATACTTCGATGAAGTCTCGTCCGCGCGTGAGCGATGGGTCTTTAGCGGATACTTGACGAGCGAGGACGGAAAGAACTTGGTCTCGGCTTTCCTCTCTGAACAGGAGCGCCCTTGTGCGCTCTTTTTCTCGTCTGACTATGTCGCGCTCGGTTTTTTAGGGGAAGCGGCCCGGCGCGGCCTCGGGGTGCCGCATGACGTCGCCGTGCTCGGATTTGACGGTCATCCGATCGGGCAGGCGTTCGGTTTATCGACGATGCATTCACCGAACGAAGACATCGGGCGCGCACTATTTGATGCCGCGTTTCAAGAGATGACGGGTGGGTCGGTCGTCCAGAAAAGCTTGACGGTCACATACATGTCGGGAACGACGCTCTAGGCAACTTCCTCGCTCGACAATTTCGAAACGATTAGAATGAAGACAGAAGTCGAGAGGAGGATGTCAGATGAAAATCAACGTGACAGAAGAAGCATTACAATTCTTTAAAGACGAGATGGAAGTGAAGTCAGGCCAGACGGTGCGTTTGTTCGCGAAGTATGGGGGTTCGACCGATTTAACGCACGGTTTCTCGGTCGGCGTCATCACGGAAGACATCGACAACGCGGCCGTTGAGACCGAGGCGGACGGGATTCGCTTCGTCGTGGCCGAACAAGACGAGTGGTTATTCCAAGGGCAAGACGTCAACGTCGAGATTCGCGGCGACGAAGTCGTGTTCGTGCAGGCGTAACATCACAATTCGATAACAGATGGGTGACATCTGTTTGAATCCAACATCCGCGGGGAACAGTCTACGACATGACAAAACCGAAAGGGTGAAGACGCATGTCAGACAAAGACAAACGCGAACAAGAAGAACGTGAGAAGTTGAAACGCGATCAACCCGACATCTCACACGAGGAAGACTCAAAAGGGGACCATTCGGACCTTGAAGAGACAGACGAAGACGAACAATCATAAAGAGCCCGCGGGCTCTTTTTGTTTTGCAATTGAAAGAACGGGCATAGACGTTATAATGAATGAGGGAAAACTAATTCAGTGAGGAGAATGAACTATGAGTACAGTACTTGTCTTCGGACACAAAAACCCGGACACGGACACGATTTGTTCGGCGCTCGCTTACGCGGAGCTGAAGAAGAAATTAGGGATGGACGCAGAGGCGGTCCGTCTCGGTGAAGTGAGCAACGAGACACAATATGCACTCGATCATTTCCGCGTCAAAGCGCCACGTCTTGTCGAACGCGTCTCAGACGAAGCGAACGCGGTCATCTTGGTCGACCATAACGAGTTCCAACAGAGCGCGGTCGATATCGCAGACGTCCGTATCCTTGAAGTCATCGATCACCACCGCATCAGCAACTTCCAAACGGCAGACCCGCTCTACTACCGGGCCGAGCCGGTCGGTTGCACGGCGACGATCTTGCTCAAACTCTATAAAGAGCACGGCATCGAGATCGCACCGGACATGGCCGGATTGATGCTTTCGGCGATCGTCTCAGACTCGCTCCTCTTCAAGTCGCCAACATGCACGGATGAAGATGTGAAAGCGGCGAAAGAGCTTGCTGAAATCTCAGGAACGGACGTTGAGACGTACGGTCTCGAGATGTTAAAAGCCGGTGCCGACCTTAGCCAGAAGACGGTACCTGAACTGATCACACTCGACTCAAAAGAGTTCGCGATGGGCGACTACCGTGTTGAAATCGCACAAGTGAACACGGTCGATGCGAACGATGTGTTGAACCGTAAAGCCGACGTCGAAGCGGCGATGGCTGTGAAGTTGTTGGACAAAGAGCTCGACTTGTTCGTCCTCGCCATCACGAACATCTTGACGAACGACTCGGAGGCGCTCGTCGTCGGTGAGAAGACAGACTTGTTCGAGAAAGCGTTCAACGTTGAACTTCAAGACGGTTTGGCGACGCTTCAAGGTGTCGTCTCACGCAAAAAACAAATCGTCCCTGTGTTGACAGAGACGGCGACAAACTGACGATTGAATGAACATCCTGTTGAAAAGGATGTTCATTTTTTATGGGGAATTGGGAAAAGTAGCCTTATACTGAAAGAGGAAGATTGTATTATGAATCGAACGATGAATGGGGAGCACGGATGAACAAGAAGCGAATCGGATGGATGATGGGACTCGGTTTCGGGGTATGTGCCGGTATTTTCTATTTGGGGAACTTGATGACCGTTCAACCGGAGGACATATCCGGAAATGGGAATCCGGCGCTCATCGGGCTGTTTCTCCTTTTCTTTTTCATCCTGCTGTTCATGCTCGGCTGGATGGAACTGATGGTGAACGTACGCCCACGCTGGCTATGGGGCGGCTTCCTGTTTATCCCGGTGCTGCTTGTTGCGGCTTATCAATATCAGGTGAATGAATTTCACCGGTACCGGACGTACGTGACGGACATTGTCATGAATCAGGCAGGTCGTGGAGGCTTGGACTACGCGAACAGCATCACGGGCGATGTCTTTTCCATCTATATGAACAACCAGCTGTTCAACGTGAACACGTTCTTCATATACGTCGGATTGACGCTATGGATCGGCATCGCGTTGATGTTGCTGAACTTAACGTCACAGTCGGACCGTTGAACGGAAAAAAGGCTCGAAGCAGATTGATCTGCTTCGAGCCTTTTTTGATGCTTGTTAAGATTTTCGTTGCAACCCATACGTCCCGATGCGCCACAACTTCTCGAACGGTCCGTAACGGTGTGACTTCAGCCACCACATCGAGAAGAACGCTTGGGCAATCAAAATCGCGATGCTCAAGAACAAACCTTCCGTCAACGACAGGCGACCGTAGTAGCCGAGGGCGATGACCGGCAGGACGACGACGAGCGTGTGCGTCAAATAGTTCGTCAGCGCCATGCGGCCGAGCGCTTGGAGCGGACGAAACGCACGTCCCTTGCGAACGGCGATCGTGAATAGACAGACGTACGTCGTCGCAAGCAACTTCCCAGAGACGAGGACGGCAATCAAGTTCACCCAATAATAGGCGCCGCCACCACCGTAATGGTGCCACAAGATGACACCGAAGAACGGCAATGCGAGTACGGCGCAGAGGATAGCCGTCCGTGTCAGTCCTTGAACGGTCCACGTAAGCAGCTTTCGCTCTCGTCCGATATAGAGTCCGAACAAGAAGATGCTTAAAATTTCAATCCCGACGAGAAGGGAGTTTGAGATGGCAGCAAAGATCTCGACGTTCAGACGATAATCGAACCAAACACTAAACCCGTCATTAAAGACGGTCGGGAACGGAAGACCAGGATTGAACGATCCGCCGTTCTGCCATTCCATGAGCGCAGATGAGACGTAAAGCAAAAAGAAACTCCCGAGCAATAAGCTCCACGCCCACGTCAGGATGGCCCGGTTGCTCAAACGGTAAAACAGCGGGAGCAGTAAGCCCCACATCGCATACGTATGTAAGATGTCACCCGACCAGATGGCCAGGTGAGCGAGTCCGAATAAAAATAGAATGACGATGCGGCGCACGTAACGGCTCGCCGACTCGCCCCGGGCGTAGGAACGCTCGAGGAAAATCGAGAAGCCGATGCCGAACAACAGCGAGAAAATCGTATAAAACTTCGTCTGGACGAACATGTCGAACAGCGTCCGGACGACTAAGTCACTCCCGAAATAGTCGGGGCGACCAAACATCCAGTCACTCCCGAGCATGCTCGGGATATTGACGAGGAAGATGCCGCAGAGGGCAAAACCTCGAATGATATCGTACAGCACGATGCGTTCGTTTAGTTGGATCGGGCCTGTCATGCGACACTTCCTCTACAAGTTAGAATACTTTCGTCGTCCATGATTCGCAGTTCCAGACGTCTGTGACGATGTCTTGATAGAACTCCGGCTCGTGACTGATGAGTAGGATACTGCCTTTATATTCTTTCAACGCGCGCTTCAACTCTTCTTTCGCGTCGACGTCCAAGTGGTTCGTCGGCTCATCGAGGAGAAGCAAGTTCGATTCATTGTTTTGAAGCTTACAGAGGCGGACTTTCGCCTTCTCGCCACCGCTGAGCACCGCGATTTTACTCTCGATATGCTTCGTCATGAGACCGCACTTCGCGAGCATGGCACGGACTTGTTGCTGGTTGAGCGACGGGAACTCACTCCAGATTTCTTCGATACACGTGTTGTTGCTGACGGCCGCTTCTTGTTCGAAGTAGCCGATCTCTAAGAACTCGCCGCGTTCGACCGTTCCTTCGAGCGGATTGATCATGCCGAGCAGACTCTTCAACAGCGTCGTCTTCCCGATGCCGTTCGCACCGACGAGGGCGATTTTCTGACCACGCTCCATTTGAAGATCGAGCGGACGTGAGAGCGGCTCATCGTATCCGATGACGAGGCCTTTGGCATCGAAAATGAGGCGGCCTGACGTGCGTGCCTGTAAGAAGCGGAATTCCGGTTTCGGACGTTCCGCACTCAGTTCGATGACGTCCATCTTATCGAGTTTCTTCTGGCGTGACATCGCCATGTTGCGGGTCGACACACGTGCCTTGTTACGGGCGACGAAGTCTTTCAAGTCGGTGATTTCCGCTTGTTGGCGTTTATAGGCCGACTCGAGCTGCGAGCGTTTCATCTCGTACACTTCCATGAACTTGTCATAGTCGCCGACATAGCGCGACAAGTCTTGGTTCTCCATGTGGTAGACCAAGTTGATGACGCTGTTCAAGAACGGGATATCGTGGGAGATCAAGATGAACGCGTTGTCGTAGTTTTGGAGATACCGCTTCAACCACTCGATGTGAATCTCGTCCAAATAGTTCGTCGGCTCATCGAGGAGAAGGATGTCCGGTTTCTCGAGGAGCAACTTCGCGAGCAACACTTTCGTCCGTTGCCCACCTGAAAGGTCGGCGACGTCACGGTCGAGTCCGACGTCTAAAATACCGAGTCCGCGGGCGACTTCTTCAACTTTCGCGTCGATGATATAAAAGTCGTTCGAGTCGAGCGTCTCTTGGAGCTCACCGACTTCTGCGAGCATGTCTTCCATCTGTTCCGGTGTCGCGTCGCCCATCTCCATGTAAAGTTCGCCGATGCGTGTCTCCATGTCGATCAAGTATTGGAACGCGCTCTTCAAGACGTCCCGGATGGTCATGCCGCGCTCGAGGACCGCGTGCTGGTCGAGATAGCCGACACGGACGTTTTTCGCCCATTCGATTTTCCCTTCGTCCGGTTGCAGTTTGCGCGTGATGATGTTCATGAACGTTGATTTTCCTTCACCGTTCGCTCCGATGAGGCCGATGTGTTCACCTTTTAGTAAACGGAATGATACGTCGTTCAAAATAGCTCGGTCACCGAAACCGTGGCTCAAGTTTTGTACCGTTAATATACTCATATTTCTTATTCGTTCCCTTCAAATTTGACTATCCGATATTGTAGCACGAATTTAAAAAAATTAGTACGCCAGTCCGACCGATTGGCGGATGGAGTGCTGTTCTTCAATGGCGTCCAGCATGAACTGGGCGACGTCGGCCCGCGAGATTTGTTTCCCGTTGTCTGGAATGCTGTCGACGGACGTGCGATACACCGACGTCCGGGGACCGTCCGTCAGTTGCATCGGCCGCACGATCGTGTAGTCGAACGACGAGTTCCGCCACAAATCGACCGCGGCCCGGTGGTCACGGAGCGGCTTCCGTAGCATGAACGTCACGACCGTACCGGCGATGCCCGGAATCTCTTTGTCGATCCCGGCAGACGCGAGGTAGACGATGCGCGACACGCCGTTTGCTTTCATGGCGGGGACGAGCGCGTCGGTCACGCTTGCCAAGAAATCGGGATCGCTCAAATCGGTCCCGAGACAGCTGACCACAGCGTCATGGCCGGTGAGGGCCTCGGTCAAGGCGGCACTGTCTGTCACGTCACCTTCGATAATTTCAAGTTGTGGTGTCGGGATCAATTTTTTCTGTTCACGGACGAAGGCCGTCACGTCATGGCCGTGCTCGATGGCTTGATCGACAAACTGATGACCGGTCCGTCCGGTGGCACCAAGAACGAATAGCTTCATACACAACTAGCTCCTCTCGTTTTTCCAGTACTATCAGTATACAGCAGTTTCAGAAAAATCGAACTTTTGACCGTTTATTTAGAAAGTGTTGCTTTTCCAAATATATCGTCTACAATAAGTTCTATCTTATAAATAAAAGATTCGCACTCGTATATCCGTGAGAATATGGCTCACAAGTCTCTACCGAACCACCGTAAATGGTTCGACTACGGGTGGCGCTAGTCGTGTGTATTCGTTGTGTCTCCATGCGGTTCGTTGCCTCCCGATTTGGGGTGACGAATCGCATTTTTTTGTTGGAGGGAAAAACAATGAAGCAGTTAGAAGACAAGATCAGAGATGAAGGACAAGTGTTGTCCGAACACGTATTGAAAGTCGATGCGTTCTTGAACCATCAAGTCGATCCCGTGTTGATGCAGGCGATCGGACGAGAGTTCGCGGACCGGTTCCGTGACGCCGGGATCGATCGGATCGTCACGCTTGAGTCGAGCGGAATCGCCCCGGCGATGATGACGGCACTCGAACTTGGAATCCCGTTCGTGTTCGCCCGCAAACGTAAATCGCTCACGCTGCAAGACGACCTCGTCGAAGCAGACGTCTATTCGTTCACGAAACAAGAGACGAACCGAATCAGCTTGAGCCGTCGTTTCGTCAATCCGGGAGACCGCGTACTCGTCATCGACGACTTCCTCGCGAACGGGGAAGCCGCGCTCGGTTTGACGCAACTCGTCGAATCAGCTGGGGCGAAGGTCATTGGTGTCGGGATCGTCATCGAGAAGTCGTTCCAACCGGGGCGGGAGAAGTTGATTGCGCAAGGCTACCGCGTCGAGTCGCTCGCTCGCATCGAAAAGCTTGAAGCGGGTGCCATCTCGTTCGTGGAGGCCGTGCGATGAATACGTTCAAAACCGCCAGCCTCGGCTTCCAACATTTACTTGCCATGTACACAGGGGCGGCCATCGTCCCACTCATCGTCGGCGGCGCCATCGGACTCGGTCCGACCGAGCTCGCGTACCTTGTCGCCATCGATTTGTTCATGTGTGGGGTGGCGACACTCTTACAAGTGTGGACGACACGCTTCACCGGTGTCGGCCTCCCGGTCGTGCTCGGCTGCACGTTCACCGCTGTCGGTCCGATGATCGCCATCGGCAGTTCGAACGGGATCACGGCCATTTACGGCGCACTGATCGCCAGCGGAATCATCGTCATTTTAATTTCCGGTTTCGTCGGGAAACTAGCGCGGTTCTTCCCGCCCGTCGTCTTAGGTTCGGTCGTGACGATCATCGGGTTGTCGCTCATCCCGGTCGCCATCAACGATATCGGAGGCGGGACACCGGGTGAACCTGGCTTCGCTTCGATGCAAAACTTGGCGCTCGGCGGGCTCACGATCGCACTCATCATCGTCTTGAACCGGGTTGGAAGGGTGTTCACCCGAGCTGCGGCCGTTCTATTCGCCGTCTTGATCGGGACTGCTGTCGCGGCATTTCTTGGACTCGTTGACTTCAGTCCTGTCCGTGAGGCCGGGTGGTTCCAAATGGTGCAGCCGTTCTACTTTGGGATGCCGACGTTTGACGTCTCGGCCATCATCGTCATGACGCTTGTCGCCATCATCTCGATGATTGAATCGACGGGGGTATTTTTCGCGCTTAGCGATATCACGAAAAAACCGATCGGGTCGAACGAATTGACGAAAGGGTACCGGGCTGAAGGGGTCGCGACGATTCTCGGCGGAATCTTCAACAGCTTCCCGTACACGACGTTCAGTCAAAACGTCGGGCTCGTTCAACTATCCGGCGTGAAATCGCGCCGTGTCATCTTCTGGACGAGCGGACTGCTAATCTTACTCGGTTTCTTGCCGAAAGTCGCGACGTTCACGACGCTCATTCCGAAACCAGTGCTCGGCGGGGCGATGCTCGTCATGTTCGGTACGGTCGCCGCGTCAGGCATCCGCATCCTCAGCCAAGTCGATTTCTCGAAAAACGAAAACTTGATCACGATTGCGCTGTCGATCGGCATCGGGCTCGGCATCACCGCTAATCCCGCCATTGTGGCCAATATGCCGGAATCGATTCAATTGTTCACTGACAGCGCCATCGTCGCCGGTTCGTTCACCGCCCTGTTCTTGAACGGTTTCTTCCGTCTTGTGGATCGGTTCCGTCCGGTCGCGATCGTTGCCGAGGAACGGCAAGTCAGCTAGACTGAAAGCAACTACGTAGCAAGGGGGAACAAGCATGGGAAAAACAGCACTCGTGGTCGGCGCGACCGGTCTGATCGGGCGTGAACTCGTCGAACAGTTACTAGAGGAAGAACGGTACGACGCGGTGTGGATTGTCGTCCGCCGCACGAAACGGTGGAGTCATCCGAAGTTGCATGAGGTCGTCGGCTTCGAGAACATGGATGAGGCGCCCCCGCACATCGATGACGTGTACTGCGCTCTTGGAACGACGATTGCCGTTGCAGGGTCACAAGAGGCGTTCAAGCACGTCGATCTCGAGTTGCCACTCGAAGTCGCACGCGTCGCGAGACGACACGGTGCCACACGCTACGCCGTCGTCTCGGCACAAGGGGCATCACTACGATCGCCGTTCTTCTACAATCGGGTCAAAGGGGAACTCGAGAACGGACTGAAAGTATTCGGTTTCGAACACGTTGTTATCGCCCGCCCGTCGCTTCTTCTCGGAGAGCGGGACTCGTTCCGGCTCGGGGAGAAGACGGCGGAAGTATTGAGCCGTCCGTTCCAAACGCTGTTGCTCGAAAAAATGCCAGATGCGGCTCCAATCCAAGCGCTCCATGTGGCGCGCGCGTTGATTATCGCTTCAGAAGAAGGCCAAGGCACAGAAGTGTTGACGTCCGGGATGATGCAGAGGATCAGCCGATGAGACCGTTGACGAAAAAACGGACGCAAGCCGTCTTGATCGACAGCGTCATCGCCGGACTCGTCAGTTATGGCGTCGAACAACTCGTCCGAAAGAAAGTGAAGAGTGAGTTCGTTCATGCCGTCATCACCCCGACGCTCGTGTCTTACGCCCTCGAGGCGTGTCAAATGAGACGGGGCGGCCAAACGATCGGCTATAAGCTCATGGGTCTCGAACTAAAGAACGATGACGGGACCCCGGTCACGGCCGAACAAGCGTTCAAACGTGCGCTTCACCGCGATACGCTCTCGATTGCTGCTTACTTCAAAGACCGTTCTCACTTCGAAGCGGAAGCAGGTGCCGTCTTACCGCATGATGCGGCGTTCCATATGCGTGTAATCGAAAAAAACTGACCGCTCGCGGTCAGTTTTTTTAGTCTTTAATCCGACTGAGGATGGCTGTCGTCAAAGCAACGACGGTCCCGAGGACGAGTCCGTTCGAGAAGACGGTCGCCAAGAGCGGCGGTAAGTCGTTCATCGCACCAGGCGGTAAGAGCATGGCGCCGGCGCCGATGACGAGCGGCAGGCCGACGGTGAGCGACGCCGTCTTCTGGTTCAATTCAAACGCCGCTTCATTGATCCCAATGATAATCATCGTCGCGATGAGTGGAGTGACGATGGCGTATCCGACCGCGGCCGGGATGCTGGCGATGAGTGACACGAACGGTCCGATCAAGGCGAGCACCATCATCAAGGCATGGGCGACGAGATGAGGGGCACGATGGACACTTTCTGTCGACGATAAGAAGCCGGCTGTCCCAGAAATAGCGACGGGTCCCGGTGTCCCGAACAAACCGGCGACGATTTGACTGAAACCGCTGACGACACCCGATGCCGGGACGTTGCCTTCGACTTGTTGTTTCGTCCGCGAACTGACGATGCGCTCAATCAACTTGATATTGGCAAGCACGTTCGTCATGAGCAAAAGTGTGATGACGAATGCAGTCGGGAGCAAGTTCCAATCCCATACCCAAGCACCGAACGGGAACAACTCAGGGACGAGGAAGAACGACTCCGACCGGACGATCGGATTGCCGAGCCCGAGCAGATTGAACAACCCGAATCCGACGAGCAACGTCATGACAAGACCGTACTGTTTGAAGCGGCTCCGTTCGAGCGTGAGGGCGAACAAGACGAGACCGGCCGTCGCGACAGCCTGAATCGTATTGATGCCGTTCTCGCTCACGCCGAATCCGCCTTTGATGACGGCACCTGACAACTGCAGGACGAGGAGAATCATATAGACGCCGAGCACTTGTGGCGTAAAGAGCGACAGCATACGACGTAAAATCCCGGTAACGGTCATGAGCACACCGAGCACACCGCTCAAGAACAACATGAACCCTAGCGCCTGGAGCGTCTCTTGCCCGCTGCCGTAGAGCGCGGGACCGATGGAGGCGTAGAGCGTGAACACGCCCCACCAAATGCCGGCTGGTCCTTCTAAAATCGGTAAGCGGTGGCCGAGGAGCGTCTGGATGATGCTGAACAGTGCGAAGACGAACAATGAGCGTGAAATGAACGTCATCGTGTCGGCTGGCGACAGTTCAAATAAGGCGGCAATCGAAAGCGGTGGTACAATATTTGTAGCTAAAATAAAAATGAACCACTGAATCGTCGTGGTTACAGAACTCTTGGTCATGGTGTCCCCCTGGTATTTCCCTTTTTTCTATAAGTGTACCGTGACCTTGAAACGGATGCAAATGGAGGTAATATAATGAAGAAAAAAATGAAATGGATTGGCCTTGGTCTACTTGGACTCATTTTAGTCGCCGTCATCGGGGTTCTTGTGTGGACGCAACTGACGTACGGACCGACTGAGGAAGCGCTTGGTTACGCGGCTGAGGCGACGGAAGTGGACAATCGACTCGAATTCGGTGACCCGGAAAGTGAAGTCGGAATCATCCTGTATCCGGGTGCGAAAGTCGACAAAGAGGCGTACGCTTACTACGGATCCCGATTGGCGGAAGAAGGAATTTTTGTGGCGATTCCGTCACTTCGCTTAAATTTAGGAATTTTAGACATCGATGCGGCAGAGACAATCATCGATGCCCATCCAAACGTCGAACGTTGGATCGTCGCCGGACACTCGCTCGGCGGGTCGGCCGCCTCCGGCTTCGCGCTCGAGAACGAAGAACGCGTCGATGGGGTCATCTTCCTCGCATCGTATCCGATCAGCTCGATGGCGGAGAGCGAGCTGCGTGTGTTGTCCATCTCAGGTGAATTCGATGGGTTGGCGACGCCGGCTGATATCGAGGCGAGCCGTGACAACATCCCGAGGGATGCCACGTTCCATCAAATCGAAGGTGGCAACCATGCCAACTTTGGCATGTATGGGCCGCAAGATGGGGATAATGACAGTCCGCTCAGTGCGAAACAACAGCTCGACGAAACGATTGAACACATATTGGATTGGTTATGAAAACAGCGTGCCCGAGGTGGGCACGCTGTTTTAACGTCGGTCGAGCGTATAGCTGACCGTGGTGAGTAAGGCGGTCACGAGAGCGACGGCACCGGCGACGAGGGCGAGTGTCATGACGGGTGCGTTCGCGTAGACGAGTCCGCCGAGCGCAGAGCCCATCCCAATCCCGACATTGCTTGCCACTGGCATGAGTGACGAAGCGAGTCCTTTCGCGTCCGGATTGAACTTCTCGGCCAAATCGATTAAATACAGTTGCGTCGAAGTCGTGAGCAGGATGGCCATGAATGACATGAGCGCGATATTGATGAGACCGAGCGTCACATTCGACGTCGTCACATACAGGGCCGCCAAGACGAACGCCTGGATGAGAAAAACGAAACGCAGACGGCCGATCGGATTGTGGCTCGCAATCTTTCCAGCCGCCATGTTGCTGAAGATCGAGATGAACCCGTAAGCTAACAGAATCGGGCTGACCCAAGCGACCGGCACACCGAGCACGTCTTTTAAAATCGGGACGAGGTACGTGTAGACGACATACGTCGCACCGAAGCCGAAAGCCGGGATGAAGAACGCGATTAAAATCCGAGGGTTCGTCAACAGGCGCAATTGATCGGCAATCGACGTCTTCGCGCTCGTCAACTGGCTCGGGACGACACGGTAGACGGCGATGAATGCGACGACACCTAAGACGGTCGTCAAGATGAACGTCGTCTCCCAACCGCTCCGTTGCCCGATTAACGTGCCGAGTGGGACACCGAACACGTTCGCCATCGTGAACCCACCGAAGATGAACGAGATGGCGATGCCGCGCTTTCCGGGTGGTACCGATTCGCTCGCGACGAGCATGGCGAGCGAGATGAGGACACCGGTCACGACAGCGGTCAACATTCGAAGTGTGAGCAAGATGGCGTACGTCGGCGCGAGGCTGCTGAACAAGTTGAAGACGATAAAGAGGGCCGTCAGCGTGAGCATGAGCTTTCGTTTCGGTAAATGGCTCGTGAATGACATCGTGAGCGGTGTCCCGATGGCGAACGTGATGGCGAACGCCGATACGAGCGTACCGGCCGTCGCAATCGAGATGGATAGCCCATCGGCGATGTCGGGCAAGATCCCGACGATGACGAACTCGCTCGTCCCGAGCACGAACGTTAAGAGGGCGAGCGATAAGATAAGCGTCCAGTCCGTGCGACTGAGCGATGAGGTAGTCGTCAAAATAAAAATCACTTCTTTCGTTCAAGGTTGTTAGACTTCAGTCGTCTCCAACGATACCGAACTTTCGCCAAAAGCAAAACCCTTTTCTCTCACCGTGTGAAAGAAAAGGGTCAAGTTAACGCCAAAACGCGGTCGCTTCGACACCGGCATGGTCGGAGACGATGGGGCCGTTCTCACCGTTAAAGACGACGGCATGTCGAGACACGTGGATCGGCGCGTTCGTCAACATCAAGTCGATCCGGAGCGCCTGCTTGTTCTCGTCCCATCCGGCGATCTTACCTTGGACGGTCGCGTCACCTTCACGTTCCGTCGCGAGCGTGAACAGGTCCTGTAGACCGTGATCCATCAAATAATCGTAACCTTCCCCGCGGATGAAGGCGTCGTTGTTGAAGTCACCGAGGAGAAGGGCGCGGTCATCATCCTCGACACGACGCAACAATTCATCGAGCTGATGACGGACAGGTTCTTCTTCGTCGTGCCACCAACCGAGATGACAAGAGTAGACGGCCGTCGGCGCATCAAATCCATCGACCATCGCTTTGACGATCTTCCGAGACTTGTAGTTGTTCGGATCGGTCGTCTTCGAGACGAAGAACGACTCGGTCGATAAAAACGGGGTGCGCGAGAGAATGGCGACGCCTTCTTCATAGACATCGTAGCCGTAGTGGGCGAAGTCCCACGTCATGTGATACGTCACGCCGACTTCTTTCAAGCGTTCGACGAGCACGTGGGCGAAGTTGTTCTCACGGACGATTCCGTCGACAATCGGGGCCTCTTTGTGTTGATTCACCTCTTGGAGCGCGATGATATCATACTCCTCGCTCGCGATCCGTTCGACGATGAAATCGATTTTTTCTTGTTGGCGGTCTTCTAACCAGGCGTGGCAGTTGAGCGTCAAAATGTTCACGATAGTCCTCCTTTAGAAAAAACAGGCCAACTCGAGCGAGCTGGCCTGTTGATTATGCTCCGATGACGTCTTGAATGTCTGACTTCAATACGTCGGCTTTCGGGCCGTAGATTGCTTGGACACCGCGGTCTTTCAAGATGAGACCCATGGCGCCGTTCTTTTTCCATTCGCTCTCTTCCGAGACGAGTGACATATCTTTAACCGTGACGCGCAGACGTGTCATGCACGCGTCGACGTCTTCAATATTTTCTTCCCCACCGAGAAGGGCGATAATCCCCATGACCTGCTCGTTGCCGGTAACAGTCGATTTCTCGCTGACTTCTTCCATGTAGTTGCCGTTACGTCCTGGCGTCGGCAAGTTCATCTTCTTGATGAAGAAGTTGAACACACCGAAGTTGATGAAGAAGAACGCGATGGCGACGAGGAAGAAGTTGATCAAGTCTTGAAGGAGACCCGCTTTGACGATCATCGGGATGCGCGTGAGCAACTCGATGGCACCGAACGCGTGAACACGCAGGTCGATGATGTCCGCCAAGGCGAAGGCGGCACCGGCCATAAGCGCATAAACGACGTAGAGCACTGGCGCGACAAACATGAACATGAACTCGATCGGTTCTGTGACACCTGTCAAGAAGACAGCGAGACCGGCCGATAAGAACATCGGCTTGTATTGTGCTTTCTTGTCAGCGTCGACGTTACGGTACATCGCGTAGGCGGCACCGATGAGCGCGGCGAACGACAAGAGCACTTGTCCGACTTTGAAACGGGCCGGGACGACGTCCGCGAGGAGTGCGTTGTAAGCAGCTGTATCACCAGCAGCACGAAGGTTGACGAGGTCCGTCACCCATGCCAACCAGAGCGGATCTTGTCCGGCGACGACCGAGCCGGCTGTCGCACCTGTCAAAATCGTGTACGTGCCGCCGAGCTCCGTATAGTTCATTGGTACGGTGAGCATGTGGTGCAAACCGAACGGCAAGAGCAAACGCTCGAGTGCCCCGTAGATGAACGGCGCGAGGACTGGTGCCGTGTTGCGTGACGTCGCGATCCATTCACCGAAGCTGTTGAGTGCTCCTTGAATCGTCGGCCAGACGATTGAGAGCGCGATGGCCGCGAGGACTGAACCGAGGATGACGACGAATGGGACGAAACGCTTTCCGTTAAAGAACGAGAGGGCGTTCGGCAATTTGTTGAAGTTGTAGAACTTGTTGTAGAGCGCACCACCGAGGAAACCGGCGATGATCCCGACGAACACACCCATGTTGAGGGCAGGAGAACCGAGAACAGACGTGAAATAGTCGGCGACGACGAGGTCGGCTCCAAAGAGCGACTTCACGGTCGCTGTCGAATCTTGAAGCATAGCGCCGTTGACGTTGAAGATGGCGCCTGTGACGCGGTTGATCAAGATGAAAGCGATGAGCGCGGCAAAGGCACCGCCCGCTTTGTCTTTTGCCCACGAGCCACCGATGGCGACCGCGAACAAGATATGTAGGTTAACGATAATTCCCCAACCTAAGTCTTCAATGATACGAGCTGTCGTCAGCAAGATGCCGACGTCTCCGGCAGACATACCGATGAGTTTGCCGATTGAAATCATAAGACCGGCAGCTGGCATGACGGCGATGACGACCATCAAAGCCTTACCGAGTTTCTGCCAAAAATCGAACGAGATGAGTTGTTTCATGCTATACGCTTCCTTCCTGTGCGGAACTTTTTATCTGTTTGTGGCGACCGTCTATGCAATCGCTTGCATTAATGATTGTAATCGATTGCATAGAGTTGTGCAACCGTTTTCCTAATTTTCATAGATTTTCATCATTGAAACAGATTCGATTCGTTTCATCAGTCGCTTGTCAGTCGGAACGAATCTCGCTACAATACTAAAGGTTGAAAGGGGCGAGACAAATGGGATGGAGACAGACGACATCGGCGTTATCAAAAGAAGAGCAAGCAGCATTGCTTGAAGAATTGTTACAGTCAGGCCTTCTATTAGAAGAGGACCGGCTGCTGTATAGCATGTTGATGCCGGACCGCGTCAAGCGTATGCAGGAAGTATTGGATTTACGGACGAACCATATCACGATTTTGACGGAAGGGGTCGATGATCCGCACAACCAGTCGGCCGTGCTTCGTTCGGCCGACGCGTTCGGTGTCCAGACGTTGCACGTCGTCGAGGGCCGGGCCAAATTCAAACCGAACTCGATTATCGCGAAAAGCGCCGATCGTTGGGTCGATGTGGTCGAACACCGATCAATCGAAGACGCGATTGATCGATTGAAGGCGGACGGCTATCAAGTGCTCGCGACGGCACTCAGTGAAGAGGCGGTCCCGCTCGAAGGTATCGATGTGTCAAAACCGACCGTGCTCTTGTTTGGGAATGAACATCATGGTGTCTCAGAAACGGCGCTCGCCAAGGCGGACGGGAATTACGTGATCCCGATGCAGGGGTACGTCCAAAGTTTGAATATCTCGGTCGCTGCCGCCATTTCGCTGTATGATGTGACGACACGGGCGCGCCATGTCGTGACAGACGGATACGGACTACGGGCGGAAGAGAAGCAACGTATCTTAAAAAATTGGATGGTGAAGAGCCTCCCGAAGCGTTCGCTCGGCGTGTATAAACAAAAAGGTTTGACCGCTTTTGCGCGCGAGACAGGAAAAACGGAGTAAACGGCGAAAGGTACAGGCGTACGAACCACTTGTCCATATTTCGAAAGGGGATGGAAAGATGAGTACGACCAGTTCATTTATCGTGAAAGATGTGACGACGAATTTCAAAGACTTTGAAGAGGAATTCTTTAACCTGTACCGCACGTTATACGGGGACATCGATCAACTTCGTTTTAAAGAGCGACTGTACCGCCATGCGAACCCGCTCGTGTTGCTCGCGTTCTCGGACGAGCGTCTCGTCGGTTTCAAAATCGGCTACGAGGCCGAGCCGTATCGTTTTTATAGCTGGGCCGGCGGTGTCCACCCCGAGTTTCAAAAGCATGGCATCGGACGCAAGCTGATGGACACGCAACTCGAATGGGTGAAAGCGCAAGGGTTCCATTCGATTCGGACGAAAGCGCGCAACACGAACAAGGGTGTCATCATCTTGAACTTGTTGTGTGGCTACGACATCATGGGGGCGTATACGGAAGATCACGAACCACGCATCATGATGGAGAAACAATTGAACTGATGATTGAGCCGTGGCGAGTGCCGCGGCTTTTTTTCGTGGGCTTGAAACCAAATGAAGCGGCGTCCGTATATTAGGAAAAAAGGGGGAGACGTCATGGTCAACACGTTCGCATTTGGGGAAGAGGTATGGGTCGATTCGACAGGGATGGGGGACTCGTTTTTTAGTGGGGTGCCAATCATGTTCCCGATTTTCTTTTTCTTGATTATCGGTATCATCGTATTTGCCGTTATTACAGGGATCGGTAAGCAAGTGAAAACGAACAGTCTCTTGAAAGATATGCAACAGTTTGCTTCCGACTTGGCTGATGATCCAAGTGAGGAAACGGCGAACCGACTCGCTGATTATTTGCGTGACGTGACGTCGTTCCCGGTCGAACGGACGCAGATGGAGCCGTTCCGGGTCGCGCTCGGCAGCTATCAGTTGGTCATGGAGTCGCCGCACGTGCACGACGAGACGAAGGAGCGGGTCGGCCGCCAATACAAGCGGCTCGGCATTTTGGACGGGGAGAAGTTCGCCGATGAGCCGGCACCGCGGAACCGTTCAAGCTCGCACCATCACGACCATCATAATCATCACAACAATCACCACATGTAAAACGCGTCGGGCAAACCCCGACGCGTTTTTGTTACATATAGCGGCTCGCGTCAAACTCGATTTCGGTCCGGTGATTGGCCGCTTCGATGGCGCTCGCGATCCGGTTGGACCGTTTCTCGACGTCGCGCGCTTTTAAGCGATAAAGCTCCGGGTCATAGAGGGCGTGCTTGATGACGGTTGTCCCTTCCCCGTGACCGGTTCGGAACTCGCGTTTCGGCCGCTCGGCCAAGTCTTGATACATGCGGGCCTGGGCCTTCAATTGAATGGCGAACTCCATCGCTTCGACGAGCGGGAGCGGTCCGTCATTCGTCTCGACGACGGTATGCAGGTTCGCTTCACAAACGAGGCGGTCGAGGCGGCGCATGTCACAGCGGATCGACTCGAGCTCGACCTCGATGTCCTCGAGCGAACGCGACTGGATCGTCGGGAGCGGTTCGTCTTTCTCGAGCTCGATGAACGCGACGCGCTCGACTTCTTCGAGCAACTTATCGATCTGCTTCAACAGCAGTTGTTTCAGTTTTATGGCATCTGCCAAATACATAGGGATTCCTCCTTCTGCTTTTTCTAACCGTACCATAATACGATTCCTAAAAAAAGGAAGGCGTTACTTTTTAGAGACGAGGCGATATGATGAAAGAAAGAGAGGGGGCGGACCGATGAACAAATGGAAAACGCAGTGGATGATTGCGATTGTCTTGATCATATTCGGTACAGCGACGCTCCTCTATCAGTGGATCGACTTGCGGCCTGGAGAGATTCGAGATTACATCGTCCAATTCGGCTGGCTCGCCCCGGCCGTTTATATCGTCCTGTTCACCGTTCGTCCATTGATCTTATTTCCGACGTCCGTCTTGTCCGTCGCGGGCGGACTGGCGTTCGGGACGTTGCCGGGTGTCGTCTATACGGTCATCGGCGCCACGCTCAGCGCGCTCGTCGCGTATTATATAGCGATTTGCTTCGGGGACCGCTTTGTGCGACATTTTGAAACGAGCGACTATGAGAAAATCCAACATAAAATCGAAGAGGACGGGTTCTTTTACGTGTTGATTTTACGGTTGATTCCGCTCGTCAACTTTGACTTGGTCAGTTACGCCTCAGGGCTCGCGAAAGTGAGGCTCCCGGCTTACGTAGTCGCGACCATGGTCGGCATGATCCCTGGTGCGTTCGCGAACAACTTTCTCGGCAGCAGCATCGCGAGCGGTGACTTGAAGATGGTCATCCTCGCCCTGGCCGTCTTCGTCGTGCTGACGCTCGTCGCGACCGTGTTCCGGGAACCAATCAAACAACAAATCAACCGCTATAAAAAGAAGTAGACGCTCCCGTGAAGGAACGTCTACTTTTTGACTTAACGGTTGTCGACCGTCTCCGGGTATAAATCGTGGTTGAAGAGTCGGTGTTCCGCCATTTTTTCGTATTTCGTGCCTGGCTTCCCGTAGTTGTAGTATGGATCGATCGAGATGCCGCCGCGTGGCGTGAACTTGCCCCACACTTCCAGGTAGCGCGGCTCCATCAACTTGACGAGGTCTTTCCCGATGACGTTGATGCAGTTCTCGTGGAAGTCGCCGTGGTTACGGAAGCTGAACAAGTACAGTTTGAGCGATTTCGACTCGACGAGCTTCTCGTCCGGGATGTATGAGATGTAAATCGTCGCGAAGTCCGGTTGGTTCGTGATTGGGCAAAGTGATGTGAACTCCGGTGCGTTGAACTTCACGAAGTAGTCGTTCTCCGGATGACGGTTCGGGAACGCCTCGAGGACGTCCGGTGCGTATTCAAAAATGTATGGGACGCTCTTCTGTCCGAGGAGCGACAAGTCTTGTAAGTCTTCTGGTCTCATATTCATTCTCCTTAGACGCCACGTTCGTTGGCGTACAGTAATGTGTGTAACTGTGGCAAGACACGGACGCTTTGCCACGACGGGTCGCGCGCGACGTCTTCCCATAATTGTTTCAAGCGACGGAGCTGGGCGTCGGTGATGTCACCGTCCGCACCAGGCTCTGGGTTACCTGCTGACAAATACATGACGTCCGGCGTATAGCGCGTCTGGACTTGTTTCGCGTAAGCGAGATCGACTTCATCGAAAACGGCGACTTTGAACGTCGTCTGTTCCGGGCGGAGTCGTTCGACGATCGCGTCGAGTTTCTCCCAATCGGTCGACATGCCGGACGACGGCGGTTTCGGGCTGAGTGTCACGTCGTCGATTTGCGTGAGCCAGTCTTGATAGCGGCTCCCTTGCGTCTCGACGGCGAGCTTGACGCCGCGTGCCTTCAGCTTATCCACTAAATCTTTCATGCCGGCGATGAGGAGCGGGTTGCCGCCAGAGATCGTGACGTAGTCGTACGTGCCGAGCGCGTCGAGCCGTTCGATGATGGCATCGGCCGACAGCATGTCCGGTTTCTCCGAGCCGTCCCATGTAAAGGCGGAGTCGCACCAAGAACAGCGATAATCGCAACCGGCGGTCCGGACGAACATCGTCTTCTGTCCGATGGCGCGGCCTTCCCCTTGAAACGTCGGGCCGAATACTTCGAGGACAGGAATTTTCATCAGTCCACCAACCATTCACGGCGGAACTCGGCGTATGAGGTCGGCGTCTCGTACAATTTGACGAATTCGACACGGACGTCGCGCTCGTCAGGCAAGTGTTTGGCGAGTTGCTCGAAAATCCAATAGCACATGTTTTCAGCAGTCGTATTCATATAGGGCAACGATTCGTTCAAATAGCGATGGTCGAGATACGGTTCGAGCTCTTCTTTGAAGATGGCTTTCAAGTCACCGAAGTCGAGCGTCATCCCGCGGTTGTCTAAAAAGCCGCTAATGCCCATTTGCAGTTTATACGTATGGCCATGGAGCGCACGGCACTTGCCGTCGTAATCGAACAAGTGGTGGGCGGCGTCAAACGTCACTTCTTTGACGATTTGGACGCGATGTTTACAGTAGATGAGCGAGCCGTCTTGTTTGGCTTCGACGCTCGTCGGGGCGAGGAACGGGGCGTTCTTCATACACGCACCCCCTCATATGCCTCAAGGCCGTTTTGACGAAGGACACACGCCGGGCACTCCCCACAGCCTGAGCCGAGGATGCCGTTGTAACAAGTGAGCGTCCGCTCTTTGACGTAGTCGAACGCACCGAGACGGTCGGCGAGTTCCCACGTCTGTTTCTTATCGAGCCACATGAGCGGCGTGTCGATGACGAACGGATAGTCCATCGCTAAGTTGAGTGTCACGTTGAGTGATTTGATAAATTGGTCGCGGCAGTCCGGGTAGCCTGAAAAGTCGGTCTCACACACACCGGTCACGATGTGGTGCATGCCGAGCTGTTTCGCCATGACGGCTGCGAACGACAAGAAAAGATGGTTGCGTCCATCGACGAACGTGTTTGGAACGTCGGCATTGTCGATGTCGAGGTCGTGTCTCGTCAACGCGTTTGAGGTGAGTTGCCCGAGTAGGGACAAGTCGAGGATGTGGTGCGGGACATCGAGTTCGGCCGCAATCTCTTTTGCGACCTCGATTTCCGCATCGTGTCGTTGCCCGTAGGCGAACGTCACGGCTTCCACGTGAGAGAATTGTTGTTTTGCCCAGAATAGGCAAGTGGTTGAATCTTGACCGCCACTGAAGACGACCAATGCTTTTTCGTGTTGCATGATGCACACTTCCTTTTTCGCTAGTTTTGATGTCGGAGGAGGTTACGAACTCCGGAGGTCACCCTCGAGCGTTTACTTTACCATAAAAAGTTGTTTGACAGGGTAAAGAGAAGCAGGTATAGTAAAGAACATCACTGACACGCTTTCGTGCATAAAAGCGTTTAAGCGGTTAGGCAAAATAAAAAGATGGAACTGAAAGGAGGGGACGTCGATGCAGATGAAAGGAAAAGAGGCTGTATTCGTCGTGCTGTTGAGCGGGATTTCCTTGCTCGCACTGATGTTTTTGGCCAAAGCGACGCCACATATGGCGATCTTTGGCACAATGGTACTAGTAGGGGTGTACGCATACTATCGCACGCGTGACTTCAAGACAATCGAGACGGCGATGATTAACGGGATTCGCGAAGCCATCATGCCGGTTATGATCTTATTATTGATTGGAATGCTGATTGGCGTATGGCAGATGTCCGGCACGGTGGCGACGATTCTCTCCATCGGTTTAGATACAATTTCAGCACAGTGGTTCTTGCCGAGTGTCTTGCTCATCACGATGATCGTCTCGACGTTCACAGGAAGCGCGTTCACGACGGTCGGTACAGTCGGGGTCGCCTTGTTCGGAATCGGGATGGCACTTGGCATCTCACCGGCGCTCGCCGCCGGAGCCATCGTCTCTGGGGCACTTTTTGGAGACAAGATGAGTCCGCTCTCGGATACGACGAACTTCGCCCCGGCCGTCGCCGGTGTCAAACTGTTCGACCATATTCGTTTCATGATGGGGACGACGGTACCAGCCTTTTTGATCACGCTCGTCTTGTTCACAATTCTCGGACGGAGCGGTCAAGCGACCGACACGGCTCAAATTGCCGAAGCGCAAGCAGCGCTCGCAGGCCGGTTCAATTTGTCATGGGTGACGCTTCTCGCGCCACTTCTCGTCGCCGTGCTTGCGTTCCGCCGCATGCCGGTGTTGCCGACGATGCTCGTCGGGATGTTTGCCGGTGTGTTGACGGCTGGGTTCGTGCAAGGCAACTGGAACATCTCGAACTGGTTCGGCGTCATGCAAGGCGGCTTCCAGTCAGGTGTTGAAAACGAAACGATCGCGGCCGTGCTCGACCGCGGTGGTCTCGAGTCGATGCTCTGGTCGGTCAGTCTCGTCTTGATCGCACTCGCGTTCGGCGGTCTGCTCCGAGAACTCGGTGTGTTCCAAGCGATCGTCGATGCGTTGCTTCGCCGTTTGAAGTCACGAGGCAGCTCGGTGTTGTCGGTCGTCTTGAGCTCGATCGGCGTCAACTTGCTCGCCGGAGAACAGTACTTGTCAATCTTGCTACCAGGGCAAGCGTTCAAACAAGGGTTCGTCGACCGTGGCATCGATCCGCGTTACTTGTCACGTGCGCTTGAAGACGGCGGAACGGTCATCAACCCGCTCATCCCATGGGGTGTGTCGGGCGCGTTCTTCGCCGCGACACTCGGTGTACCGGTGCTCGAATACGCACCGTTCGCGTTCTTCCTCTGGCTCAGTCCAATCTTCTCGGTCATTCTCGGCTACGTGAAGTTGGGAAAGCAACGTGATGCGATGAAGCTCGCATCGTAAGCACACAAAACGATCCAGGACCAATCGAGGTCCTGGATCGTTTTCCGTTTATCGTGTCGTTTAAATTGGCTTATAAGAGCTCTCAAGTTCCCACAACGTATGTCCGAACTGTTCGAGGAGCGCGTTCGCCCTTTTTTCAATCTGAAGTGGGAGCGAGTCCTTCGTAAAAAAATGAAGGTCTAGACTCTCCCCGTCATTCATCTCGACCAGTTTGTGAAACAGTGCATCTTCTTTGTGCACCTCGTCCTCATTTGAGAAAATGAGACCGAGGAGGGATGACGATGAAACGACTGCCTAAAGATTTTTATGAACAGCCGACACTGGAACTCGCCCGTTCGCTACTCGGGCACTATCTCGTCCATCAGCATGCGACAGGCGAAATCATCGCCAAGATTGTCGAGACCGAGGCGTATCTCGGTGCCATCGACCGGGCGGCGCACAGCTTCGGCGGCAGACGGACGAATCGGACCGAGGTGATGTTCGGCCTGCCGGGTCACGTCTACACGTATCAAATGCACACGCATACGCTCTTGAACGTCGTCAGCGGACCAGTCGGGACACCGGAGGCCGTATTGATTCGCGCGGTCGAACCGGTTCAAGGGCAGGCGCTGATTGACCAGCACCGTCCCGGCTTGAGACCTGTCGACCAGACGAACGGGCCAGGTAAGTTGACGAAAGCGCTCGGCATCACGATGGACTTATACGGACATTCGCTCCAGCACGAGCCGCTCTTTATCGTGGAAGGCGAACCAATCACCGATGTCGAGGCCGGACCTCGCGTCGGTATCCCGAATACCGGGGAGGCGCGGGATTACCCGTATCGTTTCTTTGAACGGACGAACCCGTACGTCTCAAAGTATCGCTGAAGGTTTAACGGTGAACGTCGAGTGGAACACTCCCTATGTGTGAAAAAACAAATTGAAGGAGTGTTTCAATATGGCAAAAGTAGCAACGCTCATTACAGATATGTTTGAAGATGTAGAGTTCACAGCGCCACGCGACGCATTGGTGGAAGCGGGCCACGAAGTCGTCACGATTGAAAAATCGGCAGGAAACACGGTCGAAGGCAAACAAGGCGAGTCGAAAGTGACGATCGACAAAGCGATCGACGACGTCTCGCCGGAAGATTTCGATGCCTTACTCTTACCGGGCGGTTTCTCACCGGACTTGCTTCGTGAAGATGACCGTTTCGTCCAGTTCGCGAAGGCGTTCATGGATGCGAAAAAACCGGTGTTCGCGATCTGTCACGGACCGCAACTGTTGATTACGGCGAAGACGCTTGAAGGACGCGACGCAACGGGCTACAAGTCGATTAAAGTCGACATGGAGTATGCCGGTGCGAAGTACGCCGACAAGGAAGTCGTCGTCTGCCAAGAACAGCTCGTGACGAGCCGTCAACCGGATGACATCCCGGCGTTTAATCGTGAGATGCTCAACCTTTTAAAATAACTACTCGGCCACGGACACGTTCCGTGGCTTTTTTTATGGGATTAGAAATAAGGAAAGACTTGCCTGTCTCTTTTTCAAACATCCAGATGAGTGAAACATCGATAAATCAAACAGCACATTGAACCGCTTGTTTTTTTAAAACAAGGGGAAAGGAGGCGTAACGCCCTCTTTTTTACGTCTTAAGACCGAGGGCGGGACGACTCATCCCGATGTATGATTAGACACAATACAGAAGCAGGAGACAGATTATGTCATGGTATGAGTTGTTCATCGGTTTTTTGTTAGGTGTCGTCGAAGGGTTGACCGAGTTCGCACCGGTATCGTCTACGGGACATATGATTGTCGTCGATGACCTGTGGCTCAATTCGAGCGCATTTTTAGGGCAGGAAGTGGCGAATACGTTCAAGATTGTGATTCAACTGGGCTCGATTTTAGCGGTCATCGTCGTGTTTCGGAATCGGTTTAAACAGTTGTTGAATCCGAAGGAGCTGGTCTCGTTCCGACGCGGTCAGACCGACAAGTTGAATCTGCTACATATCTTGATTGGCCTGTTGCCTGCCGCGGTGCTCGGCCTACTGTTTGAAGACTATATCGATGCGCATCTCTTTTCGATCAAGACAGTGTTGATTGGGCTCGTCATCGGCGCCTTCTTCATGATTGCGGCTGATTTGTCGGGCGTGAAGCGTCAGACGACGGCGACGCTCGATGAGATGTCGTATAAACAAGCGCTCGGTGTCGGATTGATTCAATGCTTTTCACTTTGGCCGGGTTTTTCACGGTCGGGCTCGACGATTTCAGGCGGCGTCCTCCTCGGGATGAGTCACCGCGCAGCAGCGGACTTCACGTTCATCATGGCCGTGCCGATCATGTTCGGGGCGAGTGCGCTATCGCTTTACAGCAAGTGGAGCTACTTCACGATGGAGACGTTACCGGTATTCCTTGTCGGTTTCGTCAGCGCTTTCTTATTCGCGCTGCTGTCGATTCAATTCTTCTTGAAGTTGATCAACAAAGTGAAACTGACGCCGTTCGCGATTTATCGGATCGTGTTGGCGGCTGTCATTTACATGTTGTATTTCTAAAAAAAACGCGTGCTTATGCACGCGCCGTTGAAACCTATTGTTCAGACAGTTCGTAAAACCAAGTAGAGGTGAGAACATGGAACATATCGTTGTCGTATTAGGAACGTTGATCGGTCTTGGGACGGTCGGAACATTGCTGTACATGACGCGTCTCGCATATGAATCATGAGAACGGATAGTGATAAAAGCGCTCACGTTGGAGTAACTCCATGACGTGGGCGTTTTCTGCGTTGTCGATGGCACGTAGGAGTCCTTCTGTCTGCGAACGGTGGGCAAGGAGTGCTTCCCGCTTCGTGATACTCTCGGCCCCGACTTCGATGATGACGTGCGGTTTGCCGAGCTCAGACTCGGTGCGGTGATCAAAGGCGACACCTAAAAACTCAGGACGCTTAGACGCATCAATGCCTTGAAGGGCACGGACGACGGCACGGGCGGTCGCTTCATGGTCCGGATGGACAGCGTACCCTGGGTAAAATGAGATGACCCGGGCCGGTCTCACTTCCGCGATCAACTTGCTGAAGCGATCGGCGAGTTCGACCTCGTCTTCGAATTCGACAGTCTTGTCCCGGAGGCCCCACATGCGGAGATCATCGATACCCATAATCGCACAGGCGGCTTCGAGCTCATGCTTTCGAATTTTTGGCAGTTCTTCACGTGTCGTGAAAATCGGAGATCCCATGTTTCGTCCCATTTCACCGAGCGTCAAGCAGACGTACGTGACAGGGAAGCCGTTCTTTTGATGTTGGATGATCGTTCCGGCGGAGCTGAACGCTTCATCGTCGGGATGCGGGAAAATGACAAGCAACGGTCCAGTCATTGGCTTTCCACCTCCGTGGCTCCTTGCGGGAGCGGTTTTATGTCTAGATGGAGCGCACAGGCGAGACGCCCGAGCCGGTCGTGCCCGGCGAGCAATAACTGATCGCCGTGCTGTTCGAAGTCGGTCAATCCTTCGACATAGAGCCACCCGTGATCGAGTTTTAATCCGACGCGATATGGTCCTTGTCCTTTGATTTGTCCGATGCTATATTCGATGACGACATTTCGGATGAACATGCCGGCGTTATGGAAATCCGGATCGTTATGGGTGGCGTACGCCCCGTTCGTCGTCTCGACGTGTGCATAGAGCGGGGTCGTCACGTGTTTGTCTAAATAAGCTTGAATCACTTCAGGTTGAATCGTGTTCACACTTCTCTCCTCCAATGGAAACGATGACCCGAAGCGTGCGCCTCGGGTCATCCGTTTATGATTGTGTTGCCAACTTTTTACGGTAGCCCGTATGGTTCGTCGGCCCGACGTACTGATTGAGTCGGAACGAGTGGCGTACCGCTTCCGTGATGAACGCTTTACCGATCTCGATGGCCTCGTCGACCGAATGGCCGTTCGCGAGTGACGCCGCGATCGCAGATGAGAACGTGCAGCCACCACCGTGTGTGAAGGCTGGCTCGATTTTCTCGCTCTCGAGGAGACGATATTCGTTTCCATCATAGAGCACATCGAACGCCGTATCGAAGCCGAGCTTGCCGCCGACTTTGACGATGACGATGTCTGCACCGAGCTCGTGGATCAAGCGGGCGGCTTCTTTGATCTCATCCATCGTCGAAGGTGTCTTGTCGAGACCGGCGAGCATGCGCGCCTCGAACAAGTTCGGCGTGATGATTTTGGCAACTGGGACGAGGTGCTTGCGCATGGCGATGGCGACGTCTGGGTTCAAAATCTCATCAGCGCCTTTACAAGCCATGACCGGGTCGACGACGGCGTTTTCGATGCCGTACTCTTTAATTTTACGAGCTGCCAGTTCGATGATTTCAGGCGTCGGGAGCATGCCTGTCTTGACGGCGTCGACACCGATTCCGGCGAGGACGGTGTCGATTTGCTTCTCGATCAACGTCGTATCGATTGGGAACACTTCATGGTGCCAGGCGTTGTGCGGGTCTTGCGCCACGATGACCGTGAGGGCCGTCATGCCGTACACACCGAGCTCTTCCATCGTTTTCAAGTCAGCTTGAATACCAGCACCGCCGCTCGTATCCGATCCAGCAATCGTTAATGCTTTTTTCATCGTCATAGTCGTTCAATCCCCTTTGTCTGTTTGGATAGTTTCACTATAACGACTTTTTGGCGTTACGACAAATCCCATGACCAAGAAAGGTCCGCATCAACTTTTCATTATAAGTTGGCAGGATTTCAATCATATTTGGGGAATAGTAATGAATAGGGTGTAGACCACTTTCAATTGGGCAGGAGGAAAATCGCATGTTAGTGCACAGCTTATGCATTCCGAAGAAAGACGTCGTGACCATCAGTGAAAAAGCGACGTTACGGGAAGCGCTCGACACGCTTGAGAAAACAGGATACCGTTGCGTCCCTGTTCTCGACGAGACAGGAACGTTTTTCCGCGGTAACATTTATAAAATGCACATTTATCGTCACGGTATGAACGAGGGGAGCTTAGACGATAACGTCATGACGCTCATTAAGAACACGCAAAAATACGTCCACGAGTCGGACGGTTTTTTCCAAGTGTTCTTCTCAATCAAAGAATTACCATACATCGCCGTGTTGAAAGATGAGAGCAATGAATTTTACGGCATCTTGCCACACGGTAAAATGCTCGGTATGCTCGAAGAGGCGTGGAGCCGTGACACGGGAAGTTACGTCGTCACGATCGCTTTGAGCGAACAGGCGGGGGCGCTTGAAAAGATTACGAAAATCGTCAGCCGCTACTCATCGATCGCAAGCCTTATGACGCTCGATGCGAAGAGCAAAGTGTTGCGGCGTGTGTTGATCACGCTGCCGCCGGACTGTGACGAACCGAAAAAAGACAAGATTGTCGCAAAACTTGAACAAAAAGGGTTCCGCGTCGTCGAAGTCGAGAATTTGAACAACTGAGATAAGACCTCCTTCACGTGAAGGAGGTCTTTCTCATGTCAACCGTTTTTCCATCCGGATGTCTGCCCAAAATTGTCCGTTCCAGTATGTGAACGCCTCGATACGGGCAATTTCCTCATAGCCGAGTTTCTCGTATAGACGGTGCGCTGCTTCATTGAAAGCGAAAACACCTAATTCGATGCGTGGTGTCCCTTGCTGCCGGAGCCGTTCTTCAAGCAAGTTCAACGCTGTCGTGCCGACGCCTCTTCCGCGTCCTTCCGTCTCACCGATGACGAGTCCAAGCCACGCGCTGCCTGGCTCTTGGCGATACAAGTGCGCCGCATCATACATGACGTTCACCTCTCCGACGAGGTGGTCGTCCGCGTAAATCAAGAAGATGTCGTGCGTCTGAAGTCGTTCTGCTAACGATTCGACCGTCAAGTTTTGTTCGACAGTAAGTTCTTCTTCCGAACGGACCGGGCGAATCAAATGAACGATGGCAGGGTCGTTGTTCCAGCGGTTGAACGTCTCGACGATGTCAACGGACGATTCTTTCAAAGGAACGAGCGAGATTGTCATCCCATCCACTCCTTTCTCGCACTATCTATTCTAGACTAAACGAAAAACTCCTGTCGTCACGCCAACGGTTTCAACACGTTCAAATGACTCGGCAGCACCTCGAACGTAAGCGGGAGTTTCCCACCTGTGTCACCGTCCGCGTTGACGGGAAGCGACTCTGGTGAGTCGACATGGACACGTTTCGTCTTGAACGATGTGACGCTGTCCGTCTCCTTCAATTTACCGGTGAACAGGGCCGGGGCGAGTTGAAGCGCATCTTTGAAACCGAGGCTTTCAAATAAATAGACGTGCAACAATCCGTCGTTCAACTCGGCGTCGGGCTCAAAGTTCTCGAAGCCGCCGACCGAGTTCGTGAGCGCGATGACGACGAGGTATGCGTTCCCGTCGAACGTCTCTTCTTCGGCCTGGACAGAGAGTGAGTAAGGACTATGCTCTCGGAACGCCTTCACTCCTTCAATGAGATAGGCGAACGGTCCCCATTTCGTCTTCTCCTCGACACTCACCTCATCGACCGCTTCGGCAATTAAACCGATGGCGATGACGTTCATGAAGTAGCCGTTCTCGTATTTGCCGATATCCATCGGTGTCGGCTCTGCTGTTTTGAGCGCGTCAATCGCTTCTTCTGGATCGCTCGGCACGCCGAGCGCGCGAGCCAAGTCGTTCACTGTGCCGAGCGGGATAATCCCGAAGTCGGGCCGGTACGGTGCTTCGGCGAGTCCAGCGACCGTTTCGTTTAGCGTCCCGTCCCCGCCCATGGCGATGACGGCGCGATAACGCTTCTGTGCCGCCTCACGGGCGAAGTGGGTCGCATCGTCTGCTTTCTCGGTGAAGCGAACGTCCACGTTGCCGTATCGTTCTTTCAGTACCGCTTCAGCGTGAGGTGCATGTTCTTTTCCTAACTCTTTTCCTGATGACGGATTGACAATCAACATGACAGGTTCCATTCAGACATTCCCCTTTTACGTTTAGATACTGTGCTATATTCCCGTCCATCAAGAAAGCTAGTCATCAAAAAAAGCAACGGTCATCCGTTGCTCAGTAGTGGCGGAACGCCGACATATCGAGGTGGCTCGCTTCGGACTCGTCGACGGCGAGTTCGATTTTCAAATGTTCATGAAACGGCGAGTCGAACGCACCCATGCAGGCGACCGGTTCATGGTCAGGGACGGGGGACTTGCGCTTCGTTTTGACGAACAAGTAGTCTTCCCGCGGAAGCGTCAATAGAAACCGTTCAACCGCGTGCGGTTCGCGTGTGACGTTTGACCAAGGCAAGTGATTGAACAACAAAAAGACCGCGCCTTCTTTTCTTAGCGCATAATCAGGGGCAATCCCTTCCCGGTTCAACAACTCGATGACCGAATCCAAATAATGTTGCTTGATCGTCAATGAAATCTCGTAATATTCACGCATGCCGTCCATCCTTTCTAAAAATCACAATAATTCCATTCTAAACGTTTCGTCGATGGGCGACAATGAAGAAGTTTCTTGACGAAGTGTTTTTCCCCCCGTATACTGCTCATGTCCTGCTATACTAAAAGTAAATGATGAACGAATTGAGGTGAGACCGACATGATTGAATCGCTTGAGTTGAAGGCATGGGTCGTCTTGGCACGGACGATGGACGCGATCAGTGACCGTGTGAAAGAAGATCTTCGACGCCACCAATTGAATTCAACAGAGTTCGGTGTTTTATCCGTGTTGTACAAACGAGGGGATACCCCGTTGCAACAAATCGGAGATCAAATTTTGATTACGAGCGGCAGTGTGACGTACGTAATCGATAAGCTCGAGAAACGGGGGCTCATCGAGCGTGTCGCTTGTCCGTCAGACCGACGCGTCACGTACGCCTCGTTGACGGAAACAGGTAAACAGTTGATGGACGTCGTCTACCCGGAACACATTGAAATCTTTAAAGATATTTACGGCCCGCTCAGTGAAGCGGAGACCGAGACGCTCATCGAGTTATTGAAACGCGTCGGTTATAACGCGGCAGGCAAATGACGCCTGTCGTGTTTTTTTAACATATATCTTGAATTCGAAATAATTGACGGTGAGATATACAGATGATATAGTACAAACTGTTGTTATAAAAAATAGAGATTTTAATATATGGAGGAACTCATCATGAAAAAAGTACTTTACGTATCTGCAAACCCGAAACCGACTGAATTGTCATACAGCAAACAAGTTGCTGAGACGTTCATGACGACGCTCAAAGAAGAGAACGCGTCACTCGACATCGAAGCGATCGAGCTATACGACGTCGATGTCCAAGAAATCGATGGCGATGTCCTTAGCGCATGGGGCAAATTCGCTTCAGGCGAAGCACTTACTGACGTCGAAGCGGCTAAAGTTGCGACGATGAACGGTATGCTCGAGAAGTTCATGGCAGCGGACGTGTACGTGTTCGCGACACCGATGTGGAACTTCTTCTTCCCGGCGCGCATGAAAATGTTCCTCGACAGCGTATTGACTGCTGGTAAGACGTTCCGTTACACAGAGCAAGGGCCGGTCGGTCTTCTCGAGAACAAACAAGCGATCCACATCCAAGGAACAGGCGGCATCTACACAGGCACAGACCTCAACTTTGCTGACGCTTACCTTCGTCAAGCGCTCGCGTTCGTCGGTGTGACAGACGTGACGACGCTTGCGGTTGAAGGGATGAACCAATTCCCTGACAAGATTGAAGAAATCGTCGCTGACGCGAAAGCGAAAGCAGAAACGCTCGCGAAAGAAGTCGCAGGCGCGGTAACTGTATAACGATCAAGGCGGGTCCTGATGGGCTCGTCTTTTTGTGTGTCATCGATTCGGGTATGATAAGACCGAAAGGGGAGAGTGGAATGGGAGAACAGTTATCTGACCGCTTGCTCGGCGATTGGAGCGATATGATCGAGAGCGAGATGGGACGACCGTACTTCAATGAGTTGGCCACGTTTATCGATGAGGCGTACGCGACCTCGACCGTATATCCGGCTCGACAAGATATTTGGAACGCGTTCGTCTATACGAAATTGAAAGACGTCAAATGTGTCATTCTCGGACAAGACCCGTATCATGGACCGAATCAAGCGCATGGACTCAGCTTTTCCGTCCAAGACGGTGTGCGTTTCCCGCCGTCGCTTCGTAATATTTTTCAAGAGTTACAAGACGATATCGGCTGTGACATGCCGACGAGCGGCAATCTTGAGAAGTGGGCCCGCCAAGGCGTGCTGCTGCTCAACACGGCACTGACGGTCGAAGCAGGAAAAGCCGCCTCACACCGTGGGAAAGGGTGGGAGACGTTCACCGACGCTGTCATCGAGGAGCTAGGGAAACGTGAGGAGCCGATTGTGTTTATTTTATGGGGCAACGACGCGAAGAAGAAGCAACGGCTCATCGGTGACCACCACACTATCTTGACATCGGTCCACCCGAGCCCGCTCTCGGCGCATAGGGGATTTTTCGGCTCAAAGCCATTCTCGCAAGTGAATATGAAGCTCAGTGAATGGGGCGTCGAAGAAATCGATTGGTGTTTATAACAGTTCGCACATGCGGACTGTTTTTTGGTTGACGTCGTAAAAAAGGTCTGTTATTGTTACTAGCAACAAGACGCTTTAATGCTTAAAAGCGAATGTGCATAAAAGCATAACTGCATAACAGTGACAAGTGATGACCAAACCGAAGTAGAGACATCTTCCCTGGCCCAGAGAGCGTGTGGTGCTGTGAACACGCCCAAAAGATGAATCGAATTACAGTTTGCGAGCTCTCAATGATTGAGCGGTCCCCCGTTATCGGAATGAAGTGACTAGGCGTCTGTCTAGTAATCAGGGTGGTACCGCGGCCAAAGTCGTCCCTATCGAGTGATTCGATAGGGACTTTTTGCCGTTTCAAACACAAAAGGAGGAATTAACATGTTGACACAACTCATCCCACGCCACTTGGCCCCACATATCTCACCGCAATTCTACGACGAGTACACGCCGACCGATCATGCCGTCTGGCGCTTCGTCTTACGGCTCAACTTGCACACGCTTGAAGGAAAGGCCCATCCGTTTTACATCGAAGGGTTGAAGAAGACAGGAATGGGCCCGGAGCGCTTGCCGAACGTCGAGGCGATGACCGAAGAGATGCGTTCGGCCGGTTGGTCGACGGTCGCCGTCGATGGACTGATTCCAGGCGTTGCTTTCTTCGATTTCCAAGGGAACGGTATGCTCCCGGTCGCGACCGACATCCGGAAAGTCGAAAACATCTTATACAGCCCGGCACCGGACATCATCCACGAAGCGGCCGGTCACGCGCCGATGTTGATGGACCCTGATTTCTCAAACATCGTCAAACGGTTCGGACAGCTCGGGGCGAAAGCGTTCATGAACCGTGAGGAACACGCCTCGTTCGCGGCGTTAAAGCGATTGACCGTCGTGAAAGAGAACGCCAACTCGACGGACGAAGAGGTCGCTGCGGCTGAAGCGGCCGTCCATGCGGCGAAAGCGCAAGTGACCGGATTCTCGGAAGCGCAGCAAGTGGCTCGTATCTTTTGGTGGACGGTCGAGTTCGGTCTCATCGGTGACGTCGACAACCCGCTCATTTACGGAGCCGGGCTGTTGTCATCAGTCGGCGAGAGCCGGCACTGTTTGACCGACGCGGTCACGAAACACCCGTTCAACTTGGAGCACGCGCTTGAGACGAAGCAAGACGTGACGAATATGCAACGCGAACTGTTCGTCATACCGGACTTTGATGCCTTGACCGAGGCGCTTGACGAGCTCGAGAGCCGTATGGCCGTGCATCAGGGCGGCGTCGCCTCAATCGAGAAGGCGCTCGCCTCGGGCAGCCAGGCGACCGTCCGTCTCGAGGACGGGACGGACCGGGTCGGCGTCGTCCGTCATTTGACCCGGAGCGGAGGACGCGCGCTCGTCCAATGGAACGACTGCGTGAAAGTCGACAACGGACAATTAACGAACCTCGAGAACCACGGTTTGCTCATTCTCGACGGCCCGATTCAAGACGTGTTGGCGACGGCAGCGATTCGACTCGATGGACAGGTCGTCAACGAGACGGCAGACGAGTTGCGTTTAGAAAATGTCGTCATTGAGCTGGAAGGGCGCCGGATCGAACTGGCGACACTTGAAGTCCGTCAAGATTCGATCCCATCGGTCTTCCCGGGTACCGATGTCGAGGAGCTCGTTCTCATCGAGAAACCGGTCGTCGTCGAGCGGGACGCTCGCGTTTGGACGAATGACGACCCAATGTTCAACCGTGTCCGTAACTTGCGCGAACAAGGAGCCTCCATCGATGAGCTCGTCCCGACGATCCTCGAAGAGCACGCGGACGCCTGGTTGCTTCAAATCGAGTGTCTCGAACTCGTCGAATCCGAGACGTTGAAGCAGGCGTTGATTGAACGGCTCCAACAGTTACGTGCGACATCCCCGTCACGGAACGAACTGATCGGACGGGCGTTCGGACTTTTGAACGTCTGAACGAGAGACATAAAAAACACGACCACCCCTTCATGATTGAGAGGTGGTCGTGTTTTCGGTTCAAAGTGATCGAGTGGCAGACGTCTCACGTAAAAACGCAATGAGTCGGCGGTATGTCGCGCTCGCGGCCGGCTTGTCCATCTCGAAATGATAGCCGTGGCCGAGCTCATGTTCGGCTTGGTCATAAAAGACACGCGTCACATCAGTGCGACCCGACAAGATTGTCGCGAATTCTTTCGCTTGTGTCTCGAACGAGCCGGTGTTGCCATCCGTAATGAATGTCGGCACGAACGTCGCCGGAACATTGACGAGCGGGGACGCCTCGGAGACGACAGGGAGGTTCTCCCAATTATACGTCCCGAAGTACGCCCAACCGATGCGCTTGAACAAGAAGCGGTTGACCGCTTTCGAAGACTCGACAATCGTCCGTTTCAAATCATACGGGCCGGAGAAGAGAATCGCACCGAGGATCGACTCTTTCGGGACGACTTGATGCACGTCAGCTGACGGGGCGTAGTTCTCGTTCAGTTGAATGCCAATGAATTGGGCGACGAGTTGGGCTCCGTTCGAGTCCCCGGCGAAGAAGACGCGGTCGAGGTCGAGCCGGAAGCGGTCGTTGTTCTCGACGATATACGCGTACGCCTCTTCGATTTGTTGGAGCGGGACGGGATACGTCACGTCCGGCGCGAGCGCGTAGTTGATGCTGACGACGTTGTAGCCGTTGCTCGCGATCGATGTGGCATATTTGAACACGTCTGCTTTGTCTCCACCGACGAACGAGCCGCCGTGCACCCAAAAGATGGTTGGCACTTGATTGTCTCCTTCGTAGCGAATCAAGTCAAACGTGCCGTTGTCATAGGCAGAATGATAGTCGATATCTTTACGGACCGACGTCTTTTGAACGACTTCGTCAAATCCTTTCATCGCGACTTCGTTCCCACCGGAAAATGAGGTTTTGACGAGGCGGGACGTCGGTTTCGGGGACAAGAACACGTACGCGGCTCCGGCGACGGCCGTCCCGACGAGTCCGAGTCCCGCTCGTTTCAATCCTTTATTCATCATACTTCCTCCTTTGTGAAGCGTTACTTCACGATTTACTGATCAATGAGCACATCACTCATGAACGTTTCGATGACATGCGCGATGCCATCCTCGTTATTTGATTTTGTGATGAAATCGGCTTTTCCTTTGACCGTCGCATTGGCGTTGCCCATCGCGACACCAAGACCGGCCCATTCAATCATCGTCAAGTCGTTGTTGCCGTCGCCGCAGGCGATGACATGTGCTTGCTCGATACCGACGTGCTTGGCCAAGAACGCAAGGCTCGTCCCTTTCGTCACACCGGCCTCGGTGAACTCGAGGAAGAACGGCTTCGAACGGGCGACGGCGAGCTCGCCTTCAAGCTCGACTTGCAATTTCGTCTCGATCGGGGCAAGCGTATCCCCGTCAGCGAGCATGAGGCATTTGACGACCGGACTCGTCACCGTCTCTTTGAAGTCATTGACATGGACGACCGGCATGCCTGTCAATTCGCCTTCGATATCGGTATATGGGTTCGGCTGATCGGTTACGATTTCGTTACCGATGTACGTATGAATCGCGATTTCCTCCCGGACACTGATATCATGGAGGTATGCGACCGTCTCGGGCGTCAGTGTGCTCGAGAAGATTTCTTCATCTGTCTCACAATCGATAATGGAAGCACCGTTAAATGATAAGATGAAGCTTCCGTACTTGGCGAGCTCGAGTTCACGGGCAGCTTCCCACATCGCATATGTCGGGCGACCGCTCGCGAGGACGACTTTATGCCCGCGCTCTTGGGCGTCAAGAAGCGCAGCCTTCGTCTTCGGGGAAATCGTATGGTCACTCGTCAACAACGTATCGTCCATATCTAACACAATCATTTTATAACTCATAATCGGAATGAGTCCTCCTTCGGAATCTAATGACTCCATCCTAATACGATTTGAGGTCAATTGACAACCTTGTCGCAAAAACGTAACTATAATGTAGAGAAGTGAACTCCAGAAGAGGTGGAAACATGAATCGGATATTAGTAGCCGAAGATGAGCATGCGATTCGCAGCTTCATCATCGTAAATTTAAAGCGCGCCGGGTTTGATGTCTTTGAGGCGTCGAATGGGCGCGAAGCCGTCACGGCGTTTGACCGTCAACCGTTCGATGTCGTCTTGCTCGACGTCATGATGCCGGAGATGGATGGGTTTGAGGCATGTGCGGCCATCCGCGATTTAGATGAGAATGTCGGCATCATCATGTTGACGGCCCGGACACTTGAAGAAGATAAAATTGAAGGACTCGGGAGAGGGGCAGACGATTATATTGCCAAGCCGTTCAGCCCGGGTGAACTTGTCGCTCGGATTCAAGCGCTGCTCCGTCGTGTTGAAAAAGTGAAGCGCAAAGAGAAGAAACGCTTGAAATCGGGACCGTTCGCCATTGACTTGGCAGCGAAGCAAGTAACGAAATATGGCCAACCGATCGATTTGACACCAACCGAGTACGACTTGATTTGCCATCTCGTCCAAAACGAGGAAGTCGTCTTGTCGCGCGACGCTTTATTAGACGCGGTGTGGGGCGTCAATTACTTCGGCGACCGGAAGACGGTCGACGTCAACATACGGCGGTTGCGACAAAAGATTGAAGACGACCCGAGCCATCCGGCGTTCATTGAGACGCTGTGGGGACATGGGTATAAGTGGCGGAGACATGACGGATGAAGCAACAGCTCGTCATCCGCATCATGATTGTTATGACGCTCGTTTTGATTCTACTCGTGAGCGTACTATCTTACGGGACGTATCGCTATTACTATGAATATGAATCTGAAGCACTTCTCAGCCATGCGACGACGAGTGCGTACTTGTATCCGCAGGCGCAAGTCGGATTCGAGACCCCGAGCGCGTTCTCTGTTCTCGTGCGGACGTTCGGCTACCCGGGAACGGATTTGACGATCGTCAATCGTTTCGGTGAGATTGTGAAGACGACCGGGCAACGCGACTATCAGGCGCTGTTCAGTGAACGGCAACTCGAGCAACTTGCAAGAGGGGAGTCCGTCGTCCAAGACTATGACGTCAAGGATGAACACTTCCTGTCCGTGACGAGTCCGATCATGACCGGTGAGACGAGCGAACTTGCCATCAGTTTCACTCGGCCGTTAGAAGACTTGGATACACTCATCCGGGAAATATGGATGGCGGTCATCTTGATTGGTGTCCTCATCTGGTTGCTTGCGCTCTATGCGGTCATCCGCATCGCCGACCGTTTCGTCCGTCCGATTCGTGACATCATCGAGACGGCAGATGAGATGGCGCAAGGAGACTTCGACGTGGAAGTGTATTCGAATGAAAAACATGAACTCGGCGCGCTCGCCCGGACGCTGACGTATTTAGGGGCGAAAGTCCAACAGCATCAATCGACACGGAACGAATTTTTATCGAACGTGTCACATGAGCTTAGAACACCGTTGACATCCATTAAAGGATGGACCGAGACGATTCGAGGCGGGAATGAGAAATTGTCAGAAGAGACTGAGCTTGGCCTCGGGATCATCCATTCCGAGACCGAGCGGATGATCGGCCTCGTCGAACAGCTTCTCGATTATACAAAAATCGAGGAGAGCCGGCTTGTGTTATACCGCCAAGAGCTCGATCTCGTCTCATTGCTGCGAAAAGTATCAGTGCAATTGAAGCAGTCGCTCGAAGATAAACAGATCACGTTGGTCGAACGCTATCCCCAAAAATCGATCGGTCTGTTCGATGAGAACCGTTTGAAGCAAGTTTTTCTGAACTTGCTTGAGAATGCGATTCGATTTTCTCCAGATGGGGGAACGTTGACGGTTCGATTCGTCCAGTCGGAACGTGTCGCCTTCATCTCGATTATCGACGAGGGGCCAGGTATCTCGAAGGAACATTTACAGCGCATCACCGAGATGTTCTACCAGGCACAAGTGACGAAAGGGAGCAGCGGGTTAGGGCTCGCCATCGCCAAGGAATTGATTGAAGCGCACGAAGGGAAGCTCGTCATTGAAAGTGAGGTCGGCCAAGGGACGACGGTGACCGTTCTTCTGCCGCTCGACCCGAGCGAATTACATTAAGAGGGTTAAACCTCCTTGATTCAGGATACATGTAATTGTATGTAGAATAAGGGAGGTTTTTTTGCGTGGCGACGAAATCATTGAAACCGATCAAAGGAACACCGAACGCTGTATCGACCCAAACGTCGATCACGGCGCTCAAGATGGATCCGCTCCCGTATGGACACGACCGTGCCCATACGATCGAGACGATGAAAATGGTCATGGGTCAGATGCCTCGGACCGAACTTGTCGAGGAAACGAGCGACATGCTTCGTTATGTCGTCTCGACGAGAGTGATGCGTTTTAAAGACGACGTCGAATTTTTATTTGACGATGAGACAAGACAAATTGAGTTTCGTTCGGCCGCACGACTCGGACATTCCGATTTTGGTGTGAACCGGAGACGGATGGAAGATGTGAGTGAACGATATCGGAGGTTGATGAAATGAAGGATTATCAGTTGATTGTCATCGGGGGAGGCGCGGCCGGCATGACGGTCGCGGCCGGAGCCGCCAACCTTGGCGCGAAAGTCGCACTCGTCGAGAAGAAAAAGCATCTCGGCGGGGATTGCCTTCACGTCGGATGTATCCCGTCTAAGGCGCTCATCGCCGCTTCAAAAGAAACGAGCTCGATGATGCAGGCCGCTCGTGTACTCGGCACCGAGTTTGACGGGCGCGAGCACTATCAGACAACGAAAGCACGGATCGACCGGGCCCGCGAGATCATCCAAGAGCACGACGGTACGGAGCGCTTCACAAAATTAGGCGTCGACGTCTATATCGGGGAAGCATCGTTCCAAAGCCCTTACGAATTAAAAGTCGGGGACGATCTCTTGATCGGGAAGAAGTTCGTCATCGCGACAGGTTCGAAACCGACGGTCCCGCCGATTGACGGGCTCGACACGGTATCGTATTTAACGAACGAAGACGTCTTCCATGAGGAGACGCTACCGGAAAGTATCATCATTATCGGCGCCGGCACGATTGGTCTCGAACTCGCCCAATCGTTCGCACGTCTCGGCAGCCAAGTAACAGTACTCGAGGCGCTCGATACGTTCTTGCCGAAAGAAGACGAGTCGGTGCAGACGCTTTTACGCACGCAACTCGAGATGGCGATGCGCCTGAAAATTGGGGTGGACGTCAAACAAGTTTCAGAGGTGAACGGAAAGATTCGCGTCGACGCTGAAATCGATGGGGAGACCGTCCACTACGAGGCGGATAAACTGCTCATGGCAACGGGAAGAAAACCGCGTATCGATGCGCTTCGACTTGATCGGGCCCACGTCCACGTCAAAGATGGCTATGTCGACGTCTCTTCGACGTACCGGACGTCACAACCCCACATCTTTGCGATCGGGGATACGATCAACACGCTCCCGTTCACGCATGCGGCCGGTGAAGAAGGCAAAGCGGTCGTCGCGAACGCCTTGTTCGGCCTGTGGAACAAAGTTGATTATAAGAAGATGCCATGGATTACTTTCACGGACCCGGAAGTGTTTCATGTCGGCTTGACCGAGGCCGAGGCGCGGAAGCAGTACGGTGAAGACGTCGACATCTTTGAAGCGAAGCTGTCGGAAGTCGACCGGTTTGTCGCTGACCGACAAGAGACCGGTTTCGTCAAAATCATCACACGGAAGAACGGCAAAATCATCGGGGGACATGCGGTCGGGATGACGGCGGGCGATTGGATGCAAATCGTCGTCTACGCGATGCAACGCGGCGATAAGATTGGGAAGTTATCGCGCATGATCTACCCGTACCCGTCTCGAAGTGAAGCCGTCAAAAAAGCGGCCGACCTTTACTGGCGCAAACGTCTGTTCAACAGCCCGCTCACAGAACTAGCACGCAAGTATTTTGAATGGACACGATGAACATGACAAAAGCCCACTCGGCAGAGAGGGCACTGAAAAACTTTAAATGCTTTTGAACAGAGGAGCGCCGTCCCGAAAGGGATGGCGCTCCTCTGTTTTCATCGCCCTTCAGCCGCCCTGTCCGGCACGCCGCTTTCCTGGGGCGGGCGTCGAGCCGCATCGCGACAATGTCGCTGCTGGGTCTCGCCTTGCCCGCTGATTCCCCGGGAGTCGGCGTGCCCTCGGGCGGCGCTGTACGTGTGCGTCATTTCGGAATATACTGGCTAAAACAATCAATCTGGAGGCGATACCGATGATGCCTGACCTGCCGAATATGCCGCCGAGCCCGTATACGGCCCTCTATGATCTGTTGATTCCGGCCGATGACGAGCTGCGGCTCATTCACGACCTCGTCCCGTTCGATTTCATCACGGAGATGCTTGAAGATACGTATTGCCATGACAACGGGTGGATGGCCGTCCATCCTGTTCGGATGTTCAAGTATCTGTTCCTGAAGGCGCACTCGAACCTGTCCGACGTCGACCTCGTCAGACGGGCGAGGACCGACCTCGCATACAAATATTTTCTGGACCTCGCACCGGAGGATGACGTCATCAACCCCTCCTCGCTCACAAAGTTCCGCCGTCAGCGCATGGACGACGACGAGCTGCTTGACGAGCTGATCGCACACACGGTTCAGGTCGCGAAAGGGATGGGGCTGCTCAAATCACGGACATTGATTGTCGACGCGACCCATTCCCGTGCCCGGTACGGGCAAAAACCGATCGGGCAGGCGATCATCGAAGAGGCGAAGAGACTCCGCCATGCGTGCTACAAGGAAACCGAAAACGCGAAAGGTCGCTTCCCGGAGAAGGTGGACGAGTCAAACATCGACCAGCTTCTGACGTATGCGCTTGGAGTCGCGGAGACCGTCGAGAGCGGAATGCCGGAACTGATGGCACGCGAACATATCCGAGACCGGGTGAACCGGGTCCGCGAGCTCGCCGAGGATGCGCACGTCGAACTTCAAGTCTCCAAGGATTCTGATGCCCGGACCGGGCATAAGAGCGCCGACTCATCCTTCTTCGGTTACAAGCATCATCTCGCAATGACGGAGGAGGGCATCATCACGGCCGTCATCGTCACATCCGGCGAAGCATCGGACGGTCATCAGCTGGGAAGGCTCGTCCAGAAGAGTCATCGGGCAGGGGCCGAGTTCGACCATATCGTGGGCGACTCGGCCTATTCGAGCCGGGACAACCTGATTTATGCCGCCTCACAGGGGTGCAAGCTCGTCGCGCCGTTGAACCCGCAAGTCTACTCGCCATCACCGAATCGCGTGGAGGGCTTCACCTACAACAAGGATGCCGAAAGGTATGTCTGCCCCGCCGGGCACATGGCCGTCCGCAAGACACGGGGCGGGCGAAAGAATGCCGGGACGAACCCTGTCGAGAGCCATTTCTTCGACATCGAACTGTGCAAGCGGTGTCCGTTGCGAAAAGGGTGTTACAAAGACGGGGCCAAATCGAAGTCCTACAGCGTGTCATTGAAATCACGGGAGCACAGTGACCAGCTCGACTATGAGCAAACTGACGACTTCAAGGAGCATCGTCGGAAACGCTTCGCCATCGAGGCGAAGAACAGTCAACTGAAGAACACGCAAGGCCTGGCGCGCAACAAGACGTCAGACCTGAAAGGCATGACGTTACAGAGCGCGATGGCCATCATCGCGGTCAACCTGAAGCGGATAATCAGCCTCCATAAAGAAAAAACAGGATAAGGGCACGGAAAAAGGGCGATTGTCCCGACTTGAGTCGGTCCAATCACCCTTTTTTCTTTTCACGCTCGGATAGAGCGGAGGTTTTTCAGTGCCCTCTCGGCAGAGTGGGCTTTTACTGTGGCAAGATGATCGTTTCAATCATTTTAGGGGAACCTTCCGATAAATCGACGAGCGGTTTGATTAACACTTCGACGCGCCGGTTCTTAGCGCGGCCGGCATCCGTGTCGTTCGTCGCGATTGGTTTATACTCGCCGTAGCTCGCGAGCGTGAACTGGCTCGGATTTAAGGAATCATTCGTCAACAAGACGCGCATGAACGCGGTCGCCCGCGCTGAACTGAGCTCCCAGTTCGACGGGAAGCGAGCCGTGTTGATCGGGACGTTGTCCGTATGGCCGGACACGACGATCTCTCGATTGCCGGCCTGCTCGAGAATGCCACTGATCGAGCGGGCGACGTCACGTGCCTCCGCATCGAGCGTCGCCTCGCCCATGCTGAACAGCGCCCGATCTTGAATCGTCAGGACGAGTCCGCTCGAGTTGATCGTCGCCTCAATCTGGTCTTGGAGTCCCTTCTCTTCGATATATTGAGTCACTTGTTCTTTCAACTCGTCGAGCTTCGCGAGTTCATACGTTCGCGGATTCGCCGTCGTGTCGGTGTTGTTCGTCCGGTTGATATCACTGTTCGAGGCCGTCGATGCTTGAAAGACGCTCGTCCCGCCAGAGAACACTTGATTGAACGATCGTGACATCTTCTCGAGCTTCGTCTGGTCGACGTTACTCGATGCGAACAAAACGATGAAGAGCGCGAGGAGCAGCGTCAGTAAATCCGCATAAGGGATGAGCCAACCTTCAGGGATATGTTCTTCATGGTCATGCTTCTTTTTGCGCTTCATAGTCGGCTCGCTCCTTTGGAGACAAATACACAGACAACTTATCTTCTAACGTCTTCGGCGATTCGCCGCCTTGAATCGAGAGGATGCCTTCGATCATCATTTCCTTGATGAGCACCTCGCTCTTTGAATATTGTTTCAGCTTATTGGCGAACGGGAACCAAAGCACATATCCCGAGAAAATCCCGAACAGTGTCGCGACGAATGCGGCCGAAATCGCATAGCCGAGCTTTTCGATGTCGGACAAGTCTTTCAAGGCGGCGACGAGTCCGATGACGGCTCCGAGTACGCCAAGTGTCGGTGCGTACGTACCGGCTTGTGTGAACACGTCAGCGTTCGCTTTATGTCGGATTTCCATGTTCTCGATATCACGCGACATGACTTCGGCGATATATTCAGACGGTTGTCCATCGATGACCATCATCATGCCTTGTTTCAAAAACGGCTCTTCGACTTGTTCTAAAGCGGTCTCAAGTGACAATAGACCTTCTTTACGAGCTTGTGTCGATAAATCGACGAATTGAGTCAACATGCCAGACTTGCTAGGTAAGTTCTGTTTTGTGAATAAGATTTTGAACAGCTTCGGTACGTTTTGAAGTTGTTCTTTTGAGACGGCGATACTGACCGCAGCGGCCGTCCCGACAAAAATGATGACAAGTGCGGCCGGGTTGATGAGTGGGGCCACACCTGCGCCTTTCAGAATCATCCCGCCGATCAACGTGAAGAAACCGAGTAATAATCCTACTAAAGTGACGACATCCATGTCTATGTTTTCCACCTTTCTAAATGAACAGGAATTAAAAAAAGCGAGAGACGCAACTCGTCTCCCGCATAATGCGTTCCCGATGGTTAAGCGCCGTTTTCGTCAATCAGCAGTTGAATGCTGATATTTCGTTCTTCACGCTCTATATCGGTTAATACATCGTATTTTTTTAACAATGCGTACAATTGATTCACAACTTGTTGATCGAGCGACCATTGTAGCAATTCTTCGAGCTGGAAATAAAGATGGGCGGGCATGTACTGTGACTGACGCTCCAACCTTCGCGAGACATCCTTTAGCGAATGATCTACCGTACTAGGGTCCACGGTTTCATTCAACCTCCTCAACGTTTATAAAGTCTATCTATCATATTACCAAAAAAACGACGAAAGAGTTAGCGTGACATTTTTCTAGTTGGCAATTTCGATGGCGAGGCGTAATATGTGGCTTAGAAATAGTGAAGGAGATATGAGGATGCGACATCCATTATCGATACGGGAACGGCGGTTGAAACGAATCGAGGCGTTGTACCGAATCGTGTTCGAGAAGCCGGCCCGCTTTATTGCCAGCGGATTTTTACTCGTGATTTTTATTGGGGCAACGCTCCTTTATATGCCGTTTGCGCAAAGTGAACCGGTGTCTTGGATCGACTGTCTTTTCATTGCGACATCGGCCGGGACGGTGACGGGGCTTTCCACAGTCGACATCGGAACGTCGTTCACGACGTTCGGCGAACTCGTCATTGTTGCGTTGATTCAAATCGGAGGACTCGGATTCATGACGGTCGCCCTCATGCTTTTAAGCGTGCTCGGGCGTAAAATCGGTTTGAAGCAGCGTATCTTGCTCCAAGAGTCTCTCAATTTATCAGGACCGGGCGGAACGGTGCGACTCGTCCGAAACATCGTCTTTACGACGGTCATTGTCCAAGTGATCGGTCTCTGCTTTTTGACGGCAGAACTGTATGGCACCGGCGACTACTCGTTCGGTGACGCCTTGTACTACGGCTTCTTCCACGCCGTCTCGGCGTTCAATAACGCTGGGTTCGCCTTATGGCCCGATAGCCTCATGCAGTTTGAACAGAACACGTCCATCGTCGTCACGATTTCCATACTGATCATGATTGGCGGGCTCGGTTTCACGACGATTGCCGATGCGACCGAGGTGAGACGTTGGAAACGGCTCGCGCTCCATTCGAAAATCATGATCGCGTCGCTACTCGTTATTAACGGCATCGCCTGGTTCGCCCTTATGTTGTTCGAATGGGTGTCGATTGAAGGAGCACTATACGGGCGCCCGCTCGGCGAGGCTCTTCATGCGACGTTCTTCCAAGCCATCACGACGCGGACGGCCGGCTTCAATACGATCGACGTCGCGACGATGGCGCCGGTCTCGATCGGTCTCATATTGATTCTCATGTATATCGGGGCCGGGGCCGCATCGACAGGGTCGGGAATTAAAGTGACGACCGTGGTCGTCATCTTGGCCGACATGTGGGCATTTTTGCTCGGCAAAAAAGAAACGGTCATCATGGAACGCACGATCGACGTGTTCCAGATTAAAAAGGCGTACATGGTCGCCATCACGAGTTTCTTCTTTATTTTATTTATTACCGCGCTGACAATCTTGACGAACGGGCACTTACCAGCGACGGCCATCTTGTTTGAAGTCGTCTCCGCGTTCGGGACGGTCGGACTGTCGCTCGGGATCACGGCTGAGTTGAATGACAGCGGAAAAGAGCTCATCATGTTCATGATGTTGCTTGGTCGTGTCGGATCGCTCACGATTCTGTTCACCGTCGCGCGCCAACTTGACCGCAAGATTCGCTACCCGAAAGAAAAACTATTGATTGGATGACAAAAAGCCCTGATCAGGGCTTTTTGTGTGTGTCGTAATAGGCGACGACTTGCGGCAAATAGTCTTTTAAGTCGGGACAGATGATACCGGTACCGTTTAACGCCCGCATCGTCTGTGTCGTGTCGAAATGGACTTGATGTTTGAAGTAGTCTAGGAGTTCACGAGGTACTCCGTATCGTTCCGATAATTTCATGGCCGAAAAACCGGCTTCGGCGGCAACGTGAGGAATCGTCCCACGCGGAGGACGACGGAACATCTCTTCGTGAATCATGCGATACACTTCGCGCGCACCGTGCGGAAACGGATCCGTCAGATGAAACGTTCGGCCCAACCCGGCTGGTGCGTGCGCGAGATACGCCGTCGCTTCGACCACATAATCGTACGGCACGAGATTCACTTCGATATTTTGGCGTCCGATGTAAGGGAGCGGGGCGGCTTGACGCAACTGGTCCATCAATTTCAAGACGAAATAGACACCATCAAACTTTTTCGTCTCACCGGTCAGACTATGACCGATGACGATGCCCGGTCGAATCACGGTCACCGGCATCGAGCCGAACTCACGTGAGACGATCGCTTCGGCTTCGTATTTTGTCGCCTCGTAATGGTTTTTGAAGGCGACACGATGCCACAGTTCGTTCTCGTACACCGTCCCTTGCCGCCGTCCCGACACGTAAGCGGTGCTGAAATAGACGTACCGCTTCAAATGCGGGGCTCGCTTCGCGAACGCCGTCATATGTTTCGTGCCGAGCAAGTTGATTCGATAACCGACTTCGTAAGGAATGCTCAAGTCGTAAGCGGCCGCCAGATGAAACACATAATTCACGCTACGCTCGATGACCGAGCGCATAATCGGGTCGAGGATGACTTCCGGGAGCGTGATGTCCGCCTCGACGAGGACGAGTTGTTCGTCTTGGAGTGACGTCGTCGCCAACAGTTCTTGTTTTAATGCGCTAGCTTCATCGTGTTGCGTCGGGAGATGAAGGGCGTAAATCGTTCCGATTTGATTCGGTAAAGAAGCGAGATGGGTGATCAGCTTCCCGGCTAAAAAACCGGGGAATCCGGTAAAGACGTAATGGTTCATATCGTTTCCTCCGCTAAGTCGAGCGTGAATGTGAACGTCGATCCGACACCGACCGTCGATTCGACTTCGATACTGCCACCATGTGACTCGATGATTTCTTTACAAATCGAGAGGCCGAGCCCGGTCCCACCGATTTGACGAGTGTCAGAGTTATCGACGCGATAGAATTTTTTAAACAGTTCCTCGAACGCATGCTCCGGGATACCGATACCGAAGTCTTGAACCGAGACGTGGGCTTGGTTGTGTTCCCGGCGTACCCGGACTTCGATTTCCCGGTGGTTTGGTGAGTACTTGATGGCGTTTGACAGCAAGTTGATGATCACTTGCTCAATCCGGTCTTGATCGGCGATGAGAGGGAGCGTTTCATCCGCGTCATCAAAATGAATCGAATGATCGTTCGTCTCCCGGAACCGCTCGACGACGTCGCGGACGAGGTCGTTTAGGATGAAATGGTCTTGTTTATATTCTTGATTGCCGTCCTCCATGCGTTGAATGTCGAGGAAGTCGTTCAATAAATCGGTCAACCGCTTTGCCTCTTTCGCCATCGTCTTCAAATAGCGCTCCCGCTTGTCAGCAGTCAGTTCGCGGTTGAGCATGAGTTCGATATAACCGGATAAGGAAGACAGTGGCGTTCGTAGTTCGTGGGAGACGGTGCTGACGAGCTCATTTTTGATTTGGTCCATCCGTTCTTCTTCGGTCCGGTTACGGAAAACGAAGAGAAAGCCGCTGTCGACACCGATTTGGCGCTTCGTATCCATACCGGTCGCATACATCTCATAATATTGCTCATCTCGATCGTTCGGTTGCGGGATGGAGAAACGCATCGACACTTCTCGAGCCGATCCGTCCAGCAACAGGTCGATTTTCTTTAACATCTCGGTCCGGTCACGGGGACGGAACGTCGTGAGGAGCGGGATCCGTTCTTGCATTTTGTTAGGAGCGATTCCAGGCAAGTCGAGCAAACGACGGGCGTGGACGTTCATAAAGAGGACGCTTCCGTTCGACTCGGTTAAGACGAACGCCTCGTTCGACGCTTGAAGAATGGATTGAATGATATCGCGCTGACGGGCGATGGCATTCTTTTCACGTTCAAGCATGCGCTCGACTTTTTTCCGGTCACTAATATCCCGCATGACGGCGACACGAAGCGTCTGCCCTTGGTACGTCACTTCTTTCGGATAGACTTCCATCTCGAGGAACGTGCCGTCTTCCCGGCGTCCGATGACTTCGTAAGGTGTCTGGATGTGGTTGCGGATACGGCGCAAGACGTCGGCGCGGTACCCTTCCGCGATGAACTCGATCGTCTGGCGCCCGACCATCTCTTCAGACGGGATTCGGAAGATCGTCTCGGTGGCTTTGTTGGCGTCAAGGATCGTACCGTCCTCATGAAACAAGACGGCTTCGATAACCGATTCTGCGAACATACGATACCGCTGTTCTTTATGCAACAGCTCTCCTTTTAACGCGATCTCTGGACTGACGTCGAAGACAAAGAAGAAGAATCCGATGACGCGTGCCTGTTCATAGACAGGGTGCATGAACAACTTGCCGACGAAGTGGGTCCGGTCTTTTCGTTGGAACTTCCATTCTCGGTCTCCTCGATCGAGCGCGACGCGCAACATTTGCTCGAACGATAAGAGACGTTCGGTCTCGTCTTGGTAGTGGGTGCGTTTTTCGCTCAACTCACGCGATTCGAAAAGCGCGAACGGCGTCATCTCATATAACACTTCATGAGGCGCGTAACCGAACAGTTCGGTGGCGCCTTTATTGAATCGATTGATGAGCAAGTTCGCATCGGTCATGATCATCGCCATGTCGAGTTCGGTGTGCATCATCGCCTCAAAGGCGTTGTGTTGGACGGTGACACGCGTGTCGAGCGGGAGCGGTTCGATCGACAGGATATAGACGTCCCCGTTCGGGATCGCATGGATGCGGATCGTCGGCATCTCATACGTCCATGGAAGCCCTTGCTCCATTCGACTGGACAGCTCCATCGTGATCGGGGACTGGTTGACCATATGAAACACGTTGGAACGTGTCTGTAAGTCCTCAGGGAATTGCTCTAAAAACGGGCGGTTCGCTTGAACGATCGTGCCGTCTGTTTGAATCAAGGCGACACCGTAAGGCAAGGCATGCAACAGGTCGTTCTGGAGATGCACTCTTTTCTCCATCAACGGGTGATCCCTCCTTCTATAAATCAAACGGGTACATCTTCATTACATTCGACAGATGTGCCTTTGTTTTCCTGCCTTCAGACGGTAAAGTAATAGTGAACAAATGATGGAGAGGACGATGGATGTGAAAGGATTGGGGTTTAGTCTAGTACTCGCGTTCGGACTGTGGTGGTGGGACGCACCGTTCTGGACTGTCATCGCTGTCGTCGGGCTCGGGTTCGCTTGGGTCATTTGGCGAAAACGGCTGTCGACGATCGACCGGGTCGATCGGATGGAAGGGCGTGAGTTCGAACTGTTTTTAGAAGACGTGTTCACTGAGCTCGGCTATACGGTCACCGTCACACCGGCGTCCCGCGACTTTGGGGCCGACTTGTTGCTCGAGACGCCGGAAGGGTGGTCGATCGCCGTCCAGGCGAAGCGTTACGAAAAAGTCGTCGGTCTCGAGGCGGTCCAACAAGTGGCGGCGGCTGTCCCGTATTATGGAGTGAACGAAGGATGGGTCGTGACGAATTCGTCCTACACGGACAGCGCGTACGAGTTGGCTGAGCCAAATCAAGTTCGTCTGATTGCAAGATCAGAGCTTGAACAGCTGTTAAAAGAAGCCGGTTTTAAGCGATAACGACGCGTGTTTTCACATGTTTGACAAGATGACGGATTGTGTCGAAGAAAAAGGGGTTGTCTTTTTGTTCAAACGGTGCAATAATCATCTTCGTCATATGAAATATGTAGTAGTTGAACAGAGAGATTCGGCTGCTAGAAACTTTTTGGGGTTTCACAGAATGCCCAACCGGACAAACAGAAAAATCGTGGTTGGAACGTATTAGGAGGAAAAGCGGTGCGCAAATTAATTTATGTAAAAGGTTGCGTCTTTACGCAAGGCGAGGCGACCATTTATGACGAGACAAATGATGCGATCGGATCTGTTCACCGCGACGCGGAAGGCAGTGTCCAAGTGCACAACTTGTCTGGTCGACAAATCGCTCTCGGGAAGTACATCCCGAACTGTCAGAAATGGGTCGTCATGAACCATGACGGGCAAGCGATTGGTCAATTGAAAGACAAATTCTCGTTATTCGGGAAAAAGTGTGAGTACAACGTCTATGAACGCGGACTCTATACGATTCAGTACGATGTCGAACGCTACAAGTTCAGCGTGCGCGACAAGGCTGGGAAGCTTGTGGCGGAACTTCGTCGCCAAGAAGACGACTCTTTCTGTTTGACGAAAGAAGCCGATCAGCTTTCGATGTTCGAACTGTTGTCAGTGTTGAAAACGTTGAGTGTGAAGTCACGGATGCCGCTCGCGGTCTCTGTTTAATCGATATGACGAACACCAGTCACGGGACTGGTGTTTTCTTATACGCAAAAACCGCTCCATCAAATGAAGCGGTTCAAATAATGTTTTGCCTCGAGTTCGAGCGTCGTGACGCGGTGGGCGTATAGACAGAGCTTCAAGACATGGACGATGTTCTGGTGCGTATGGCCCATCTTCTCGATGGAGCGCTTGGCACGCGTGTCGAGCAAATCGATCGGACTCGTCGATTTCGCATATTCCGCGTACAATCGGTAAAAATCGATTGGCGAGATGAGGTCGTCTTCGTCACGGTCCGGGTTGTTGAAGATGAGCGCAAGCAACGAACTCGTCTCCTCAAGAGAGAACAAGTGCTTCAAGTCGTCGAGCAAATAGATGATTGCGGCCTGTTGCAACGAGTATTTTTTGCCGACCCGAGGGACGCCGATAATTTTGCGGACTTCCCGCTTCGTCCAGTTTTGAATCGTCGTCGCCGACAAATGTTCGCCCGTCAACGTGTTCGCCAAAGCGACGATTTGGTTGATGGACAGGCCGTTCTTTTCAATATGAAACAAGTGGATTTTACGAAGTTCTTTTGGGAAGTGTTCACGCACTTCTTCCGGAAACAGGGCGATGGCCCGATCGACGTCGCCAACTTGCATGTAATGCAGGCAGTCCGCCAAAGTTTGAATTGAAGTTGCGTCGCGCATACAGCCACCCTTTCTATAGTCGGCTTCGATCGCCGTCTATACAGTCATTTGACCTCATTCTACCAAATGTTTGAAAGGGAAGCTAGGTTCTGGCCCGATTAAGGTATAATGTAAACGTATAAATTATGTAGCTAAAGGTGGTCTACCGATGAATGAATGGGTCAGCTCCATCCTGTCCATCGTCATAGTCCTAGTGTTCCTCGTCGGGCTCGAACAAGTCGGCAAGCGTCTAGGATGGACGGATGAAACAATTCGTAAAAGTGTACATATCGCGGTCGGACATTGGGCGCTGCTCGCCGTCTGGTTGATTGAGACATGGTACGTCGCAGCCGTTCCGCTCGTCTTCTTCACGTTCGCGAACGCATTCCTTCTTTATAAAAGTCCGTCACCGGTCCATCAAACCGAGCGGAAATCATTTGGCACGGTCTATTATCCGATTGCGCTGCTCGTGATCTTATTCTTCTTCTTTGAGACAGAACCGCTCGCCTTCTTGGCCGGGTCGCTCGTCTTGGCCTGGGGAGACGGATTGGCCGCCCTCGTCGGACGGAAGTATGGGACGGTGACGTACGACTTATACGGGCAGAAACGGTCGTTCCAAGGCAGTATGGCCATGTTCCTCAGCTCGTATGCTGTGCTCTTTTTATTGTTTTTGTGGGATGATGTTCCGCTTTGGCAAGTGGTAACATATGGGTTTATCATTTCCGTCGTTGCCACGCTGACAGAAGCGATTTCCTATCGTGATTGGGATAATTTCACAATTCCTATCGTAGTAGCAGTCGCTACATCATTATTGCTATAAATCTTTTCTTCCATTGTAAAGAAAACGTTGCTTGTCACCTCTGTCAAACATTTGTATACTGTGTTTCGTACTGAAACCATTCAGCGACGTGCCCGGACGAGTCCGAAGCACCGATAAAAATAGAACGTAAAGGATTGAGTGAACGCATGAGCTTTTTAGATCAATTAGTAACAATCATCCCGGCCGATCGCGTCAAACAAGACGAGCCTTTATCGGCACACACGTATACAAAGCTTGGTGGCAACGCCGATTATTTCGTGGCTCCACACACATATGAAGAAGTACAGGCGGTGCTCGAGCTCGCCCACCGCGAGCAAGTCCCGTTCATGATTCTCGGATTCGGCTCGAACTTAATCGTTCGGGACGGGGGTCTCCGAGGGATCGTGTTGAACTTGAACGAGTTGAAGACGATTCGCCGGGAAGGCGATCGAGTCATCGCTCAAGCCGGTGCCGCCATCATTGATGTGTCTCGTCAAGCGCTCACAGAAGAGTTGTCTGGTCTCGAGTTCGCTTGCGGCATTCCTGGAACGGTCGGCGGCGCAGTGTACATGAACGCTGGTGCTTACGGTGGCGAGACGAAAGACGTCATCTTGAGCGCGGTCGTCTTGACGCCGGCAGGGGAGCTGTTGACGCTCACGAAAGACGAGCTCGAGCTTGACTATCGGACGAGCCGGATTGCGACAGAAGGGCTCATCGTGCTCGAAGCGACGTTTGAATTAGAACCGCTTCCTTACGAAGCGATCAAAGCAGTGATGGACGATTTGACGTACAAACGTGAATCGAAGCAGCCGCTCGAATATCCATCGTGCGGGAGTGTGTTCAAACGACCGCCGGGCTACTTCGCCGGGAAGTTGATTCAAGACTGCGGTCTGCAAGGGAAGCGGATCGGCGGGGCGGAAGTATCGCTCAAACATGCCGGCTTCATCGTCAACATTGCCGACGCGACGGCGACGGAGTATATCTCGCTCATTCGTCACGTCCAAGCGACGGTGAAAGAGAAGTTCCATGTTGAACTTGAGCCGGAAGTAAAGATCATCGGTGAAGACATCGCCGTCGAGAACGCCTAAATAAAACGCCCGAACGGAATCAGCCGTTCGGGCGTTTTACTTATGCTTGCAGTTGTTTCGTGACCGCTTCTGAAGCCGGTACGAACGGATAGTCGAGGTCTCGGGCGACCGCCTCGTACGTGACCGTCCCATCGATGACGTTCAATCCTTTGAGGAGCGCCGCATTTTCACGGAGAGCCGGGAAGACGCCTTTTTGCGCGCACTCGATAATATACGGCATCGTCGCGTTCGTCAAACCGAGCGTCGACGTGCGTGGGACCGCACCTGGCATGTTGGCGACCGCATAATGTTGAACCCCGTAGCGCTCATACGTCGGCGCGTCGTGCGTCGTGATGTGGTCGATCGTCTCGCAAATCCCGCCTTGGTCGATGGCGACGTCGACGATGACCGAACCAGGTGACATTTGTTGAACCATCTCTTTTGTGACGAGCTTTGGCGCTTTGGCACCCGGGATGAGAACAGCACCGATGACGAGGTCGCTCTCGGCGACTTGTTTGGCGATGTTGTAACTGTTCGAGATGAGCGTGTTGATCGTGTTCCCGAACTGATCATCGATTTGACGAAGTCGGGCCGGGCTGATGTCCATGAGTGTCACGTTGGCTCCGAGACCGATGGCGATGCGGGCCGCGTTCGTTCCGACGACACCGCCGCCGATGACCGTCACGTTGGCACGCGGGACACCTGGGAGACCAGACAAGAGGATGCCTTTCCCGCCATGAGGCTTCTCTAAAATTTGAGCACCGATTTGTGCGGCCATCCGTCCGGCCACTTCACTCATCGGCGTGAGGAGCGGAAGCGTCCGGTCGACTTCGACCGTTTCATAGGCGATGGCGGTCATGCCTGACTCGACGAGCGCCTTCGTCAGTTCCGGCTCGGCTGCAAGATGTAAATACGTGAAGAGCGTCAAGTCGCTGCGGAAATAGCGGTATTCCGTAGGTTGCGGCTCTTTCACTTTGAGTGCTAGCTCGACGTGGTTCCAAACGTCTGCGGCCGTATCGACAATTGTCGCACCGGCATCGACATATTCCATGTTCGTGAAGCCGCTCCCGATACCGGCTTCCGTTTCGACGAGCACGTCATGTCCGAGCTCCGTCAACACCGCAGCCCCCATTGGCGTCAACGCGACGCGGTTCTCGTTATTTTTAATCTCTTTCAATACCCCGATTTTCATGATCCGTTCCCCTTTCGATCTGTTGACACAATTTGTTCACACTTCTAGTATAGACCGTTCCGAAAACGCTGTCTTTAGCCTGCATTCTAAAAACGAAGACCCCCACTTTGTGATAATTCACAAAGTGAGAGTCAGTCGTCTTGACGATATTGTCCGGCTTTGATCGCCAAATAGATGGCGGCCCGTTCCGGGAGGGAGACGCGGGTAATTTGCGTCAACTCTTCGATCCGCCGGACCCGGTACAGCACCGTGTTCGGATGAATGTGGAGATGGGCCGCGACTTGCTTCACGTTGCCGTCGAAATAGAAGTACCATTCCAGCGTCGTCACGAGTTCGGTTTGGTGAGCGTGATCGTAAGCGTGCAGCCGTTCGAGCGTCGGGTGCGTCTCGAGCCGGAGGCCGATCAGGCGCGCGAGGTCGGGAACGAGTTGATATATGCCGATCTGTTCGAACGCACGGGCGGTGGCCAGCTCGAGTGGGAATTTCCGTCGCAGTGAGGTCACACGTCTCGCTTCCACGGCCGTGTTATAGATCGTCTCGCTTTCGAAGAAACGGCGGCTGATGCCGAGTCGGGGTTCCGCTTCTGAAAACTTTTCCTGGAGCTGGGTCTCGAACCGTTCCGCCCACTCCACGAGTGTTGTCTCTTCTTCGGACAGCTCTGACTTCATGTAGTGCCAGACGAGCAACTGTTGTCCGTCAATCGCTTGGAGGACGACTTCAATCGCCTGTTGGGTCGCGAGCACATAAAAGAGCCGTTCCGCGAATTGCGGGGTGATCGGTTGCAGGCAATCGATTACCGTCAACCGGCTGGCCACAGCAATCGGCGCGATTTCGTTCAACCGCTCGTGATGGGACAGGCTCAGTGTCGGCGTGGCCAGAATATCCAAAAAGAACCGTTCGAGCTCAGCGTCGATGCGTCGTTCGTGCATCGCGATCGTCATGAGCAGTTTTTTGGCGATGTTTGCACCTTCTTGTAAAACAGTGAGCTCTTGCTCAGAAAAAGGCTGCGAGCGGGCCAAACTCCAAATATAGCCGAGCACCTCGTCTTGTTGTTTAATGACGACGGCGGCACGTTCCCCGAGACCGACTGAAAGGCGCGCTGGAATGACGACCGGTTCATCGCGATCGATCACGTTTTGTAAGATCCCACTCTCCCACAAGTCTTCGATGACCGCTTCCGGGACACGTCGACCGATGATGGTCGCGATTCGCGCCGGGTCCGTCGAGTCGGGATGCGTGCTATAGGCGATGAGTTGATGGTGGCGGTTTTCGATTGTGATGGGGGCGCGAATCGCTTGACCGATCGCTTCGGCGAGCGTGTCTAGAGACTCATAAGACTTCTGCAAAAAAGGCATGTCGATTCCTCCTCATCTTGAGTATACCGTCTTCGTTGTGAAAGTTCACAAAAAGATAGGGGAGGGCGACATGCCTTATATATTCAGATAGGGAAAAACAAACCGACGACGAGACCGAGCAAGGCGCCGACGATGACTTGGAACGGTGTATGACCGACAAGTTCATTTAAGATCGGGGTCTCATGCTTGATGCCTTTGAAATAATCATTCAACAAACGGGCTTGGAAACCGACCGCTTGGCGGACACCGGTCGCATCGTACATGACGATTGTCGCAAAAATCAAGGCGAGGGCAAACATGCTGGAGTCGAGTCCTTCCATTCGGCCGATGACGGTCGCTAAAGCGACGACGGTCGAGGAGTGGGAGCTCGGCATGCCGCCAGAGGCGAACATGATTTGTAGTTCAAAGTCTCTCGTTTTAATCAGTTCTGTCACTAGTTTTGCCGCTTGGGCGATAAACCATGCAAGGAGGGCGGCGAGTAAAGGTTCGTTAAACAACAATCGATTCACTTCCTGTCTGACAATAGTATCTTCACTATACCCGATTCTCGTCGTGAATAGACGTAAAGATTCTGTCAAAAAAAGCGCAAGGGATATGATATGCTCCCCAATAGGTAGACAGATGAAATAACAAATCTGTTTATCTGATTGGGGAGTGTTTTTTATGGCGAGAAGTCGGCATTCAATCGAACAAAAACTGAGTGCACTACGGATGATGGAAGAAGAAACATATACGTGGAAGGAAATCGAGGAGGCCCATGACGTCTCTGAGCATACCCTCCGGGTGTGGAAAGTGAAATTCGAGACCGGCGGAATCGACGCCTTGAAGGAGTCGAGGACATGGAAACTGTACACAAAGGAACAGAAAATAGCGGCCGTACGTGACTATCTCGATGGGGTCACCATGGTGGAAGTCCTCTCCAGACATCAAATCAGTAGTCGTTCGGTTCTATATCGGTGGATCAAGAAGTATACTAGTCATAGCGAGTTAACAGATTCGAGAAAAGGGATGGATCGAGCTATGACAAAAGGGAGAAAGACCACATTCGAGGAACGCATGGAGATCGTCAGGTATTGCCTGGACAATGGACGGAACTATCAACAGACGGCCGAGATATTCGCCGTGTCGTACCACCAGGTCTACGGCTGGACGAAAAAATATGACGCCGACGGCGTGCACGGGCTCGAGGACCGGCGCGGACGGACGAAGCAAGAAGAGGAACTGACCAACGAAGAGAAGCTCGAACGTCGCATCCAACAGATCGAGCGGGAGAACGAGCGCCTGCGGGCCGAGAACCTGTTCCTAAAAAAGTTAGAGGAGATCGAGAGGAGAGGTTGATCAGCCAAATCCGGCTACAATTACGTTACATGGCGATCGAGGAAATGTCGACGACCGACACGTTCCCGGTCGTGCTCCTGTGTGAAATCGCGCAGGTCTCACGGGCCGCCTACTACAAATGGTTGAAGCGTACCGTCTCGGTACGCGAGGAGGAGAACTTGGGCTTACTGGAGGACATCCGTCTCCTCTATGACCAGGTGAACGGGACCTACGGCTATCGACGGCTCACCATGACAATCAACCGCAGACGACGTCAACATGGCCTGCCGGCATACAATGAGAAGCGGATCTATCGTCTCATGCGCATCCATGAGATCCGTTCGGTCATCCGCCAGAAACGAAAGCGGCATAAGAAATCGTCACCGCAACATGTGGCCGAGAACCTGATGAACCGGGAATTCAGCGCGTCCCGACCGGACGAGAAGTGGTGCACCGACGTCACCGAGTTCAAATATGGCGCCGGGAAGAAGGCGTATCTGAGCGCGATCATCGACCTCTATGACGGCTCGATCGTCGCCTATCGCATCGGGAAATCCAACAACAACGCGCTCGTCTTCCAGACGATGATCCCAGCCATCGCGGGGCTCCGTTCAGGAGCGAGTCCGATGATCCATAGCGACCGAGGGTTCCAATATACCTCGAGAGGGTTCAAACGCATGGTGGAAGACGCGGGGCTGACCCACAGCATGTCCCGGGTCGGACGTTGTCTCGACAACGCCCCGATTGAGGGTTTTTGGGGTACCCTGAAAGTCGAGATGTACTATTTGCGTGAGTTCCAGGCCTACAGCGAACTCACATCAGCCATCGAGGCCTACATATCGTTCTACAACCATGATCGTTTCCAGAAACGACTAAACGGCTTGAGCCCTGTCGAATACAGGACTCAAGCCGCCTAGGCTGGTTTTCATTATTTGCCCTGTCTACTTGACAGGGAGCAGTTCAATAAGGTCCCTTGCGCTTTCTGGTCGATTTTTGTTACCCGACGACGCCTTCAGTCTCCTGAAGTTTGTCCGCGATATTCTCGATGATATAGCGGTTGCGTGGATGCTCCTGGCACTCTTTCGAGCATGAACGCATTTGTTTAGGTTCACACTCTTCACAACAGAAGTGCTGGGCATTACACACCGGGTTGGCACAATTCACGTAACGGACCGTCTTCGTGCCGCAGTGCATGCACTCTGAAACGACCGATGGATTGACCGTGTTGACCGGGACGTTGATGCGCTCGTCAAAGACGTAAAGCTCACCTTCCCAATCCTCGCCTTTCGTGGCTTCGTCTTTGCCGTACATGGCGACGCCGCCTTTTAAGTGAAAAATGTTGTCGTGACCTTGGTCACGCATATATGCTGTAAATTTCTCGCAACGGACGCCTCCGGTACAATACGTGAGAAGCGTTTTCCCTTCGTAGAGGTTCTTGTTCTCTTCGAGCCATTCTGGCATGTAACGAGAAGCCTCTACATCGATCTTGATCGCATTTTTAAAGTGACCAAGGTCGTATTCGTAGTTGTTACGAACGTCGAGGATGACGACATCATCGCGATTCATCATCTCTTTCCATTCTGCCGGTTCGAGGTATGCCCCGTGCTGTTTCGGCACGTCAAACTCGCCGTCAAAGCGCCACGTCACGAGTTCTTTCTTATGACGGACAAAAATTTTCGAGAACGCGTGCTCATCGACTTCATCGATTTTGAACTCGATGTCGCTGAAGAGCGGGTTCGCTTTCAAATCAGTCATGTACTGCTCGGTCTGTTCCCAAGTCCCAGAGCACGTCCCGTTGATTCCTTCGGAAGAAATCAAGATCCGTCCTTTGATGCCGAGGTCCTTACAATACTTGAGGTGCTCTTGTGTGAGCGTTTCTGGGTCTTCGATGTTGACGTACTTATAGTACAGCAAGACCCGCATTGATTTTGTTTCCATGGTTATTGCTCCCCTGTGTTCAGTTTTTTGCAGGAAAACGAACGTTGGGTTGTGTCGTTCGACGAATGGGCTTGCCTGCAACCACAAGTCCATTATTATATGATAGATATCACAGCGAAATTTCGCAAATACTTTTTAATTTTTTTTGAACACGGCAGGGGGATGTGTCCTGTGGTACGAATTCGGGTAAAACAGAGTAACGAAAGCCGAAGGTGGAAACTCATATGCTCACATCTCTCGAACAGTGGATCATCCAATTGATTGAATGGCTTCAAGAGTTGCCAGGGGGGCCGTGGGCCGGTCTCGGCGCCCCGTTCTTAGAAGCGATTTTTCCGTTTCTTCCACTTGTCCTCATCATTTCAGCGAATGCGGCAACATATGGATTCCTGCTCGGGGCGTTATTATCATGGGTCGGCAGTTTGCTCGGGACAATTCTTGTCTTCTCAGCTGTCCGCTACGTGTTCCGCAAACCGATGACGCGCTGGCTTGAAAGACATAAGAAAGGTGTCTACTGGCTCGAACGGATCAACCATATGAGCCCGGTTTCACTCGGGTTCTTATATTCGTTGCCGTTCATCCCGGTCAGTCTGATCACGTACTTACTCGCGCTCATTCAAATGCCGCTTCGGACGTTCATCATGGCAGCCGGGTTTGGGAAACTGCTCGTCGTCTTGATTTTTTCAGTGATCGGTGACCAATGGGAAGAATTCATCCAAAGTCCGTTCCGCTTGTCGATGCTCGGCCTGTTGTTGCTCGTCTTATGGGCGATCAGCCGCGGACTTGAAGAACTTCTTAAACGGCGCGCTTTCAAAAAACGCAACGAACAGCTCAAACGTGAACTCGAAGCAAAAAGAACGACCTTGTGAAGTCACGCTTCACAAGGTCGTTTTTGTCAGGCCCGCTTCTTGAAGCGCGGGAAGTTGAAGGCAATCGCCAGTCCGCCACAGATGAACAAGAGGAACGGATAAAACATGTACGGCACGAGAGCCGGTGATGCCGTGTTCGTCAATTCGGCGGCGATGAGCAATTGGGCTCCGTATGGGAGAAGCCCTTGTACGCCACACGAGAAGATATCGAGCACGCTCGCCGACTTCTTCCGTTCGATGTCATACGTGTCGGCGATGTTCGCCGCGAGCGGCCCGGCGACAAGGATGGAAATCGTATTGTTCGCCGTGGCGACGTTTGTCGCACTGACGAGCCCGGCGATGCTCCACTCGGCGCCGGCCCGTTGTTGGATGCGGGCAGTGAGGGCGTCCCGCAAATAAGTGAGCCCTCCGTTATGCGAGATGAGTCCGACGAGCCCGCCCATGAAGAGCGTCAAAATCGAAATCTCTGCCATCCCGATCATCCCGTCGGCCATCGCCGTGACGAACGCTGTCACGGACAAGGTTCCGTCAAGCAGACCGATGATCCCGGTCAACACGATGCCGCCGAGCAAGACGAGGATGACGTTCAACCCAGTCAAGGCGAGGACGATGACGGCGAGATAAGGGATGAGCTTATACCATTCAAAAGCAGCGACTTCAATCGTCGATTCTCCGCTCGACAAGACGGCGAGGAGAACCGTCGTGATGACGGCCGCCGGCAAGACAATCCAAAAGTTCGTGCGGAACTTGTCGCGCATGTTCGTCCGTTGCGTCCGGACCGCCGCGATCGTCGTGTCCGATATGAACGACAAGTTATCTCCGAACATGGCTCCGCCAACAACGGCAGCTGCGGCGATGGCGATATTGACCCCACTCTCTTCATGGATGCCGAGGGCAATCGGGGCGAGCGCCGCGATGGTCCCGGTCGATGTGCCCATCGCCATTGAGATGAAGGCCGCGATGACGAACAGGCCACTCAAAAGCAGCGATGGCGGCAACAACGTGAGCGCCGCGTTGACGGTCGCGTCAATCGCCCCGATCTCACCGGCAACGTTCGAAAACGCCCCGGCGAGCAGGAAAATAAAGATCATAATCAAAATGCCAGGGTTGCCCGCGCCTTGCGCAATGCGCTCGACGGTTTGCGTGACACTTCCTTTCGTCATCATCGCCGCGACGATCAAGGCGATGAGTGCCGCAATCAATACAGGGAATTTGTAAAAATCGCCATAGTAAATCCCGGCCCCGATAAAGAAGACGAGAAAGACGAGTAAGGGCAACAGTGCCCATTTGTTAGCTGTCGGTTGTTCCAATCGTTTCACCTCATTCATAAAAATAAAAAGAGAGCCTTTTGAAAAAAGGCCCTCTTTTACAAGAAACACTTTTTTCATCTTTCGAGCAGAGCGCTCGCTGGATTTGGCACAGGTTCCCCGCTGCCGAGACTTCACAGGGCCAGTCCCTCCGTCTCTCGTGATAAAAAAGTCGTATGATTAAGTTATAAGACACGTTCCCTAACCTATCTGTTTCGAATCGGTTTGTCAATAGAAAATCCCCACGCTCTGTGAGCGTGGGGGCGGATCAAGTCGTCAAATAGTTGTAGTGGGCGACTCGGTTGCGCCCGGCGTACTTGCCGCCGACGTATAACGCCCGGTCGGCGTTGCGAATCGTGTCATCGAGTCGTTTGTCACCGAACGCCTGAATCGTGTCGACCCCGATCGAGGCGGTCACTTGAATCGCGATTCCATCGACATAAAACGGCTTGTCTTCAATCTTTTGGCGAATGCGTTCAGCGATTTCGACGGCCTGGTCGACGTCGCAATGATTGAGCAACAAGATGAACTCTTCTCCGCCATAACGGGCCGCGAAGTCATCGGTCCGCAGCGCCTGACGGATGCGACGGCCAAATTCTTGAAGCACGCCATCGCCGACTTGATGGCCATGCGTGTCGTTAATTTTTTTGAAAAAATCGATATCGAGCATTGCGACCGAGATCGGATACATAGAAGCGTCTGAGATTTGTTGAATCCCATATTCATAAAATGCCCGGGCGTTCGCGAGGAGCGTCAAGCTGTCCGTCCGGCTCTCTGTATAGAGGCGATCCCGTTCGTGGCAACGGCTGATCGTTCGATTGAACGACTTGAGCAGTTTGACGATTTCGCGCTGGATGATCAGCGGATAGCCGTAGACGTGCTCGCCAGCCATGACGATCCACGTGCGAATCCCTTCGATTTCCTCGGAGCGGACAGAGATGAAGCTGTGGTAGTCGTCGTGGAACTCATCTGACATCGGCGCGTCCCACTCGAAACGCATCTCATACTCGACGGACGATTCGTTCGGATACGTCGATTCGAGCAAATCGAAGACGCGGGGACGTTCGATCGGTTGGCGGGTCTTTAAATCGAAATAGAGTGAGCGGTCGAACAACGTGAACTCGACGAAACCGGCGTCGTATTGATTCAACCGTTCGCATTGGCTGAGGAACACTTCGATGGCTTGCGCCTCGCTTTGCGACAGCGACACGGCTTCTTTTGCTTCATCGTACTGTTCGATGAGCGATTTGAACGCGTCTTGTCGTCCTTTTTGAATCAACAGTCGTTTGATGAAGAACGTGAGCGCGGCGGCAATGCTACTGACGACGAGCAAGTTCGTCTCGCGGAAGAAGGACGCCGCGAAGATGAAGACGAGGCTGACGATATACGTATAAAACGCGATGCTCAAGAAGTCGCGGACCGGCACGTCGACCCGGAACCACCAACCGACTTGGTACTTCTGCAGCACCGTGTTCAATACGATGGCGGCAATCAACCCGGCGACGGGGAGGAACGAGTCTTGCGTATAAAAACCGAGTCCCGTCTCACCACCGAGCGCCAAGTAGACGCTCGCCGGAATCGCTAGTTCTAGAAAAGACGTGATAGCATTCCATGGGTACGTGAAACGGAAGCGCCGGAGCGCGACGCGCGGCTTCAAGTTGACGAACTGGAAGACGAGCAACCCGATTTGGTTGACGAACAGAGCTGTCTCAAAGTCGAAGAATAAAAAGATGATCAGGACGATACTTTCAGAAAATGTGAAATAGACGCCTTTGCGCTCGATGGAGTCGAGTTGGAAGATGATGACGAGCAAGGCGATCAAGATGAACGGCAACGGCTCGATGGCCGGCGCGTTCAATACGCCTGTCGCAAACAGTGTGATCGTCAATAGTACAAAAGCACTCCAAATACCCCAGCCGAGGGCAGACAGCTTACGGAAATGGTTCATGGCCCCTCCTATGTGGGAAAAGTCGATTATGTATCGTAAAAAATTCGGCATGATGAGGCGGCAGTCCTGCCTATTCCTCATAATGGCCGAATTCTAGCATTGAGTCTATATGAATTATCCTCTATAATGAAATTGCTTTTCAACCACATAGACGAAAGTCGATGAAAAAGAGAGTAACGATCGTTTAGTCAACAAAGCGACCTAGGGATTGGTGAGAGCCTAGGCTGACAGACGTCGCGAAACGCACTTTTGAGATGCTATCCGAAACGAGTAGGCGTAGCCGGGGGACCCCCGTTATCACCGATAAAGCGGTCTGCGTCAAGCAGGCAAGAAGAGTGGTACCGCGGGCCATCCCGTCTCTTTGCATCTGTGCAAAGGGCGTTTTTTTTATGTAACGATTGATTATTTAAGGAGGAATTGTAATGAGTTATGAACGCAAGTATGCAGAAGCGTTGTCCCGTGTCATCGGCGACGAATTGACGCTCGACCAGATTGAGGCCTTGATTGAAAAACCGAAACACGAAGCGCATGGGGATTTGGCGTTCCCATGCTTCCAACTCGCCAAAGCTTACCGGAAAGCCCCGGTCATGATTGCGACGGATATCGCGGGCGAGCTAAACGATGAACTGTTCACGAAAGTCGAAGCGGCAGGACCTTACGTCAATGTCTTCTTGAGCCGTGACGTCGTCTCGCAAGAAATCATCAATATGGTGCTCGATGAATCGGCGGACTACGCGACGCACGCGACGCGCAACGAGACGATCGTGACAGACTTCTCGTCGCCGAACATCGCCAAACCGTTCTCGATGGGTCACCTTCGCTCGACGGTCATCGGAAATGCGATCAACCAAATCGCTCGCAAGAACGGTTATGACGTCGTCGGCATCAACCACCTCGGCGACTGGGGCACACAGTTCGGAAAACTCATGGTCGCCTACAAAAAATGGGGCGACGAGGAAGCGGTACGCGCCAACCCGATCGCTGAGCTATTGAAACTTTACGTCCACTTCCATGAAGAAGCGAAGACGCAACCGGAACTCGAAGACGAGGGCCGTGCTTGGTTCAAGAAACTTGAAGACGGCAACGAGGAAGCGACTGAACTGTGGACATGGTTCCGCGACGAGTCACTCAAAGAGTTCCAAAAAGTATACGACCTGCTCGGTGTCGAATTCGACAGCTTTAACGGGGAAGCGTTCTACAATGACAAGATGGACCGCATCGTCGCCATGCTCGAAGAGAAGCAGCTTCTCGTCGAAAGCGAAGGGGCGATGGTCGTCTCACTCGAGGACGAGAACTTGCCGCCGTGCTTGATCAAGAAGAAAGACGGCGCGACGCTTTACGCGACGCGTGACTTGGCTGCGGCCGTCTACCGTCACGAGACGTATAACTTTGTCCAGGCGAATTACGTCGTCGGCGGCGAGCAGGCGCTCCACTTCAAGCAACTTTTCTCTGTGCTTCGTAAACTCGGTTATGACTTCGTCGACGGCATGCACCACGTCCCGTTCGGCTTGATTTTGCAAGAAGGAAAGAAGATGTCGACACGTAAAGGCCGCATCGTCCTTCTCGAGGAAGTGCTGAAAGAAGCGATCGAAAAAGCACAGGCGAACATCGCGCAAAAGAACCCGGAACTTGCGAACGCAGACGACGTGGCCCGCATGGTCGGTGTCGGCGCGGTCATCTTCCACGACTTGAAAAACGAGCGCATCAACAACATCGAGTTCGACCTCGACAGCATGCTCAAATTCGAAGGGGAGACAGGTCCTTACGTGCAGTATACGAACGCCCGTGCGAACTCACTCCTTCGTAAAGGCAACTACGACGGTTCGACGTTCGCTGGTGCGGACGACGACCATACGTGGGGCGTCGTGACGATGCTCAACGCGTTCCCGCACGTCATCACGCGTGCCCATGAGCGCCGCGAACCATCGATCATTAGCCGCTATGTTCTCGACTTGGCGCAAGCGTTCAACAAATATTACGGCCACGTACGTGTCCTTGAAGAAGATGCGGGCAAGCAGTCGCGTCTCGCCCTCGTCAAAGCTGTGACGATCGTCTTGACGGAAGGACTCCGTTTGATTGGCGTCCAAGCTCCAGAAGAAATGTAAGCACAACAAAAGGGACCTCGCGGGTCCCTTTTGTCGTGTCATGCCTTCATCCGTGTGACCGTCCGTGCATCCGTGTCGTACAGGCACCATTCACGGTCAAAGATGACGGCGCCGACGTTGATGACGTAGCGTTTCTTCTTCAACTTGAACGGTGTCCCGATTTCCCACGGGATCGAGCGTCCTTTCCGGTAAATACCCGGAATGTGGCTGTGACCGATGAAGACGAGCGGGTACTTGCCTTTCTCGACGAGCGGTTCCCAGTCTTCGTTCCACTTCACTTGATGACCATGTAGGAACAGCGCCTCATCGAGCGTTGTCTGTTCCGGGAGGAGCGCGATGCGCGTCTTGACCGGATGTGAGACGACGAGCACCTCGTCGATTCGTTCTTCTTGATTGCCGCGCAGGCTCGGGAACGTGAGGAGCGCCTCGTAGTCCGGGTCGTACGTCACGACGTCCGTCACATCGCGAAACCTTTCGTTGCGCCGTTTTTTGCCGATATGGCACTCGTACAAGTCGCCGAGGCAAAGGATGTGCTCGGTCTCGCGGCGGACGGACTCGAGCACGGCTTTCAAATCAGCGAACGAGCCGTGCGGGTCACTGATGATGGCGAGTTTCATCGGTAGTTCGTGAACTGGGCGTCAACCGACAACTCGAGCTCGCGGACGAGCTGCATGACAGCTTGCAGGTCATCACGTGACTTGGCCGTCACGCGGATTTGATCGTCTTGAATTTGTGATTTCACTTTCAATTTCGACTCTTTGATGGCGGTGTTGATTTTTTTCGCGTCATCTTTATCGATCCCGCTCTTCAATTTGACGCGTTGACGGACCGTTCCGCCGAGCGCGCGCTCGACTTTTTGATAGTCGAGGTTTTTCGTCGGGACGCCACGCTTGATCAATTTCGTAATCATGACGTCTTTCAACTGTTCGAGCTTATAGTCGTCATCTGAGACGAGGACAAGGTCGCCGTTTTCGAGTGACATCTCGCTTTTCGACCCTTTGAAATCGTAACGGTTCAAGATTTCTTTTTCGGCGATTTGGATCGCGTTCTTCACTTCTTCGAGGTTCATTTCTGACACAATATCAAAAGAATTGTCTTTTGCCATGTTTCATCCATCCTTTATGAGGGTTTTGTTATAATGATAGCAGATTTGAAGTAGTGAAGGAGTGAAAGAATGGAACGTACTATTGATCAACAGACAAATGTAGATTTAGATCATATGGCTTATCACGGAAAAGATCTCGGGGTGACGTTTAAAAGTGACTTCATCCGGTTGCGAGTCTGGTCGCCAGTCGCCACAGAAATGGCTGTCAAACTGTACCGGACGCCACGGGCCCGTAAGTTTGAACGGATGGCGCTCGAGCAGGCAGAGAAAGGAACGTGGGTCATTGAACTCGATCGCTCGTTCGAAGGACAGTTTTACGTGTTCGAGGCGGTCGTTGACGGCAAGCGTGTCGAGTCGCTCGATCCGTATGCGAAAGTCGTCGGTGTCAACGGCAAACGCGGATGTCTTCTCGACCCATCTGCGCTTAATCCTGACCATTGGGTGAAAGAACGTCCGCTCTTCCACTCTTCGCAAGAAGCGGTCATCTATGAGGCACACGTCCGTGACTTGACGAGCCATCCGGACAGCGGCGTCATGCATCGTGGTAAATTCCTCGGCATGACCGAGGTCGGCACGAAGACGCCGAACGGCTATCCGACCGGACTCGACTACATCACCTCGCTCGGCATCACGCATTTGCAACTCATGCCGTTTTTCGACTACGGGTCGGTCAATGAGTCAAAAGAGAGTGAAGACAATTACAATTGGGGCTACGATCCGGTGCATTACTTTGCCGTCGAAGGTTCTTACGCGTCATCCGCGGACGACCCGGCCGCTCGCATCATCGAGTTGAAGGCGATGATTCAAGCGCTCCATGACCGCGGGATCCGTGTCATCATGGACGTCGTCTTCAACCACACATATGATGCCGCGACAACGCCACTTGGTCAGTTCGTGCCGGATTATTATTACCGATTGAACGAAGACGGGACACTCGCTGACGGATCAGCTTGTGGGAACGATACGGCGTCGGAGCGGGCGATGATGCGGAAACTGATCATCGAATGTGTGACGTATTGGGCGAAGGAGTTCATGATTGACGGCTTCCGTTTCGATTTGATGGGGCTGCATGACGTCAAGACGATGAACCAAGTCCGCAAAGCGCTCGACCGCGTCGACCCTTCGATTCTCGTCATCGGAGAAGGATGGGACCTCGACACGCCACTCTCGGTACGAAAGAAAGCGAACCAACATAACGCCCGGAAGATGCCGCGCATCGCCCAATTCAACGATGCCATCCGCGACGGCGTCCGCGGTGACGTGTTCATCGAGGACTTACCAGGCTGGGTGAGCGGCAACCTCGACATGACGGCTGATGTGAAACGCGGCATCGCCGGCGCGGTCACGAGTCAAAGTTTTGCCGACGAACCGAACCAAGTCGTCAACTACGTCGAGTGCCATGACAACTTGACGCTCTGGGACAAGCTCGCCGTGACGAACCCGGACGATGACGAGACGACGCGTCGCCGCCGCCATCGTCTCGCGACGACGATCGTGTTGCTCGGGCAAGGCATCCCGTTCCTCCATAGCGGACAGGAATTCTTCCGGACAAAAGACGGAGACGAGAACAGTTTCAACTCCGGTGAAGTCATCAACCGCTTGGACTGGAGCCGGGCCGAAGTCGAGACGCCGAGCGTCGAGTACGTCAAAGGCTTGATCAGTTTACGAAAGCAGTATCCGTTGTTCCGCCTCGAGAACGCGGAGCAGATCCGGAAACATTTACGCTTCTTTGATGAGGAAGAGGGCGTGATCGCATACGAGCTGCATCGCCACGTCGAAGGGTACGTGGAACGCCACCTCGTCTACCATAACGGTCTTGAGGAGGCGGTCGACGTGAAGCTGCCGTCCGGGAAGTTTGAAGTGAACGTCGAGGATCATACGGTCAACTTGACGGCGCCGCGGCTCGTCGAAGATCGGCACATGACGATCGCCCCGTTATCGACGCTCGTCGTGACCGAACGTCGTCCAGACTACAGCAAATACGCTGTCGCCGGCGGAGCGGCGCTTGCCATCCTCGGTCTCTGGTATGTGGCGAAAAAACGGAAAAACAAGCAAAAGTAAGCAAGAGAAAAGGAGACGTCATTCCGTCTCCTTTTCCTCGTTCGCTTCCGATTGTGAGGCTTCAAGTTGCATCATTTTTTGGACGAGGATATGTTTTGGCATATGCATCAAGTCTTCGAGCGGGACGTTTAGCTTCTTGGCAAGTTCGATAGCTGTCTCGGGTGACAGTTGAAGTGGGCGCATGAGAAACCCTCCTTTCTATAAATGGATTAGCTATCGCCAGTATACAGGAAATCAAGGCGAAATGAGAATGTGTTCGATGAACACATTCAAAATCGTCAAATCGTTCGGGCGTTGCTAAGCTAAAGCTAGGAAGTGATCAAATGTACAAACAAGTCGCAGACTATCAATTTCATCAGACGGTCGAATGGTTAGAGCGTGTCGGTGGAGGATGGATGTTATATTTGGCGCAAACGGGCTTTTTATTCTTTGATGAGACGTTCCACATCCAATGGGAACTCGAATGGGAATGGACCCCATGTGCCCTGTTTATAGAACCACATAGAAAGATTGCCGTCGCACTGTTCCGTGATCGGCAGACGTACGGCATCATCGACCTCGCGAGAGGAACGATGGAAAGTCATCCGCTACCACGCGCGTTTCATGACGATTGGTTCAGCAATTTATACCATTGGCAAGGGGACGACCTGTTCCTGTACTCGGCCGAATCCGATATTGTGGCGCTCAATGTGAGCGACAAGACGTTTCGTTACAGCCGGTACGAGGAAGTCCCGACGTTCGGAGCCATTATCGAGCTGGCGTATCAACCAGACTACGACTTTGAACGTTTCACGGCCCCGGGTCTCGTCACGTTGTATGACGAACGAAATCGCCGATTCCTCGTCGAGGACGTCGGTGCCAAAGAGCGCTGGATCATTCCATACGGGGGGGAACGCGATACCGTCATCGTCGATCAAATCGGTGAGACGACTGCGATCACATCGTCGACAGCGTTCCAGCTGTTTGGACGTGAGCGCGAACTGTTTTCTTCTGAAGTATGTGCTGAAAATGAATTATTGAAAGTCGTTTTGCTAGACGAGGCGGGCGACCGACTCGTCGTCTTATCAACGCCGCGTCGCTTTTGTCACAGTTGGCTTCAAGTGTTCGAGCGTTGATGTTCCTGAACCCGATCAAGGTTCAGGAATTTTTTGTGAAGACTCTAGTGAAAGCCTGAGAAAACGGGAAGAGTCTTCTTAGACGGAGAGGAGTGGGGAAAGTATGGAACGATTAGGACACACGTTAGTCCGATGGCGCTACATAGTCGTCGCGATTTGGACCGTATTATTGGCGGTATCGGTGTATTTTGGATTGCAACTCCCGGGCGAATTGCGAGGCAACGGTTTTGCCATTCAAGACGGACGGTTCGCCCAAGTCGAGGACAAGTTGAATGATCGGTTCGACCGAGCCGGTGCCTCGATGATCGTGTTGCTTGAAGGCGGGGACCTCGATGCCGCGCTCGAAGAGCAACGCGAACAACTCGAAGCGTTAAACGGTGTCGATGGGATCATCACGCCGGATGAGAATCCAGACGCGCGGTCTGGGGACGTCGCATATTTACTCTTGGAGTTTAACGACTATGAGACGGCCGAGGCGTCCATCGAGGACGTCCGCAACGCCCTCATTCAAAACAGTGACACTGAAATCCGTTTGACCGGTGAGCCGGTCTTCGCCGATGACTTGAACGAGGCGTCGAAAAACGATTTGATTCGAGCCGAATTGATTGGGATACCGGTCGCGCTCGTCGTCCTCTTGCTCGTGTTCGGGACGCCGCTTGCGGCATTCATGCCACTCTTTGTCGGTGTGATCACGTTCATCGTTGCGGCCGGATCGCTTTTCTTCTTCGCTCAGACGATGGAACTGTCCATTTTCGTCTTGAACGCGGTGGCGATGATTGCGATCGCGCTTGGCATCGACTTCTCGCTCCTGCTCGTCAACCGCTACCGTGAAGAGTTAGCGAAAGGGAAGTCACGGGAAGCGGCCATTGTCCGCACGGTCGCGACCGCGGGCCGATCGATTCTGTTCTCCGGCCTTTGTGTGTTCGTCGGCTTGGCCGGTCTCTTGTTCATTCAAGTGGACGTTTTCCAAGCCATCGCGCTCGGCGCGCTCATCGCCGTCGCCGGTGCCGTCTTATCGGCACTTACGCTCTTGCCGTCAGCGCTTTACATCGTCGGTGACTCGATCAACAAATGGCGCCTCATCAAGACGAACGAGGTCCGTTCCGAAGTGCGCTGGCAACAGCTCGCCCGTTTCGTCATGAAACGTCCGGTCGTCATGACGCTCGTCGCGCTTCTCCTGTTGTTGCCGAGCCTCTGGTTCGTCCGCGACTTGGAGCTCAATATTCCGGACGCCGATGCGCTCCCGACGTCGTATGAGTCGCGCGCTGCCTTGGAACGTTGGGACGATGTGTTCGGCGCCACCGCGACGGATGCGGTCCTCTTGTTCGAGACGAACGATTTGACCGATTCGATGATTCTCGATGAATTGACGGCGCTCACCGATGAGTTGAACGAAGATCCGATTGTTGACAACGTCACGACGTTCTTGACGGCGTCGGGGCTTGAACCGGAAGCGTTCCAACAACTCGCCGAAGTCGCTCCCGAACAGCTCGAGGCGTTCGACCGTCTCGTCACACTTGATGGCGACACGAATCTCGCTCTCGTCAACGTCAGCTTTGATGTTCCGCCAAGCGACAAGGAAGCGCAGGCGTTCGTCCGCGATTGGCGTGAGAAAGGGTTCGAGGTCGGAGGGCCAGCCGCGTTCAACGAAGAGATTTATGAAGAGATATATGACAGCATCCCGTATGCGGTCATCACGGTCATTTTGGCGACGTTCGTCATCCTCATGTGGGCGTTCCGTTCCATTCTGATTCCGATCAAGGCGATCATCATGAATGTGCTCGGTCTCGGGGCGACGTTTGGACTTCTCGTCATTATCTTCGAGTCGGGTTACGTCTATGACGCCGAGACGATCAGTATTTTGACACCGGTGTTCATCTTCTCGCTCGTCTTTGGCCTCTCGATGGACTACGAGGTGTTCCTCGTTTCGCGGATCGAGGAATATTACCGGGAGACGGGGGATAACGATTACGCGACAGAGATGGGGCTAGCGAAGACGAGTAAAATCATCACGTCGGCCGCCATCATCATGATTGTCGTGACGGGTGCGTTCGCGTTCACCGGTGTCAGTCCGATCAAACAGCTCGGGGTCGGGATCGCGCTCGCCATCTTCATCGATGCGACGATTATTCGGATTCTTCTCGTCCCGTCCTTGATGAAACTGTTCGGGGATTGGAACTGGTGGTGGTTCGGAAAGAAAAATTTACCGAAACGTAACCTTCATTAAATGTACATTTAATGAAACACTCGTCAAAGTATGTTAAAATAGTCTCATGATTACGCGCATTTATGGGAAAGGAAGGTCTTTATGGACACCGAGAGGGCATGGCCTCTGTTTCAATTGCCGGACTTCTAGCGTTGAGTTTTTACAGATGAAATCAATGTAAAAATCAACAAACGGAAGATCGGAGATGGAACAGATGGAACCGCGGCTACGACTGAGGATCCTCCTCTCCGTTGAAAACGGGGAGGACAATCGGAATGAAACGAGTTGCTACCATAGTGCTCGGAACGCTGATCATGGCGTTCGGTTATTATTATTTGAATGAACAGTTTGGTTTGGCTGAAGGGGGCTTTGTCGGGTTAGCATTACTCGGCCGCTATTTATTTGATATCGATCCAGCGATCTCGATGATCGTACTCGACATCCCCTTCTTTTTAATCGCCCTTTGGTGGAAAGGCTGGCGTTTCGTCGGACAAGCGGTGCTTGCGGCGGCGTCGCTCTCGCTCAGCTATGCGATGTGGGACCGGCTCGACCTGTTGACGTTTGACATCCAAGTATGGCCGGCAACGCTCTTTGCCGCGATCGCAAGTGGGATCGTGACCGGTTACGGTCTCGGTCTCGTCTTGAAGTCAGGCGGAGCGACGGGCGGGGACGACTTGTTCGCGCTCGGTTTGTCGAAGTGGACTGGCGTCTCGGTCGGAACGATCCTCATCATATTCGATGTGATCGTCTTGGCGATCTCGCTCATCTACTTGCCATTGTCGAACGCGCTCTATACGCTCGTCGCCGTCGCAATCGCGGGACGTGTCGTCACGAAGATGTTGACGGAAGACGTTGTCGAAATCGTCGTGCCAAGTGTGACCAAACTGAAAACAAAAAACGATCTCGCGTGAGATCGTTTTTTTTAATGCCGTGACCGTATAGGCTTAATTCATCGCTCGATTGAACTCGCAATTTTAACTAACTCTTCTTTTGAAAGGCGATTCCCTGAATAGTCGATTGCGTATTCAACGTTCTCATGTTGCCAGCTGACGATCTTTATTTGATCAACCTCTGTATAATATCCGTTCGAGCCATCCAATAACTCGATGGGTTCGTCCCAACGAGTCACGTGATTCCACCCGAGGTCTGTGGTTGCCCATACCGTCAAGGACTCTGCCTCGTTTTTATATACGAGTTTAACTTGTTTTAAATTTACGAGATTGGAGTATTGATCTGTTGCATCGATTGGAAGATAAGCAGGTTCGCTTACTTCGAACGGAACAAACGATGTCGTAAAAGCAAGTGGGAGCTGCAAAGGAATTCGACCAATGATAAGGAGACTAAGAATCATGCCAAAAATAATTTTAAATATGAGACGGTTGTTTCTTCGTTCTGGGTTATGAGTCAAATTTCAATCTCCTCTCATTCAAATCACTTCTAGCATACCGAAATGAAGGTCTACATAGGCTATTATTTTATACAAAATGGATATAGAAAAGAGAATATGTGAAGATTAGTAATAAATGTCACAGCATTTCATAGGGCCGTTCCTCTACACTAAATAGAGAAGGAGGGAGTCTTGTGAAATGGATGATTCCAAAACAGCACGGCGCCTGGTCGATGCTGATTTTACCGTTCTTGCTCGGCGGCATCGTCGGGGGCTGGACGCTCGTCCACATCCCGTTCGCCATTGCTTGGCTGTTCGTCTATATGGGGACGTTTTTCTTGTTCCAATACATCAAGCAACGAAAGAAGTCGCCAGAACTGTTGCGCACGGTCGCGACGTATTTGACGATTGCAATCGTCGCCGCCATCCCGGTGTTTCTAGCCGAGTGGCGTCTCGTCTGGTTCGTCCTTGCCATGATTCCGTTCGGCCTCGTCAACGCCTATTTCGCTAAAATCAAGGATGAGCGCAACGTCTGGAACGACGTCAGTGCCGTCACCTCGTTTTGTATCGGTGGGATGGCGAGTTATTATCTCGGGGCACGTGCCTTGGACGGGACGATAGTATGGATGTTCGTCTTGCCGTACTTATATTTCCTCGGCAGTATTTTTTTCGTCAAGACGATGATTCGGGAGAAAAAGAGCCTGTTTTATCGCAACGTATCATGGGGATATCATGGCTTGCTCGTCACCATTTTCATCGTCCTCGGCTATCCGATGCTCGCACTCGCTTACGTGCCGAGTCTCATGCGGGCGGTTGCGTTCTATGGAAAAAAGATCCCCATCATGAAGATCGGGATCGTGGAGATTGCCAACTCTGTGTTCGTGTTGGTATGTTTGAGCGTATATTTGTACACGTAGAAGGGGCGACCCTTCTTTTTTAGTTGTTCGATGATGTGCTCGAGATGACGGCCACGGTCGCAGCTGTCGTCGCGGCCTGCTGCATGGCGAGCAGATGGGCGAACGTGCCATGTAGGAGCAAATCACTCGCCTCTTCCGTAATATGTTCTGCGGCGACGAGTTGTAAGGCGACGGTCAGGCTATGCGTGTTGAACCAACGCTGTTTCTCGGTTTCAGCTAGGACGATGTCGGCCACGGCCTGGACCGTCTCGTCGGTCGGCTCGGTGACGATTGTGAGCAAGGCGAGCGGTGGCAGATGTTCGTTTCGGACGGTAATCTTTTGCCGTTGTAGCCGCTCTCGCCAAGCGAGGAAACGTGTGACGGCATCGTCTGGAGCGAGTTCGCTGAAGGCGAGCAAATGCGAGACGAGCTGCAGTTCGTTCGAGCGGGACACATGAACCTTCAGCGCCTCGTAGTACGTTTCGATCCGTTCGTTCAAACCGTCATGGTCGTCAAACGCTTGGACGAGGACGAGCGCCGACAACAGGTCTTCTTCGCTCGTCAGCCACGGGTGATGTTGCTTGAACGTTTGATAGAGGGCACTTGCCTCGTCGAGACGGCGCTCCGGCGCGTCGACGTTCAGTAGCTGGCTCGCGATGAACGGACGTAACGTGCTGTAGCGGAAGTGTTTTCGGTCGAGCAGCTGATCGAGCCGCAGTGCCTCATCGATGGCCGGGGCGACGTCCTCATATTTGGCATCGAGGAACGATAACCAGACGAGGCTGTTCGTCCCGCGAAACTTCGAGAACATGCCCGTCTTTTGTTTTAAGGCAGCTTGTGCCGTCTCGAAACGTGTTGAATCGAACGCCATATCGTGGATGGCATAGTTGATGGCCATCAGTCTTCGGAAGTCATCGGTGAGTGACCATTTGGTCGCTTGTTTGATCGCTTCGAACGCATCAAGGTAATGAGTATAACGCTTCATCATCTGAAAACCTCCTTTTTCTACATACGACAAGTACAACGAAAATGTTTCAACACGTGAGCCTCTCTTCGGAAGAGAAAGAGAAAACGTTTAATTGGAAACGAGAAGGGAATCAAATGGATGTCAGAAGATTCTGGTTTTAACTAGGGGGTGTAAAGGGATGGAGAGGCGTCCTTATGCGCAAGCGTTTCGAAATTTCGGTTCAGGATTTCTATTCGGGATCGGGCTCATCGCATTTGTTGATGAAGTGGTTTTCCATCAACTGCTCGCATGGCATCACTTTTATGATAAATCCACTTTGAAGGCCGGCTTATTTTCAGATGGCCTGTTCCACGCCTTTAGTTGGTTCGCCACCGTCGCGTCCTTGTTTTTATTAGCTGATCTACGTAGACGACAGTCTTTTTGGATGAAGAGGTGGATGAGCGGGGTGCTCATCGGAGTGGGGTTCTTCCAATTGTACGACGGGATCGTCCATCATAAGCTTTTTCAGCTTCATCAAATTCGCTATGGCGTGAACATCCTTCCTTATGATCTCGTCTGGAACATTACGGCTGCCTTGATCTTAATCGGTGGTCTCATTCTGTTCAACCAGACACAAAAGCGGAAAAGACTGGCGGAAGAAGGGGGATGAGTGACATGCATTCCCACATGCACGTACCGGGTGGTGGGTATGAGGCGATTGTCTTAATCTTGTTGCTGATCGCGCTCGTCGTTTATCCACTCGCCGCCGTGATGACGAGTCGCGCCTATAAATCGTGGCCGCTTCATCGATACGGCTTATGGGTCGCCGGCATCTTAACAGCGGGACTCGCGCTCATCGGACCTTTGGCAGCCTACGCCCATACCAATTTTGTCGGTCATATGATTGGACACTTGCTTCTTGGAATGTTGGCGCCGCTTCTTCTTGCCTTAGCGGCACCGATGACGTTGATGTTACGGACGTTACGTGTAGAGGCGGCTCGACGAGTAACCCGGTTATTAAAAATCCGCATTTTCCAATTCATCATGAATCCTGCTACGGCAACTGTTCTTAACATCGGAGGACTATACGTGCTCTACATGACGAACGTTTATTCGCTCATGCACGAATCGACTTCGTTGTATGCATTAGTCCATCTACACGTATTTTTGGCAGGGTATATATTCACAATTTCAATCATTTATGTGGACATCACCTCGCACCGCTACAGTTATCTGTATCGAGCGACGATGTTGGTGCTCGCCTTGGCCGGACACAAAATATTGGCAAAACTGATTTATGCTAACCCGCCTCACGGAGTACCGAGAGTGGAGGCGGAGGCAGGTGCGCTTTGGATGTATTACGGTGGTGATGCGGTCGATTTGGTCTTAATTATTATTCTTTGTTACCAATGGTATAAAGCGACAGCACCTCGCCATCTTGCGTTAGATAAAAACGGCTAACGGTAAGGAAAAAGACGATTCTCCCGAACAATCGGAGGAATCGTCTTTTTGGCTGGCGACTAACGTCGTCAGAAAATAGTGGTCATTGGACTTGCGTGTACAACTTCTGCATGTACTCGTTCACTTCGTCGGCCGCTTGGAACATCATGAATGAATGTTGCAAGATGATCTCCGGTGAAAAGCCGAGGTCGAGGTCGAGCGTCGAAGCGAGCGTGACATCACGGTCGCTGTCGAGGACACAACGGAAGTATTTGAACTCTTGGTTGAACTCGTTTAATGCGTTGAGGATCGGTAAATCTTCGACGTAGTCCGGCACGTGCGTCACGGTCGCGGCATAAAGCTCGGCGTCCGTCGTTTTTTTGTTGAAGGCGATAATCATAACGGGTTGAGCCCCGGATTTAGTCGTTTCACGCGTTAAAAACGTGACGTGCGTTTCAGTCTCGCTCTCTTTGAACGTCATGTTGCGTTCTGCGACGAGCGCTTTGAATGATTCTACTTTTTCTTCGAAGTTCACAAGAAATCCCCCTTAAAAGTCGTTACTCTAACTTTCCCCCATTTGGGAGGGGAAAGCAAGGGGAACTAGCGTTTCATCAACATTTTGATGGCTTCTTCGACCGTTTCAGACGTATCTTCGCCATCTTGTTGGGCCGTGATGATGCACTGCTCCAAGTTCTTCGCGACGATGATCGTCGAGGCGCGGTCGAGCGCCGAACGGGCAGCGCTCAATTGGGTGACGACGTCCCGGCATTCTTTGCCTTCTTCCATCATGCGGATGATGGCTTTGATCTGACCTTCGACGCGTTTCATCCGGTTCAACACTTTCGTGTCATATTGGTATTGTTCCATGTCTGTTCACCTCTATAGTAAAAATCGTTCAGTAACCCAACTATTTATTGTGTAGTCTCATCTTAATACGCAGGGGAGTATGTGTCGAGCGACAACCTTTGAAGTGAAGATTTTTAAAAAGTTTGCGGTTTCGTCAAACATATTCCTTGCAATCGGATACCATAGGGGGTATATTAATGACGTGGACGCGCATTGTTCAACGAATCACAAACTTTGTTGGACGCCAGCGACCAAGCTGAGATCAATACCGGATACATGACTATAGAAGCAAAGGATGGATTTACACAGATGAAAGCATCGGCTTTGAAACGACAAATGGATTTTGAAGTACCTGTAAATATCGTCGACGTTCGTGAACGGGACGAATTTCAAGAAGCACACATCGCCGGGGCGAAAAACTACCCGCTCTCTGAACTAGCAGACTGGATCGACACGCTCGACCCGGAGCAAGAATACATCGTCTTATGCCGTTCAGGTGCTCGCAGCACGCAAGCGACTTGGCAAATGGAAGCAAAAGGCTATAAAGTGGTCAATATAGAAGATGGCTTGATGAGTTGGCCAGGTGAAGTCGTCAAAGGAGGAAATGAGCAATGAGTAAAAAAATCGTAATCGTCGGTGGGGTGGCAGGTGGTGCCTCGGCAGCAGCCCGTCTTCGCCGTTTAAATGAAGACAACCAAATCGTCATGTTCGACCGTGGAGAATACATCTCGTTCGCGAACTGCGGTCTTCCGTATTACATTGGAGACGTGATTCAAGACCGTCAAAAACTGCTCGTCCAAACGGTCGAAGGGATGCACCAACGGTTCCAACTCGATATCCGTAACTTGACGGAAGTGACAAAAATCAACCGTGCTGAGAAAACGGTATCGGTGAAAAACGTCAAAACGGGTGAGACGTATGACGAGTCATACGACGTCCTCGTCTTGTCGCCAGGTGCGAAACCGATTCGTCCGAACATTCCAGGGATCGAAGAAGCGGAAGACATCTTCACGCTCCGTAACATTCCGGATACGGATAAGATTCGTAGCTACGTTGATGACAAGGCGCCGAAACACGCGACGGTCATCGGTGGCGGTTTCATCGGAATTGAAATGGCTGAAAACTTGCGTGAGCGCGGCGTCGAAGTGACGCTCGTCGAGATGGCCGATCAAGTCATGACACCACTCGACCGTGAGATGGTATCGCCGGTTCACGAGCATATGCGTCTTCATGGCGTCGACCTTCAATTGTCTGACGGTGTTGACTCGTTCTCGGAAAAAGGGAAGCGCGTCCACTTGAAGAGCGGTCGCGTCATCGAAACAGACATGGTCGTCTTGTCGATCGGCGTTGTGCCAGAATCTTCAATCGCGACAGAAGCTGGTCTTGAGACAGGCATCCGTGGCGCGATTCGTGTCAACGAGAAGATGCTCACGTCAGATCCGAACATTTATGCGATCGGCGATGCTGTCGAAGTACTCGACTACGTCTTCCAAGAGCCGACGGTCGTCCCGCTCGCATGGCCGGCTAACCGTCAAGGACGTCTCGTGGCCGACATCATTAACGGCCGTGATGTGAAATACAACGGTACGATGGGGACTGGGATCGCCAAAGTATTTGATATGACGGTCGCGTCGACAGGTTGGAACGAGAAACGTTTGAAAGCTGCCGGTAAAGAGTTTGAAGCCGTTCACGTGCACCCAGGTTCGCACGCCGGGTACTACCCAGGATCGACACCGGTGTCGCTCAAGCTGTTGTTCCATCCGACGACAGGTGAGATCTATGGTGCCCAAGGCGTCGGCATGAACGGTGTCGACAAACGAATCGACGTGATTGCGACAGCGATGAAAGGCGGATTGACGGTCCTCGACCTCCCAGATCTTGAACTCAGCTACGCGCCGCCGTTCAGTTCGGCGAAAGACCCGGTCAACATGATCGGCTACGTCGCCTCGAACGTCGTCCTCGGCGACAACGAAGTCGTCCACTGGGATGAGATTGAAGGCTTGGTCAAAGGCGGCGCGACATTGCTCGACGTCCGTGACGAGTCGGAACACGAACTTGGGAAAATCCCAGGATCGATCAACGTCCCGGTCAACTCGCTTCGTGACAACTTGGACAACTACAGCAAAGACGAAACGATTTACGTGACATGCCAAGTCGGTCTTCGCGGATACCTTGCTGCCCGCATCTTGCGTCAAAACGGCTTCAAAGTGAAGAACTTGAGCGGTGGCTACAAAACATGGTCACAAGTGAAGCGTGATTTCGATGCGATTGAGGAAGGCACGAAGACTGCGGCGGACGAAACAGCCGCGACAGCTACAAAGGAGGCACCACAAGCAATGATGAATGAACCAGTCGGGGAACCGATTTTCCTAGATACGTGCGGTCTGCAATGCCCGGGACCGATCTTAGAAGTAAACAAAAAGGTCGCTGAACTAGGCGAAGGCGAGACACTTCGTGTCCTCGCGAGCGATCCAGGCTTCTTCGCTGACATCGAGGCGTGGGCGAAAAAGACGGGCAACAAACTCGTTTCGAAACAGTTCGTCAACGGTCGAGTCGAAGCGATTCTTCAAAAAGGAAATGGCCCTGCGGCCGTCCCGGCAGGCGCACCAGCAGCTGACGGCGCATCGATGGTCGTCTTCAGCGGTGACCTTGACCGTGCCCTCGCTTCGTTCATCATCGCCCAAGGCGCGGCGGCGATGGGTAAAGAAGTAACGATGTTCTTCACATTCTGGGGACTTAACGTCATCCGTAAACCGGACGCACCGGAAGTGAAGAAACAAGGTCTCGAGAAGATGTTCGGCATGATGATGCCGTCACACGCAGGTGAACTCCCGCTCTCGAACATGAACTTCGCCGGTGTTGGACAGAAGATGATGAAGAAAGTCATGAGTGACAAGAACGTCCCATCACTCGACGAAATGATCAAGTCAGCCCAAGAGGCGGGCGTCAAAATGGTCGCTTGTACGATGTCAATGGACGTCATGGGTATCAAAGAAGAAGAGTTGATCGACGGTATCGACCTCGGTGGTGTGGCAGCATACCTCGGGGCAGCCGAAGGCGGCAACTTGAACCTCTTCATCTAAGCGCATTGAATCGTAAGGACGACCGGTCACGTGACCGGTCGTCCTTTTTCACGGTCGCGTCAAACGATGAGATTGTTGAAAAGGATTGCAATTTTCAAATATTTTTCCTATAATTCTAAACATGTTAAGAAAGTTGACATAACTTTTACTTATGACTATTCATACTTATGGAGGATTAAGCAATGGAGAATATGATTGAAAAGTTTGTTGGGCAAGCGAACGACCTGCTCTGGTCGTCGGTGCTCATCGTCGTCCTTGTCGCCTTAGGCCTTTACTTTACGGTCCGGATGGGCTTCGTCCAATTCCGGATGCTTCCGGAGATGTTCCGTCTCTTGTTCAAAGAAGGCATGAAACGTGAGAAAGGCCAAGTTTCGTCGTTCCAGGCATTCGCCATCGGTACGGCAGCACGTGTCGGTACGGGAAACATCGCCGGTGTCGCGACAGCAATCGCCCTCGGTGGCCCGGGAGCCGTCTTCTGGATGTGGCTCATCGCGCTCATCGGCTCAGCCTCGGCGTTCGTCGAGAGCACACTCGCGCAAGTATATAAAGTCCGTGACGGACGCACATGGCGCGGGGGGCCGGCCTACTATATGGAACGCGCCCTCGGACAGCGTTGGCTCGGGATTTTGTTCGCCATTTTGATCACGTTCTCGTTCGGCTTCGCCTTCAACTCGGTGCAGTCAAACACGATCTCGCTCTCGATGAGCAACCAGTTCGGCGTCAGCACGACGACGGTCGGGATCATTTTGGCGGTTATCACGGCAATCGTCATCTTCGGAGGCGTCCAATCGATCGCCATCTTGTCGAGTATCATCGTCCCGGTCATGGCCGGCGGATATATTTTGCTCGCGATGTGGATCATGATTTCGAACGCCTCGTTATTGCCAAGCGTCTTCAGCCTCATCTTCTCGGAAGGTGTGCTCGGCATCCAGCAACTGTTCGGCGGGGCGATTGGGGCGATGGTGCTTCAAGGTATCCGTCGCGGTCTCTTCTCGAACGAGGCAGGTATGGGTTCGGCGCCGAACGCGGCAGCGACGGCGGAAGTATCGCACCCGGTTAAACAAGGTTTGATCCAATCGTTCAGCGTCTTCGTCGATACACTCATCATCTGTACATCAACGGCGATGATCATTTTGTTGTCGGGCGTGGCTGGTTCAGAGTCGTTCGCTGGTGTCGAATTGACACAAGCGGCGCTTACGGCAGAAGTCGGTCCGATTGCGACATCGTTCTTAACGATTGCTATCTTCTTGTTCGCGTTCAGTTCAATTTTAGGTAACTATTACTACGGCGAGACGAACATTCAGTTTATCTCGCAGAAAAAGATTTACGTCACGCTCTATCGGATCGGTGTCGTCGGGATGGTCCTCTTCGGAGCGATTCGTTCAGCTGGCCTCGTTTGGTCGATCGCCGACGTGTTCATGGGACTCATGGCGCTCGTCAACTTGTATGCGATCTTCCGCCTCGCGAAAGTGGCGCGTCTCGTGCTCGATGACTACTTGGCGCAGCGTCGCCAAGGAGACGATCCAGTGTTCTATGCCGATTCGATTGAAGACCTTCCAGGTCGTGAGTATTTGGAAGCTTGGGAAACCGAAGCGGAAGAAACGAAAACCGGAACCGTCCGTTCATAACGTATAAACCGTCTACGAAAGCGCGTAGGCGGTTTTTTTGCGTCCAAAAGATGGGTAAACAATAAAAAAAGGGGGGCGTTCATTCATGGAGACGACACACTATATACGCATTTCCCCAGAGGTTTGGGTCTCGTTCGGACAAGACCCGGAGATGATCATGGATTGGCTCCTTCACGTCCACGCCCAAGGTCGCGACACCTATGACACGTTGACGCTACCGAATATTAGTCATTTCCAAAAAATACTCGGACAAATCGAGGTCTACATCGACGGGGACGATACGTATAACTTGGAAATGGCCGCGATCGGGGAAGAGTTGATCGTCAATGAAGAGCAGGCGGTCGTCGTCGGCATTTTGACGCCGCAACTGTTGCACATCGTTAAAGACGCGCTTGGAGCATTTACAAAAGAAGATGTAGCCGATATGGCGTTCGTCGATCAAGATGCGCTCGATGACGTTTGGCTAAAATGGATATCGCTCCAACATTTTTGTGAGGCGGCGGCAGAGCTGGACGAGCTCGTTTTGATTTACTATGAATGAGGTTAAGGTGATGGTATAATATTGAAAAAATGGATGGTGATCAATGGTGGGTGACTTCTTCATTACGACAGCGCTCTTTTTTTCACTGATTAGCCCGATATTTACCTATCGGACGGGTCATAAATGGCTCGGTCGCGTCAACATGTTGACGTTGCTAGCGTTCGTGGTCGGTTTTTTATCCGTGCATGGATTTGTCTTGTATGACACGTGGTTGGTCACGGCCATGTTCGCACTATTTTTTCTAAATTTATTGTTTGCCATCATCAACAGTTCGATGTTTATCCACGACCGGCATCCGCGCGCATCGCTCGCTAAAGTAGCCGGAACGGTCGGCTTGATTTTTCTCGGAAGTCTATTGACCGCGTATTCTTTCGATTTGCACGCGGAATGGTGGAGAGTGATTATCGGGGCAACGATCCCGACCGTGACACTGTTCGTGACCGGGGTGTTGTTGCTTCGCCTGAAACAACTCGACAAACAGCCAGAAGTATAACAGAACGCTCGGAGCCTGAGGCACCGAGCGTTCTGTTTGCATTACTTCAACGCAATTTCGAGCGCTTTGACGTTTTCACGCATCAAGTCGAAATAGCTCTGTTCCATTTGTTCTTTCGTGACCGATTCCAAGTTGTAAATCGTCACCGTTTCAGCACCGATCTCGTTTTTCACGACTTCGGCGACTTTCGGAGTGACCGTGTCTTCAAACGCGATATGAGTCAAGTCGTGGGCCCGCGCTTCTTCGATGACACGCTTTAACGCTTGCTGAGATGGCTCTTCAGATGGCGTCAATCCAGCGATCGGGAGTTGTTCGAAACCGTAACGATCCGCCATATACCCGTATGCCGCATGCGTGACGAGGAGTTGCTTCTTCGATCCGCCATCGACTGCTGCCTGTAGTTCGGCGTCGAGTGCTTCAGCCTCTTCTTTGAATGCGCTCAACCGATCTGCGAACTCATCTTTGTAGTCGGGTGCCTGATCGGCGAATGCAGCTTCAACAGCTTCCGCCATCGAGACGGCGTTCATTGGATCGAGCCAGACGTGCGGGTCGTATTGTCCGTGGCTATGACCGTGTGCATCTTCTTCGTGGGCGTGCTCGTCCTCTTCGTGGGCGTGCTCGTCTTCACCGTGGACGTGAACCGTCTTATCGGCATCGAGTAATGTGACGTTCTCGGCTGTCTTGACGAAAGAGACGTCCTCGTTCGCAAGGCTCTTCTCCATCGACTCGACGTAAGGCTCGAGGTCGTGTCCGACTGTCAAGAACAAGTCGGCTTCAGCAATCTGTGTCATTTGACGTGATGTCGGCTCGTACGTATGCGGGTCGGCGCCAGGCGGGATGACCATCTCGACTTGGACGCGATTGCCTCCGATTTCTTCGGCGATTGACTTCAAAGCGAACGTCGACGCATAAACGGTCAACTGGTCGTTCGTCTCCTCTGATGCGTTGCTATCTCCATTATTGGCACATCCGCCTAAAAACAGTGTCCCGGCAGCGGCGACACTCAGTAACTTTTTATTCATATAATTCTCCACCTATCCTCTCTCTATCAAGAAATAAATCGTAACGGTTACGTTCTGTGACTGCGAGTTATATTATAGAGGGCAGATTCACTGACGTCAAGTCCGACTTCCGATGGATGGATTTTTGATAAAAAGGGAATATGATTAAAAAAAAGAGCGAGGAGTGGATGTAATATGAGAAAGGAGACCGCCTGGTTTGTCGGCGGTGCCGCACTCGCCGCAGCGACTGCGGCCGGGGCGACCGTATGGAATCAGTACGGCTCGCTCGTGCGTTGGCAAGAGCCCGAACTGCCGATTCGGTCCTCGACGCGCAAACGGCGAACCCACACGTATAAAATCATCGATGACCGCCCGCTCCAATTTGATGTGTACTATCCGCCAGGCGACGGACCGTTTCCCGTCGCGGTCTATGCTCATGGCGGGGCGTTCGTTCGCGGCAGTCGAGGCATGGTGACGTTGTTCCATCCGTTGCTCGATCATTTCTTGGCGAAAGGGTTCGCCGTCATCAGTGTTGACTATCGCTTGTTCGAAGACGGTGTCTATTTCCCTGACAATATTATTGACGTGTCTGATGCCCTTTGTTACTTGAAACAACATGACGCGCTCTTGAACCTCGACATCGAGAAGTTGATCGTCTGGGGCGACTCGGCCGGGGCGGCCCTCATGTTGGCGGCGGCGCTCGATCGGGAAAAGCAATTCATCGGCGCGCTGGGAGAAGATGTCCCGACGGTGAAAGGTGTGATCGCGCTCTATCCACCGACGAACTTCTTATTATTTAAATTTATCCAGACGTGGCTCGCCCATTTGAAATTCTATGAGGGGAGCCGCGAAGAGTGGCGAGAATTGATGGTGAAATGTTCTCCGGTGACACATTTGTATGACGATGCCCCGCCGATTCTCATGCTTCACGGCAAGAAAGACCCGATCGTCCCGTTCGGACAGGCGCTCCACTTCGTCGAGCATGCGAGTGAGGTCGGCGCCAACGTCCAGCTCATCTCGTTCCCGAACGGCACCCACTCCTTAGCAAGCTTTCTCCAGTCCGATAACCCGATCAAAGAAGAAAAACTCATGGCCCGTATTGATCGTTTCATCGATGATGCGCTGACGTGACGTTGCGATTTTTTGAAAAGATGGTACGATGGGAAAAGATTTTAGAGATTGAAAAAGGAGTGACTCGTGTGACAGAGCTTTGTTTGGTCCGACATGGTCAGACCGATTGGAACTTTCAAGAAATCATTCAAGGCCGGGAAGATATCCCGCTCAACGCGCTCGGGCATCAACAAGCCGAAGAGAGCGCGGCCTTTTTAAGTCAAGAAGAGTGGGATGTCATCGTGGCGAGTCCGCTCACGCGAGCTGTTGATACGGCCCGGTACATTGCCGAAGCGTGCGGATTCCACGAAGAAACGATCATCCGGGACGAACGGTTCATCGAGCGTGAATTTGGGATGGCATCAGGCAAACCGGTGCCCGGTATTTATGAGGCGGTTCAAGCCGATGACCAGACTCGCGTGCCAGGCCTAGAGTCAGAAGATGAGATGCGGGCCCGCGTCCTCGAAGGGATGGAGCACCTCGTCAAGACGTATCCCGGAAAACGAATCATCGTCGTATGTCATTCTCATGCGATCAAAGCCGCGCTTTCAGCGGTCGACGATACGTATACGTTCCGTCACGCGATGCGAAACGCCTGCTCGAACTATATCGAGCATATAGGCGACCGATTCATCATTAAGGCGGTGAACGTGGCCGACCATATTACGAACGAAATTATGGTGAAGTGAGGAGAGGCGTATGTCGACATTGCTCTGGGTTTTCATTATCGCATCATTCGTTGTCGCGTTCGCGGGTCTGATTTATCCGGTCATCCCGAGCGTGCTGTTCTTATTTATCGGTTACTTCATTTATGGCTTCGGCTTCTCATTCGAACCCCTCACGTGGACGTTCTGGCTTTGGCAAATCGTCTTCCTCGTCTTCTTGTTCGCCGTCGACTATATCGTCACGCGAGCGACCGTCGATAAGCGGGGCGGGTCCGAACGGGCGAAGTGGGGAGCGACGATCGGTCTCATTGCGGGGCCATTCATCTTCCCGCTCGTCGGGGTGCTCATCTTTCCGTTCATCTTCGCATTTTTAGCTGAGCTGACGCTTGGCAAGACGACCCGGGAAGCATGGAGTATCGGCGTCGGAACGGTACTGGCATTTCTAGGTAGTACCGTGCTCAAAATCATCGGGATGACGATGATGGTCATCTTGTTTTTCATCTATATTTGAAGGCGGAGACAAATTCTTCGTCTTTTTTGGTTGAGGAGTTATCGAAAAAGGGGAAAGAAAAAACAAGAACGTCCGATTACTCGAACGAACCTGTTTTGACGAGCTGATTGAATGCGGAGCGGCTGAACGACTGCTGATGCTCGACTTGTCTCTCGAAGAAGGAAGGCTTCAAATCAGCGTCGGCCACGCCCTCAGAAATGAGCGAGTCGAGCACTTGTTTGGTCGGATCTTGTTTCGGGAGAAGCATCAGTCCTTCGGCGACGAACGTATGATGGTTCGAGAGAGAGCGTTCGCTCGTGAACGTCAAGGCAATCGCCGCCGGACGGTTGGCCGGGGACGTGATCACCGCTTCGGCGAGGAGTAATATCCGCTTGTTCAAATAATGATGAAGCGTAACGGCAAACTCTGTCGGGACGAGCATCTCAAGCAACCATTCGTTGTCATGTTCTTTCGAGATGATCAATCCATCGACGAGGTCGATCGGGAGGTTCAATTCATTGCCGTATTCGTCTTGGACGAGGCGGACTTGGACGAGGCGGAACGTTTTCATCGGATCAATCCCTTCCACGTTTCTTTAGAACATCTTAACATAGTCTGATTGTCAGGTTGTGTTACGATAGCGTGGAAGCGACGTGAAAAAATTAGAGAGTAGGAGGCATCGAGATGAGTTGGATTGTAGGGATTATTGGATATATCGCAATACTAGCCATCGTCTATTATGGTGTCCTTTTCTTCAAAGTAAAACAAGAACGAAGCCGGGCCGGGTATCGAATTTTCCTCTTGCTCGCGGGTGTGTTCCTATTGAGCGGGAGTGACTATATCATCGCCTTGTTCCAAGGGGACACGGAGGCGACATTTTGGCAACGGACCGTCTATTTCATTTTGATTCTCATTTCCCTCTCGATCGCCTTGTACTTTCGGAGAAAAGAAGATCAAAGCCATGCGCACGAGATGACGACCGCATGACAAAGAGGCTGTGGAACTCCACAGCCTCTTTGTTTATTTCGGGATCCGTGTTTGGCGAATCATCTCGAGTTTCAAGTCCCATAGCGGTTTGCTGAACGTGACCGAATACACTTCTGGCAACCGGAGCCGCTTGTATTCTTCCCACAGCCCGTTCATTTGCTCTTTATGATAGTCGCGAATTTCTTTCGCGGTCGGAAGCGTATAGACACGCTCTCCGTCTCGGAAAATCGGTTCGAGCAGACGTTTGACGTGGAAGTTGCGCGTCTTGATTTTGAATGCCGGGTCACGCACGTCGATGAGATCGATTTCCGAATACGTCTCGACGGGCTCATCGGCAAGGGCGATATAATCGCCTTTGAACTTTTTCGTTTCCTTGTCAATGATCCGATACAGTTCTTTCTTATGCGGGGTCGTTGTTTTCACTTTTGACGAGGACACTTTGATGACCGGCTTCAAGTTGCCGTCCTGGTCTTCGCGGGCGACAAGCTTATACACCATGCCGAGCGCAGGTTGTTCGTACGCCGTGATGCCGCGCGTCCCGACGAGGAATGTGTCGGCTTCAGCCCCTTGCATCCGCAAGTCTTGGATGACGTATTCGTCAAGGTCACCGGACACGACGATTTTTACATAGTCTAATCCTGCCTCGTTTAGCGCTTTTCGGGCCCGTTTTGATAAGTAGGCCAAGTCTCCTGAGTCGAGGCGGACCGATTTCAAACGATACCCTTTTGCCTCGAGTTCTTTCGCGACGGTGATCGCATTCGGGAGACCTGACTTGAGCGTGTCGTACGTGTCGATCAACAGGCTCGTATTGTCCGGATACATCTCGGCGAATGAGCGGAATGCTGTCAATTCGTCGTCGTGGAACTGGATATCGGCGTGTTCCATCGTCCCTCCGGTCGGTACGTCAAAATCACGTCCGGCCGAGACGAGGCTCGTCACGTCAAAGCCGGCGATGTAAGCGGCTCGTGTGCCGTAATAAGCGGCATCGACGCCTTGCGCGCGTCTGGCCCCCCTTCAAGCAACGTCTCGTTCGGTGCTGCTTGACGGATCCGGGCGTATTTCGTCGCGATGAGCGATTCGTGGTTGGCAATGTTTAAGAACGCCGTCTGGAACAATTTCGCTTCGAAGATCGTCGACTCGATACGGACGACTTGTTCGTGAGGGAAGATCACTTCCCCTTCCCGGACACTGTCAAGGGAACCGGTGAACTTGAAATTGCGCAGGACATCGGCGAACTCGTCCTCGAAGTCGAGTTGTTGCTTCAAATACGCGATGTCCGCTTCCGTGAACGACACGTTTTCTAAATAGTGGACGATGTTTTGCAACCCGGCGAAGACGACATAGCCGCCGCTGAACGGATTCGAACGGTAATAGAGGTCGAAGACGACTTTTTCGTGATGGCGCCCTTGCTTCCAATAGATATACATCCAACGTGGGAGATAAAGGTCCGTGTGCAGTGCTAAATTACGATGTAACATAAGTAAGTTCCTTTCTGATTTCGTGTCACTTCCCGGTAACGGTCGCTCCGAGCGTCGTGACAAAATGTTCGAGCGCCCATTCATGGCCGATCGGGTTGAAGCTTTGGACGGCGTCCGCGTGGACGACCATCTTGTAACCGAGGTTGTACGCGTCGACGGCGGTGTGGAGCACACAAATGTCCGTGCACACACCGACGAGATGCACTTCGTTGATGCCGCGTTCGCGCAGACGGATGTTAAGATCGGTACCGGCGAAGGCGCTATATCGTGTCTTGTCGATCCAATGATCGGCTCGCTCGGCCGCTGTCTTGACGTTTCCGTACAAGTCGCGCCCGTCGGTACCTCGGATGTTGTGGGGTGGGAAGAGCGTCGTTTCCGGATGATACGTATCACCGGCGTCATGCACATCGTTGGCGATGACGACATAATCTTCGGCCGAGAACTCTTCGATCAATTGTACGATGCGTTCTTCTATGTCTTGCCCAGGTTTCCCGCAAGTCAAACGACCCGTGTCTGCGATAAAATCGAACGTGTAGTCAATGACGATCAATGCGCGCATAGGAATTTCTCCTCTCAAGTGCAAAATAGTTGGCTATCCTTCTTATTCTAAATCATTTTACGTCAAGCGAAAAAGATTATTTTTCGCCGGTGTCGGGTAGTAGGTGTAAGTAGAACTGTAAGCGAAAGGGGAATGAGCTGATGCTGTTGTCATCTACCGAACTATCGGAACAATTGTCGCGCTTGAACGGGTGGGAAGTCGTCGAAGGTGAGCTACAGAAGACGTATCGTCTAGAGACGTTTCCAGAAGCGATTCAATTCGTCCATCTCGTCGCTGATTTGGCCGAATCGATCAATCATCATCCGAACATCTTGATCGAGTATCGAAACGTCACCCTCACCGTGTCCACACACGACGAAGGGGGCATCACGGAGAAAGATATCATGCTCGCGAAAGGGTGTGAGGAACTTGTCTAACTTATACATGACATTCGCTTCTGGCAGTGTCGCCGACCGGTTCCGTGAAAATCCGGACGTCCTCGTCGCGAGCGGCAATGAGACGATTTTGCTCGCGGAAGGGGACAAATCTCCGTTTCAAAGTGGGAAGACGTTCCGAATTGAAGAGGCGGAAGGACAATTCGCCTCGAAAGGGAATATTGTCTATGCGAACATTCCTGTCGATACGAATGCGCGGTCGCTCTTGTTTCATCGATTGTTGACCGAAAAATCACGACTCGGGGCCGGACATGACGGCTTCACGGCTTATCGTCTCGGCGTCGACCCGGACGACAACCATGGGATTGTCCTCATTCAATTTTCTGAAGCCGGCAACAAGTTCCGCGACTCGACCGATTACGTGTTGTTCCAAGAATGGCTGAAAGATGCCGTCGAGCAAAAAGGAGCAGGTCCGATTATAAAACACTATGTCGTCACGGAAGCGGATAACCTATAATAAAAGATAACGTCACGTTAGGGGAGGATTTTTTTATGAACAAGAACTATTTCTGGATGGGCATGGCCGCAGGTGCAATCATCGGAGCAAGCGCGTCACTTCTCCATCGCGAGACACGTGAGCAACAAGTGAGACAGTTGAAAGGGTTGAAGTCACGCCTCAAATCTTCAGATGCCTCAACACAAGCCCACTCGGTCGGCCTGCAAGCGTCACCAAAGGGCAACTTGAAAGACCGCGTCATGGATTTGAAGGCGCTGTACGAAGAGAACCAAGACACGATCCAAAACCTCGTCGAAGACGTCAAAGACTTGATGGACGCGCTCCAAGAGGCCCGGCACAAAAATCAGATCTAATCTAAAGAGAATGGCCAAGCGCATGCGCTTGGCCATTTGTTATTCTTGCTTATACTCTTTTTCGGTGCCGTCCGTGAACGTGACGTCTGCCTCGATTTTCTTGGCGTCGTCCGCGATGTTGAAGGCTGCCTTGATTTGATTCAACACTTCCTCGTCTGGTGTGTCCTGATCGAAGTTCAACTGACCGAAGACCGGATCAAGTTCTTGCATCGCTTCGTCCCCGCGCAGGTTCTGGTCATCTTCTTTCCGTTCGTAAGAGGCCTCGGTCGAGTTGTTCTCTGCCTCGTAATCGACTTTGATGGCGTCGTCGACGTCCGTGTAGTCGACTTCAAGTTCAAACTTATTGAACGTATACATCGAATTGTTCTCCGTGTTCGCCTCATCCTCGACTGGTGCGTCACTCGGCTGGTTCGTGCCTTCGTCAGACGATCCGCACCCTGTAATCAAAAAGAGTGATGCTGTGATCGGTAGTGCCCATTTCAAACGTTTCATCAATAAATTCCTCCTCTATTATGTTTCGCATAGTCCTCTCATTCCCCTATCGTGAAAAAACTATTCGTCATTCGGCTGATTCAGATGATGCGACATCGTTTTATACACTTTGTATAAAAATACAATTGACAGTATAAATATACGTATGGTTTAATCGGATTATTCTTTTGAGGAGGTACGACAGATGATCACGTGTGGAATCGTCGGTGTGACGGGATACGCCGGCATGGAACTATTAAAACTGATTTCGGCGCATCCGCGCTTACAAGTGACGTGCGTGATGAGCGATTCGAGTGCAGGGGAGCAACTGTCTGATTTGTATCCGTGGATGGAGACGGGCGCGTTGACGCTCGAACCGTTCAATCCGGAAAACTTGAACCAGCTTGACGTCTTGTTTCTCGCGACACCGAGCGGGGTGTCGTCTCAATACATTGAGCAACTGGACGCGTTCGAAGGTGTCGTCGTCGACTTGAGCGGTGACTTGCGACTTGCGAGCGAAGCGTATACAGCGTGGTACGGCAAAGTACCCGTCAACGCGAGTACACAAGCGAAGGCTGTTTACGGCTTGACGGAATGGAATCGTGAATCCGTGAAGACCGCGAGTTGGATCTCGAATCCCGGTTGCTACGCGACGGCCGTCTCGCTCGGTCTCCTGCCGTTTCTGAAAGGCGGTTTGATTGAGCCTGACGAGATCATCGTCTCGGCATGTTCTGGCATCACGGGTGCGGGGAAAGCGCTCAGCACGAAAACACACCACGCCCGCTCGAACGAGAACGTACAGCTGTATAAAATACACACACATCAACACATCCCTGAGATCGAGCAGACGATTCAGCAAGTGACGGGGGTCGAGGCGACCGTGTCACTGTCGACGCATCTACTGCCGATCAACCGTGGCATCATGGCGACGATGCACGTCGTCCCGACGATCGATCAGACCGAAGTGGAATGGATTGAGGTACTGAGCCGGGCGTACGGACAAGAACGGTTTATCCGGGTGCAACAAGGGGAGCCAGAGATTCGGACGGCCGTCGGGTCGAACTATTGCGATCTCTGGGTGTATAAAGACGAACGGACCAGACGGCTCACCATCGTCTCGGTCATCGACAACATGCAAAAAGGGGCGGCCGGACAGGCGATTCAAAACGTCAACGCCCGGTTCAGTTTCGCTGAGACGCTCGGGCTAAGCGCCCAACCACAATACATATAGGAGGGATGACATGACAGATTTAACGATGAGTCCACCGGTGAGCATCGTGTCACCAAAAGGCTTTCACGCGACGGGCGTTCATGCCGGCTTGAAGCGGAAGCGCAAAGATTTGGCGCTTCTCGTCTGTGAACAGCCGGCGAGCGCGGCGGCCGTCTACACGACCAACCAATTTCAAGCGGCACCGATTCAAGTGACGAAACGGACGCTACAGGCATCGAACGGAAAAATTCGCGCCGTTCTCGTCAACAGTGGCAACGCCAACGCTTGTACGGGTGACCAAGGATTGGCTGACGCTTACGCCATGCGGGCTAAGGCGGCGGCGCACTTAGGGATTGACGATGACGAAGTCGCGATCGCCTCGACAGGGGTCATCGGTCAACTGTTGCCGATGGAGACGCTCATGGTAGGAATCGATTTGTTGACGCCCGTCGCGGATGCGGCACACGCCGAGGCGTTCGCCGAAGCAATCTTGACGACCGACACCGGGGTGAAGACGACCGGGATCCGTTACGCAGACGGGGAGACGTCCGTGACGGTCGCCGGGGTCGCCAAAGGCTCAGGTATGATTCATCCGAACATGGCGACGATGCTCGGGTTCGTGACGACCGATGCGGTCATCGCCCCGGAACTGTTACAAGTCGCGCTCAAACAAAGCGTCGACGCGTCGTTCAACAACATCACCGTCGATGGGGACAGTTCGACGAATGACATGGTGCTCGTATTAGCGAGCGGGGCTTCCGACACGGAAGAAATCAAGGCAGGGACAGACGCGTACGAGCAATTCACGAAAGCGTTGACGGGCGTTTGCACCGACCTTGCCAAACAAATCGCCCGAGACGGGGAAGGCGCGACGACATTGATCGAAGTCGCCGTCGTCGGCGCGAAGACGGACGAGGCGGCCCGCATCATCGCGAAACAAGTCGTCGGTTCCTCGCTTGTGAAGACGGCGGTCTATGGCAAGGATGCGAACTGGGGACGCATCATCGCGGCCGTCGGGGCGACGAAAGAACCGATTGACGTCGGGCAGGTCGACATTCACATCGGCTCTCAGCTCGTCTTATCGAAAAGTGTGCCCGTCTGGTTCGATGAGGCGCTCGCCTCGGCAGAGATGGGGCAAGACGTCGTCTCGATCCGGATCGATTTGAACGACGGAACGGGAACGGGCAGCGCCTATGGCTGCGACCTCACGTATGACTACGTCAAAATCAATGCGAGTTACCGGACATGAGTGTGCGCAAAGTCGTCAAACTCGGCGGGAGCGTCTGGGACACGCTCCATCCGGATTACTTTGTCGAATGGAAGGAATGGGTCGAAGCCGGAAATGAATTGATTCTACTTCACGGTGGGGGACCGAGGTTGTCGGCGTACTGTGAAGCACAACAGATCAAACCCGCCTTTCAAAACGGGCGCCGTGTGACGACCGCAGACGTATTGATCGGGGCGACGCGTGTACTCGCGGGGGAGATGCAAACGGAAATCGTGATGGCGCTCGGCCAGTCTGACGTGAACGCGGTCGGATTGTCGGGTGTCGACGGACAGATGCTCATCGGACGTGAAATGACAGAGCTCGGGGCCGTCGGTGAAGTGGAAACCGTCGATGTGTCATTGATTGAGTTGCTTGTCAAAAACCGATACGTACCGGTCGTGACGTCGATTCTCTCCGGAATAAACGGAGCCCTCAACTGTAACGGGGACGATTGCGCCGTCGCCGTCGCCTGCGCCCTTCAAGCCGATCATTTCGAGATGATCACCGACGTGCCTGGTATCCGGATCGAGGGTACGTTCCGTGAGACGTTGACCGTCGATGCGATGCGGCGGGCAATCGAATCGGGAGAAATATATGGGGGCATGATTCCAAAGACAGAGGCGCTCCGATCCGCGCTAGACGGGGGAGTGGCGCTCGCCATCATTCGGGACGGCAACGACCCGGCAGCAACGGGAACACAAATAAAGGAGGGACATTATGAGCGCACTACTTCCCACATATGGACAGCGAGCCATTGAGATTAAACAGGCAGACGGATCGTACGTGACGGACACGACGGGGAAACAGTACCTCGATTTCGTCATGGGCATCGCTGTCTGTAACACCGGGCATCGCCATCCTGCCGTGCTTGAAAAGATTGAGGCACAACTTGGAAGCGTTTGGCATACGTCCAATCTATATGCGATTAGCGGGCAGGAACGTGTGGCGGAGAAACTCGTCGCCGGGACGCATTTGACGCACGCCTTCTTCTGTAACAGCGGGACAGAGGCGAACGAGGCGGCGTTCAAGCTGATTCGGAAATGGACGGGCAAGACGAAAATCGTCTCGTTCACGAAATCGTTTCACGGTCGGACGTTCGCGATGCTCGGGGCGACCGGGCAAGACAAAGTGAAGACCGGTTTTGGGCCGATGGTGTCGGATTTCGTCCACGCACCGTTCAACGACATCGCGGCACTCGATTTCATCGATGACGAAACGGCGGCTGTCTGGCTTGAAGTCGTCCAAGGAGAAGGTGGCGTCGTCGTCGGTGACGTCGCGTGGTTCGCAGCGTTGCAAGCGAAAGCGGATGAACATGGGGTCAAAGTGGTGATCGATGAGGTGCAGACCGGGATCGCCCGAACCGGCACCCGATACGCGTTCGAACAGACTCCGCTCAAGCCGGACGTCGTGACGCTCGCGAAAGGGCTCGGGAGCGGCTTCCCGGTCGGCGCGCTCTTGACGGCACCGGGCGCGGAAGCGATTTTTCAAGCCGGGAGCCACGGGTCGACGTTTGGCGGCAACCCGCTCGCCATGGCCGCGACCGAGGCGACGCTCGATGTGTTGTTTGACGACGCGGCGCTGGAACATGTTCAAAAGATGAGTGCGTACTTCAAGTCGGGCCTTGAGCGTTTCGTCGATGGGGACACGTTCATTGGTGTGCGCGGACTCGGTCTCATGCTCGGTCTCGTCGCAACGAATCCGGTGGCCGGTATGATCGATCAACTACGAGAGGCTGGGCTCCTCGTCGTCGCGGCCGGACCGGACGTGATTCGGTTCTTGCCGTCATTACTTGTCAGTCAACAAGAGATCGATGAGGCGCTCGCCATCATCGAGCACGTCGTCACAAAGGAGCTGGTGCAATGAACGGGACATTGACGTTACAAAACGGGATGACGTTTCACGGGACATGGGAGACGAGCGCACGGCTCGGTAAAGGGGAAGTCGTCTTCTTCACCGGCATGAGCGGTTATCAAGAAGTACTGACCGATCCATCGTACGCCGGGCAAGTCATCGTCTTCACATATCCGCTCATCGGACAGTACGGTCTCGAGGCAGGCGCGTCTGAAAGTACGGACATCCAAGTCGCTGGGGTGATCGTGCAGACGCTCGCAGGAAACGGACAGTCGACTGAGTTGAAAGACTGGTTGGAACAAGCGGGAATTCCCGTCTTGTCTGGAATTGATACGCGCACGCTCGTCCATACGCTCCGTCAGGAAGGTGATCAGTGGGGGCTCATGGCCACGAATTTGAACGGGCGCGTCGAAGGCGACTTCTTACAGATCACGGAGACGGTCACGACCGTGAAGCCGGTCCGACTCGGGACGAATCAAAAAGGACACATCGTCTGTCTCGACTTCGGGGTGAAGTCGTCGATGGTCGAGGCGATGCTCGAACGCGGCTATGCCGTCACGACGCTACCATATGATACGCCGGCGGAAGCGATTCATCGTTTGAAGCCGGACGGGGTGCTCGTCTCGAACGGACCAGGCGATCCGCGTGATTTGGTGGACCGGATTGAGACGGTCCGCGAGGTAGCGCTTCGTTATCCGACGCTTGGTATTTGTATGGGACATCAACTCATCGCACTGTCGTTCGGGGCGTCGATCGAGAAGCAGACGTACGGGCACCGTGGTTCAAACCACCCGGTACGAAACGTCCAGACGGGCGAGGTGTGGATGACATCGCAAAACCATGGGTACGTCGTGACGCGCGACAGTCTCGAACGGACACCGCTCGAGCTGTTGTTTGAGAACGTGAACGACTTGTCCGTTGAAGGCACGACACATCCGACGGCCCCGATTTTGACGGCACAGTTCCATCCGGAAGCGAGCCCGGGACCGAAAGAGGCGCAGGCGTTATTCGATCAATTCGACGAAATGATTCAACAAGGGGTGAACGTATATGCATAAGAAAGTGCTCGTTATCGGTTCCGGTCCGATCATCATCGGGCAAGCGGCCGAGTTCGATTATTCGGGGACGCAAGCGTGTCAGGCGCTGCGGGAGGCCGGGTGTGAAGTCGTCTTGTTCAACTCGAACCCGGCGACGATCATGACCGACCCGGGCATGGCCGACAAGACATATATCGAGGCGATGACGCTCGAAAAAGCCGGGATGATCATCGAAGCCGAACAGCCGACACACCTACTTGCGACCGTCGGCGGACAGACCGCGCTCAATTTGGCGCTCGCGCTCGATGAGACCGGGGTGCTCGAGAAGCACGGCATCGCCCTTCTCGGTACGTCGCTCGAGACGATCCGTGACGGCGAAGACCGGGAACGCTTCAAACAAAAGATGCATGAACTCGGTGAACCGCTCCCGGTGAGTACGACGATCGAGACGCTCGACGAGCTTGATGCGTTTATCGCATCGGCTGGAGTCCCGCTCATCGTTCGTCCGGCGTTCACGCTCGGCGGGACGGGGGGCGGCATCGCGACGACCGTCTCGGACGCCTATGAGATGGCGCGGCGCGGCCTTGAGGCGAGCCCGATCTCACAATGTCTCGTCGAAAAGAGTATCGCCGGCTTCAAAGAGTTTGAATACGAAGTGATGCGCGACGAGAAAGGAACGTGCATCATCGTCTGCAACATGGAAAACATCGACCCGGTCGGCGTGCACACGGGCGACTCGGTCGTTTTCGCCCCGGCCCAGACGTTGTCGGATACGATGCACCAGACGTTACGGAGCGCAGCGCTTCGCATCGTCTCCAGTCTCGGTGTCGTCGGCGGCTGCAACATCCAGTTTGCCGTCCATCCGACTGAACCGACTTACTACGTCATCGAGGTGAACCCGCGCGTGTCGCGGAGTTCGGCGCTCGCTTCGAAAGCGACCGGTTATCCGATTGCGAAGATTGCGACGCGTCTCGCGCTCGGTGAAGGGTTAGATGATTGCTTGAACCCGGTGACGAACGGCACGATGGCCAGTTTCGAGCCGACGCTCGACTATGTGACCGCGAAAGTGCCGTGCTTCCCGTTCGATTTGTTCAAAGGGACAGACCGCGCCCTCGGTCCCCAGATGAAAGCGACGGGTGAGAGCATGGCGATGGGGAAGACACTTGAAGAGGCGCTTCAAAAAGCGTGGCGTGGTGCCGGGGTCGAGCAGGCCCCGCTCTATCCGACTTGGATGAAGCGAGCCGATGCGGATGAACTGTGGCAGGAAGTGCTCGCCCCGACCGACCGTCGTCTGCACGCCTGTCTCGCACTCATCGACCGCGGTCTTGCCTCGCGGAGTGAACTCGAGGACAAGACGGGCATCGCGCCGCACTTCATGGCGATGCTCGAGACGCTCGTCACGATGACAAAATCCGACAACTTGTTGACGGAGCCAAACTTGTGGCAGGCGAAACGGTTCGGGTTCGCCGATGAACAAATCGCCGCCATCTCAGGTGCTACGGTTCAAGACGTCACGCAGCTGCGTGCGACGTTCGGCATTCAACCGGTCTACCATATGGTCGACACGTGCGCGGCCGAGTTCGAGAGTGCGACCCCTTACTTTTACGGGACATGGCACGGGAAGACGGAAGTGAAGGCGAGTCAGGCACGGAAAGTCGCTGTCATCGGGGCCGGTCCGATTCGCATCGGCCAAGGCATCGAGTTCGACTACAGTTCGGTCCATGCCGTCTGGGCGCTCCAACAGCAAGGCATCGAGGCGATCATGATCAACAACAACCCGGAGACGGTCTCGACCGACTTCACGGTCGCCGACCGGTTGTATGTCGAACCGCTCACGATGGAAGACGTCACGCATGTCCTCGAGGCGGAAGGCTGTCGCGACGTCCTCATCCAATTCGGCGGTCAGACGGGTATCGCGCTCGCGCACGACCTTGAGGCGGCGGGGTATCACTTGCTCGGCGCCTCGGCCGACGTCATCGACCAGATGGAAGACCGAGACCGGTTTTATGCGTTTCTTGATGCAATCGATGTGGCGCACATCCCTGGAGAAGAAGTCGGCAGTGAGACCGAACTGACAGCCGCGATCAACGGCATCGGCTTCCCGTGCGTCGTCCGGCCGTCTTACGTCATCGGTGGGAAAGGAATGCACATCTTGCAGTCCGAGGCAGACCTTGCCCGAATTGCTCCGGATCTCGCTTATCCTCTCCTCGTCGACCTGTACGTCGCCGGGCGTGAGCTCGAGGTTGACTGCGTGACGGACGGTCAGACCGTCTACGTGCCGGCTATCTTGGAACAGGTCGAGGCGGCCGGGGTTCATTCCGGTGACTCGACGATGATCATGCCGCCGGTCGAGACGTCCGAGGCACACCAACGACAGATTGACACGATCACGAAACAGATCGGTCAGGCGCTCGAGTATCGCGGGGCGCTCAACATCCAGTTCGTCTTAAAAGACGACACGATTTACGTGCTTGAAATCAACCCGCGGGCGTCACGGACCGTCCCGATCGTCAGCAAAGTGACCGATGAACCGCTCATTGAATGGGCGACACGCGCCGCGCTCGGCCATGCGCTTGAAGGCGTCGTGCCGGACGAGCGGAAACCGCTCACCGGCTATGCGGTAAAGACGCCGATTTTCTCGAGCTTGAAGCTACCGGGCGTCGACCCGCTCACGGGACCGATCATGCGCTCGACGGGAGAGACGCTCCAATTCAGTCCGGTACCAGTCGTCCCCGAACGGTTCTGCTACGATGCGACGACGACACGGGTGATGGCGCGACAACAAATCGTTTACGGCGAAGGTTGGGAGACGTACGGGAATGTGCCGCTCGAAGAGACGATCGATTTCCAACAAGTCGCCGTCCTCTTCTCGCATGTGCCGGCCGAACAAATGATGCGGGAGGCTGCGGTCCGAAACGGTGTCCACGTCATCTCGGAACAACACCTCGCCTCGTATTATCAAGCGACGGTCGACACAAAACCTGTGCCGGTCCGTCCGCTACAGGCGATGCATAAAAAGGAGGAATTACCGTTATGACGACAAAGACGCTCAAGCATATGTTAACCCTCGAAGAATTGACGCCGGTGGATTTAGATGAACTCATTCACTTGGCGCTAGAGGTGAAACGCGATCCGGCCGCATATGGGACGACGCTTGCCGGGAAGAAAGTCGCCTTATTGTTTGAGAAGGCGTCGACCCGTACGCGCATGTCGTTCGAAGTCGGGGTCGTCGAACTCGGCGGCTACCCGCTCTTCTTGAGCGGAAGTGATCTTCAAATCGGGCGTGGAGAACCGATCACAGACACAATTCAAGTGATGAGCCGCTATGTCGACGCGCTCATGATCCGGACGTACGCCCACGAAACGGTCGAGACGCTCGCCACGTCGGGATCGATTCCGATCATCAACGGATTGACGGACACGCACCACCCGTGTCAGGTGCTCGCCGACCTCTTGACGATCGAGGAGACGTTCGGGTCACGCCAAGGGAAAGCGCTGACGTATATCGGTGACGGCAACAACATGGCCCATTCGCTCATGCTTGGCGGTGCGTTGAGCGGGATGCACATCCGCATCGCCTCGCCGGACGGTTATACGGTCGATGAGACGATCTACAACAAGGCGGCTGCGCTAGCCGAGACGACCGGGGGAAGTGTGACGCTCTACACTGATCCGATCGAGGCGACGATCGAAGCGGATATCGTCTACACGGATGTGTTCGCGAGCATGGGGCAAGAAGATGAGGCAGAAGAGCGCCTTGCCCATTTCGCCTCGTTCCAGGTGAACGACACGTTGATGACGTCGGCGCGGGATGAAGCGATTTTCCTGCACTGTCTGCCGGCGCACCGCGGTGAAGAAGTGACGGCTAACGTCATCGACGGCCCGCAGTCGCTCGTCTTCGACCAAGCCGAGAACCGGCTCCATGCTCAAAAAGCACTCATGATCACGTTACTCGCTTAATGAAAAGGAGCTTCGCCGACTGGCGAAGCTCCTTTTGTCATAAGAATCGTGCGAACAAGCCGAAGGCGGCGAGTCCGATGATCACATAGAAAATCCATTTGCCTTCACCCGTATGGATGATGGGCGGCGAATATTTACGCGGTTTATACTTCCCGTAGCGAAGTGGCCGCGAGAACGGGACCGTGTAGCGCGACAGCGGATAAGCGAGCAAGAACCCGGCGAGGAATCCGTACACATGCCCCCAGAGCGAGACGTTCGAACCGATTAACGTGAAGACGGCACTGATGGCGACGAAGATGTAGACGAGTCGCGCGTCTTGGCTATAGATGAGCGTCCGACGAAACCGTCCGATGAATACATAGAAACCAAGAATCGCTAAAATCGCACCGGAAGCACCGGCTTGAAGATAGAACAGTTGGCTCACGGTGAAGAACGTCAACAAGTTGGCGAGCGCTCCGGCGACGAGGTAAAACAGCGCGAAGCGAACATGCCCGACCATTCGTTCCATCGCTGGACCGAAGATGATGAGCGCGAACGAGTTGAACAGCAAGTGGCCAAGGCCCAAATGGATGAAGTTGGCCGTCAGGAGACGGTACCACTGCCCGTCTGCGAGTGCGAGATGGAACGATCCTCCCCGTGCGACGATCTGAAGTCCCGGCATCAAAGAATCGATGACAAACACGACTAGTTGGATTACAATGAACAGCGTTACGAGCGGATAGGCTCGTACGAACGTTTGAACATTCTCAGTACGACTAAACATAGCATCACCTCTTTCCCCAATTGTATAAGGAAACGAGTGAAAAAGGAAAGGAGCGAGTGTCCTGTGATTGTAGGAATCGGTATTGATATCGTCGAGCTTGAGCGGATCGCTCGCTCGATCGAACAACCACGCTTCATCGATCGGCTTTTGACCGAGTCGGAACGGGAACGCGCCCGCGGATACACGGAAGAGCGGCGCATCGAATTCGTCGCTGGTCGCTTCGCGGCGAAAGAAGCGTACGCCAAAGCCGTCGGAACGGGTATCGCCCGCGGCTTGTCGTGGCAACAGATCGAAGTGTTGCCAGATGAGACGGGCCGGCCACGGATGACGGCGCCTTTCCCAGGGCGAATCCATGTCAGCATCAGCCACAGCGAGCGATACGCGGTGGCACAAGTCATCATCGAAGAGGGGGATCACCATGTTTCGTCCAAGTTGGATTGAAATCGACCGGGCGGCGATCGCCCACAACGTAACCGAGATCAAGCGCCGCATCCCGCAAGCGCTCATGGCGGTCGTCAAAGCGAACGCTTACGGACACGGCGCCGTCGAAGTCGCGAACATCGCGCTCGACAACGGAGCCACGATGCTCGGGGTCGCGTTGCTCGAAGAAGCCATCGAGTTGCGGGAGGCCGGCATCACCGCCCCGATTCTCGTCATGGAAGCACAGTTCCCTGAACAAGCGGGTGTCGCTGCGTCCTATGATGTGATCTTGTCCGTCTTCTCGGCCGACTGGTTAGAAGAGGCGAAGCCATATGTAACTGAACACCCGCTCACGGTACACGTCAAAGTCGATACCGGCATGGGGCGTCTCGGCTTGAGAACGAGAGAAGAACTGGATGCGCTCCTTATGGCGGCGGACGACCGTTTCGTCATCGAAGGCATCTATACACATTTCGCGACGGCCGACGAACCGGATAGCACGCTCTATCATGAACAGCAAGCCCGCTTCGATCGTTTGATGGACGGTCTTGGTTCACGCTTCAAGTACATTCACACGTCGAACTCGGCCGGTGCGATCCGCATGGCCGGTGAAGATGTGCCGTATAACCTTGTCCGTGTCGGTATCGCCATCTATGGGCTCTACCCGTCAAGCGAGATGGCGTCGTTCTACTCGTTTTTACGACCGGCGTTCACGTTGAAGAGCAAACTCATGCAAGTGAAACGTCTCGAAGCGGGGCAGACGATCAGTTACGGGGCGACGTACACGACGTCGGAAGCGGAGTGGATCGGCACAGTGCCGGTCGGTTATGCGGACGGTTGGATCCGGAAAGCGGGCGGGTTTCACGTCGATGTCGACGGTGTGCGTTGCCCGATCGTCGGGCGGGTGTGCATGGATCGCTTCATGATCAAGTTGCCTCATGAATTTCCGGTCGGCACAGGCGTGACGCTCGTCGGTGGGCCGGTCGCCATCGATGAACTGGCTGCACATCTTGAGACGATCAACTACGAGGTCGTCTGTCAATTGACGAGCCGATTGCCGAGACACTATGTGTGAATCAGAAAACGTGTGAAATTATCTGAATTCTTTCGCGAATCCTCTATATTTTCCCAAACTCGCGTGTTATATTGATAAAGAACGCGGGAAAATTTCCGCCAGTCATTGAAACGATTCTGGAGGTGTAAGATGTTGAAACAGCAAACAGCGGGTGCATTGGCATCCGTTCCAGATCGGTTCTCGCAGCATGGGGGTCCGATTTCGATGAAAGATCGTGAATCATTGTCGTTGAATGATGTAGTGACGTACTTGTCAAAAGAAATTGCTGATCGACAACAAACACTGCGTGAAGAATTGGCGAAAGGCTATCAAGAGATGGCCGCGTTTAATTTGAATATGGCAGAAGAGATGCTGATGATTGAGACGGAAGCCGAACATGCTCTCTTACGTCAAGTAAGCGGGGTGTGAGCGGAGTGATCGTAAAGCGTGGTGACGTGTTTTATGCGAATCTGTCGCCCGTAGTCGGTTCAGAGCAAGGTGGAGTTCGCCCGGTCCTCGTCATTCAAAACGATATCGGCAATCGCTTTAGCCCGACCGTCATTGTCGCTGCGATTACGGCTCAGATCCAGAAAGCAAAACTGCCGACTCATGTGGAAGTGTATCAAGTCAAACACGGTCTTGAACGAGACTCTGTGATTTTGCTTGAACAGATTCGAACGATTGATAAGCGTCGTCTGACGGATAAAGTCACTCATCTCGATGATGAGACGATGCGCAAAGTGGATAAGGCGCTAGAGATTAGTATGGGATTAATCCCGCTCTAGCTTACATATGATTAAAACCGGTACATGGGTATCGGTTTTTTTTCAAAAAAATAATGAAAAACAGGTTTAATAATCTGAAATACGGGAAATATGATTAATCGTACTCAATTTTTCTGTACGCAACATTAGGAGGGAATAACGATGGATTTAGCGATTCGCGAGCAAGTTATTGGAGAACAACTACACCTTTACGTATCCGGAGAAGTGGATACATATACCGCTCCCAAACTGAAAGAAGTATTGCATCCGGCAATCACGGAGCAAAACGTCGTCGTTCATTTGGATGAAGTGGATTATATGGACTCAACAGGTCTCGGCGTATTCGTCGGTGCCCTTAAAATAGCAACACGTAATGAAAAAGAATTGTCGCTCGTCGGTGTGACCGACCGCGTCAATCGTCTCTTTGAATTGACAGGCCTACACAAATTGCTCTCGATTAACACGAATGTAAGAGGTGGCACGAAATGAGTAACATCGAACAGACGGTGATGACGTTCCCGGCCAAACCGGAATATGTCGGTGTGGTCCGTTTAGTCGTGTCAGGAATCGCTAATCGTATGGGATATACGTACGACGAGATCGAAGACATCAAAATCGCGGTCTCGGAAGCTTGTGGCAACGCTGTTCAACATGCATATGATGACGCAGAAGGTGAAGTGAAGCTGACGTGCGGCGTATTCATGGATCGTTTGGAAATGACGATTGAAGATTCGGGCAAAACGTTCGCTGACGATGTGAAACGCCAAGCGGCGCCGGTCGAAGAGACGGCTGAAATCGAATCGCTTCACGAAGGAGGACTCGGTCTATTCCTTATTGAAGCGTTAATGGATGACGTCTCGATCAACAAAGACAACGGTGTCAGAGTGACGATGACGAAACTCCTTAACAGGGACGAGGTGGATCAGAGTGCCAGCAAAATCTCAACAACGCCATCACAGTGATGATGAAGTATTAGAGTGGATTGAACGCTATCAGCAGGACGACCAGAACGAGGAAGTCCAGATGCTCTTGATCAATCGCTACTCGGACCTCGTCGAGGCGCTTGCACGCAAGTTCTCCCGCGGCCGGGCCATCCATGATGACCTCGTCCAAGTCGGGATGATCGGGTTGCTCGCAGCGCTCCGTCGTTTCGATCCCGAATTCGGCCGTAGTTTCGAGTCGTTCGCTGTCCCGACCATCATCGGTGAAATCAAGCGATTCATCCGTGACAAGACGTGGAGTGTCCACGTGCCACGTCGCATCAAGGAGCTCGGACCAAAGATCAAGAAGACGGTCGAAGAGTTGACGACCGAGCTTCAACGCTCACCGCGCATCGATGAGATTGCCGATCATCTCGGCGTATCCGATGAAGAGATTCTCGAAACGCTCGAGATGGGTAAGAGTTATCAAGCGCTCTCAGTCGATAGCTCGATCGAAGCGGATAACGAAGGAAGCACGGTCACGCTACTCGACCTCGTCGGGAGTCAAGAGCGGGGCTACGAGTCGGTCGACCAACGACTCATTCTCGAAAAAGCGTTCAGCGTGCTGAACGAACGGGAACAGGCGATTTTAGAATGTGCCTACTATAAAAACATGAGTCAAAAAGAGACAGGTGAGCTGCTCGGCATTTCGCAGATGCACGTATCCCGCTTACAGCGACGTGCGCTTGAGAAATTGCGTGAAGCCATCAAAGTCCCACTCAACGAAGTATTCTCGAACGATGACTGAGGAGTCATCGTTTTTTGTCGTCTCCCCGTCAGTTTGCTACACTTCAATATGAGAGAACAGAAAAGGAAGTGATTCGGTTGATCACGAAAATCGCGAAAGAACTGAAATTGAAAGCAAGCCAAGTCGAGACGGTGAGGCAACTCGCCGCAGACGGAGCGACGATTCCGTTCATGGCTCGTTACCGCAAAGAGATGACCGGAAACTTGGACGAAGTCGAAATCAAAGCGATTCTCGACGCTGTACAATATGAAGAGAACTTACACAAACGTAAGACGGACGTGCTTGCGAAATTAGAAGAGCTCGAAAAGTCGACGCCTGAACTCGCGCGGGCGCTCGAAGCGGCGACGACGCTCCAACAAGTCGACGACATATACTTGCCGTATCGGCCGAAGCGTCGCACAAAAGCCGAACAAGGAAGAGAGAAAGGGCTACAGCAGCTCGCCGACTGGTATCGCGCCCCATCCGTTTATTCATTGGAAGATGCGCAGAAGCTCGCCGGAGACGTCCCGCTCGATGAGGCTTTGCCATTTGTCCAATCGATTATCGGTGAAGAATGGGGGGAAGAGGCGACGCTCCGCCAAACGCTCCGGACCCGAGTGCGGAAAGAGGCGCTCCTTCGCTCACGTAAGAAAAAGCAGGCTGAAGACGAGAAAGAGATTTTCGCCCAGTATTATGAGTACGAGGAAAAAGTCGCGGGCATCGTCCCACACCGTGTGCTCGCGTTGAATCGAGGCGAACGCACCGATGTCCTTCAAGTGAAACTCGTGTTCGACGAGACCGGATTTATGGACC